>NZ_JACVBK010000010.1:0-282816 GCF_014852325.1 Pseudomonas sp. PDM01
AAAGTTTCCTTTGCAACTTCAACCACTTGCGCTTCCGATCTCTCGTTAGCGGGAGGCGAATTCTACAGCGTTACTCGCTGCTGTCAACACCTCTTTTTCTCCGCTTTCGACCGAGAAGATCGAACCGCCAAAAGAGCCACACAACACCGCTCTTTCAACTCCTTCTGGGCTTCGATGAACTGAAGCAACTCGCCGTCGAAAACTGCGTAACTCTTTGTTTACCAAGGAGTTTTCCGTTTCGACTGCGCCGGAAG
Organism: Pseudomonas sp. PDM01; assembly: GCF_014852325.1. Lineage (NCBI taxonomy): Bacteria > Pseudomonadati > Pseudomonadota > Gammaproteobacteria > Pseudomonadales > Pseudomonadaceae > Pseudomonas > Pseudomonas sp. PDM01. Next base: position 255 of record NZ_JACVBK010000010.1, read on the forward strand.
TGGGGCGAATTATAGACTTCCAGAATCTGCCGTCAACACCTAATTATGCTTTTCTTTCAGAAGATGTCTTTTTAGCTATTAAACGTGGAATTCGACGAGCGACAGGCGGTAACCGCAACACCAATAGCAGTGCGCCTATAGAGGCATAGACAGCCCACTCCTTCAGATCTGCACGCACGATCCACAACATATGCAGCAAGCCAAGACCGAGAACCCCATAAGCCAGTCGATGCAGTTTCTTCCAGCCAGCCCCCAGCCGACGTTGACTGTAGCGGTTGGAGGTTATCGCCAACGCCAGCAAACAAAGGAACCCCAGCACACCGACAATAATGTATGGCCGCTTGCGTAACTCGACCCCCAGCTGCGACCAATCAAAGCCAAGAATGAACGCTATATAGCCACTCAGATGGAGAACTACATAAGCGAAGCACCACAAACCCAGCTGCCGTCGGACAGCAATCCACCCCGCCCAACCGGTGAGCTTCAGCAACGGCGTGAAACTCAATGTAATAAGCAGCAGTACAAGCGTCCCCAACCCCAACCGATCAACCAGCACCTTGCCCGGATCCGGCCCCAGCACATCCGCCCAAGCCTGATAGAGCCAGAGCAGCGGCCATACCGCAGCAGCGATGAAGACACTCACTCGCCAGAACGGATATCGCATCAGTAGTTCTTCCGCAGATCGAGCCCTGTATATAGAGAAGCAACTTCGTCCGAGTAGCCGTTGAACATCTGCGTGTCACGCACATTGGGCTTGAACAGACCGCTCGGTAAACGACGCTCCCGAGCCTGCGTCCAGCGCGGATGATCGACTGTCGGATTTACGTTGGCATAGAAGCCGTACTCGTCCGCAGCAATGCTTTGCCAGGTGGTTTTCGGTTGCTCGCTGACCAGACTGATCCGCACGATGGATTTGACGCTCTTGAAGCCGTACTTCCACGGCACCACCAGGCGCAGAGGCGCGCCGTTCTGGTTAGGCAACTCACGCCCGTACATGCCCACTGCAAGAATCGCCAACGGATTCATCGCCTCGTCCAGACGCAGCCCTTCTACATAGGGCCAGTCGATCAGGGCAAAACCAGAGCGCTGCCCTGGCATGGTCTTAGGGTCCTGCAGCGTTTCGAGGCGAATGAATTTTGCCTTGGAGGTTGGCTCAACAACATTGAGCAACGCAGAGATGGGAAATCCGATCCATGGAATGACCATCGACCAGGCCTCTACACAGCGAAGACGATAGATGCGCTCCTCCAGCTGATAGGGCTTCATGAAGTCCTCCAGCGCATATCGCCCCGGCTTACCCACCTCCCCGTCCACCACCACGCTCCACGGTTCGGTTTTCAGAGAACCGGCGTTGGCGGCCGGATCACCCTTGTCGGTACCGAACTCATAGAAGTTGTTGTAGTGGGTCGCGTCCTTGAACGGCGTGATCGCCTCATCCTTGACGGTGACCGCCCCCCACTTGGTAGAAGGCAGTTTTTCGGCAAACCAGGACGGCGCGTTACCCGCCTCGACATCCGCGTATCGCGCGGCATCGTCAGCACTGGCCCAACGCGGCAAGCTGCTCACAGCCAAGCCGGCAACGGCGGCGCCCAATACATTACGACGAGATAGATAGAGGGATTCAGGCGTGACATCCGACTCATGGCAGTCGGATGACTTGGGGACTTTGATCAGCATGGCAACTCCGCAGCATTGGAGGACAGATGCACCAATAGACTGCGGAGTATGAGGGAAATTACACGCTTTTGTGCCGACGAAGACGTAACAGGTATTGAACCGGGCCAGACGCTGCATAGGCGAGGAAAACCAGCAGCAGGATGCGCGGCGGATCACTGAACACGACGGCAAACACCAGCACCACGGCAAGGATCGCCACGAAAGGCACACGCCCTTTCAGGTCCAGCTCCTTGAAGCTGTTGTACTTGATGTTGCTGACCATCAGCATGCCGGCAGCCGCAACCATCAGCGCGACCAGGAAAGACATCTTGGAACCCTGAATGCCGTAATCGCTGAACGCCCAGACAATACCCGCAACCACACCCGCCGCAGCCGGACTGGCCAGGCCGATGAAGTAGCGCTTGTCGGCGGTGCCCACCTGGGTGTTGAAACGTGCCAGGCGCAACGCAGCGCCGGCGACATAAATGAAGGCGACCATCCAGCCGACCTTGCCCATATCACCCAAGGCCCAACCAAATGCCAGCAGTGCCGGCGCGACACCGAAGGCGACCATATCGGACAGCGAGTCGTACTCGGCACCGAAGGCACTCTGGGTGTTTGTCATACGGGCAACGCGACCGTCGAGACCGTCGAGCACCATGGCGACAAAAATGGCGATCGCGGCAAACGCAAAATACTTGCTCGCGCCAATCGCATCACCGGCACTCAAGGCACTCTGGGCACTCATTGAATTGATGATGGAGTAGAACCCTGCGAACAGGTTCGCAGTGGTGAACAGATTCGGCAGAAGATAGATACCACGATGCCGGACTTTACGGCCTTCAGCGTCATGCCCTTCTTCGACGTGTTCATCGATGGGCAGCAGGCTTTCGGCGTCAGAAGCCTGGTTTGGCTCTTCGGGACGTTCGCTCATGGACATTACCTTGCAACGGGGTGGAAAGTTTCGACAGGTGTCTGGGACGACGGTTCGGCCACAAACGATGCAGCTTTATACCAGAACCGGCCTCCTAAACGAAAAAACGCGGCCTAGGCCGCGTTTTCCGTACAAGTGTGCGACTTAGTTTTTGGCTTTGTCGACGATCTTGTTGGCACCGATCCACGGCATCATGGAGCGCAGTTGCTCGCCGATGATTTCGATACCGTGAGCGGCGTTGTTACGACGCTTGGCGGTCATCGAAGGATAGCCGGTTGCGCCTTCGCTGATGAACATCTTGGCGTATTCGCCGTCCTGAATACGTTTCAGGGCGTTGCGCATGGCCTGACGGGATTCGGCGTTGATCACTTCCGGACCAGTCACGTACTCGCCGTATTCAGCGTTGTTGGAGATCGAGTAGTTCATGTTGGCGATACCGCCTTCGTACATGAGGTCAACGATCAGTTTCAGTTCGTGCAGGCATTCGAAGTAGGCCATTTCCGGCGCGTAGCCAGCTTCAACCAGGGTTTCGAAACCGGCTTTGACCAGTTCAACGGTACCACCGCACAGAACGGCTTGTTCGCCGAACAGGTCGGTTTCGGTCTCGTCCTTGAAAGTGGTTTCGATGATACCGGTACGACCGCCACCAACGCCGGCAGCGTAGGACAGTGCAACGTTTTTGGCGTTGCCGGAAGCATCCTGATAGATAGCGATCAGGTCAGGGATACCGCCGCCTTTGACGAACTCGGAACGCACGGTGTGGCCCGGTGCTTTCGGCGCGATCATGATCACGTCGAGGTCAGCGCGCGGAACAACCTGGTTGTAGTGGATCGCGAAGCCGTGGGAGAAGGCCAGGGTGGCGCCTTTCTTGATGTTCGGCTCGATTTCGTTTTTGTACAGGGAGGACTGGAACTCGTCCGGGGTCAGGATCATGACCAGGTCGGCAGCCGCAACAGCGGAAGCAACGTCGGTCACTTTCAGGCCGTGAGCTTCGGCTTTGGCAACGGTCGCCGAACCTTTACGCAGGCCAACAGTGACGTCAACGCCGGAGTCTTTCAGGTTGCACGCTTGAGCGTGGCCTTGGGAACCGTAACCGATGATGGCAACTTTCTTGCCCTGGATGATCGACAGGTCGCAGTCTTTATCGTAGAAAACTTTCATGAATTTCCCCTATATATCCAGGCCGTTCAGGCCATTCGCTAATTTGGTTTAGATGCTGAGTACTTTGTCGCCGCGAGCAATACCGGTTACGCCGCTGCGGACGGTTTCCAGGATCGACGCGGTGCCGATGGACTGAATGAAGCTGTCGAGCTTGTCGCTGGTACCGGTCAATTGAACGGTATACACGCTAGCGCTGACATCGACGATCTGCCCACGGTAAATATCGGTAGTGCGCTTGATCTCGGCGCGCTGGGCGCCGGTGGCCTTGACCTTGACCAGCATCAGTTCGCGCTCGATGTGAGCACTTTCCGACAGGTCGACCAGTTTGACCACTTCGATCAGCTTGTTCAGGTTCTTGGTGATCTGCTCGATGATCTCATCGTGACCCACGGTGGTCAGCGTCAGACGCGACAAAGTCGGGTCTTCGGTTGGCGCCACGGTCAGGCTTTCGATGTTGTAGTTGCGCTGCGAGAACAGGCCGACTACACGCGACAGAGCACCGGGTTCGTTTTCCAGAAGCAAGGAAATAATGTGCCGCATGATTAAGTACGCTCCGTCTTGCTCAGCCACATATCGCGCATGGAGCCGTCTTTGATCTGCATCGGATAGACGTGCTCGCTGGTGTCGACTGCAATATCGATGACCACCAGGCGATCCTTCATGGCGAATGCTTCTTCCATCTTCGACTTCAAGTCTTTCGAGTCGGTGATGCGCACGCCGACATGGCCATAGGCCTCTGCCAGCTTGACGAAGTCAGGCAACGATTCCATGTAGGAGTGCGAGTGACGGCTACCGTAGCTCATGTCCTGCCACTGACGAACCATACCCAGAACGCCGTTGTTCAGGATGACGATTTTGACCGGCAAGCCATATTGCAGACAGGTGGACAGTTCCTGAATGTTCATCTGGATACTGCCCTCGCCCGTTACGCAGGCGACGTCGGCATCCGGAAAGCTCAACTTGATACCCATGGCCGCCGGGAAACCGAAGCCCATGGTGCCCAGGCCACCGGAGTTGATCCAGCGGTTCGGCTTGTTGAACTTGTAGTACTGCGCCGCGAACATTTGGTGCTGACCCACGTCGGAGGCAACAAAGGCATCGCCCTTGGTCACTTCGCACAGGGTTTCGATCACGGTCTGCGGCTTGATGACACTGCCGTCGCCCTTGTCGTAAGGGAACAGGCCGCGATCACCGCGCCACTCATCAACTTGCTTCCACCAACTGGCAACGGACTCCTTGTTCGGGGTCTCGCCGATTTCCTTGAGGATCGCGACCATTTCGGTCAGGACGCTTTCCACCGGACCAACGATCGGCACGTCGGCCTTGATGGTCTTGGAGATCGAAGCCGGGTCGATGTCGATGTGAATGATCTTGGCATTCGGGCAGAACTTCGACGCGCCGTTGATGACACGATCGTCGAAGCGTGCGCCGACTGCGAGGATCACGTCAGCATGGTGCATCGCCAGGTTGGCGGTGTAGCTGCCGTGCATGCCGAGCATGCCGATGAACTGACGGTCGGTGCCAGGGTAGGCACCCAGACCCATCAGGGTATTGGTCACTGGCAGGTTGAGCATCTTCGCCAACTCGGTCAGCGGCGCGGAGCCACCACCGAGAATCACACCGCCGCCTGCGTACATCACAGGGCGCTTGGCCGCCAGGAGCATTTCGGCTGCCTTGCGGATTTGTCCGGAGTGACCGCGAACGGCCGGGCTGTAGGAACGCAGCTTGGCTTTTTTCGGGAAGATGTATTCGAACTTCTCGGCCGGGTTGGTCATGTCTTTCGGGATATCGACAACGACCGGACCAGGACGACCGGATTGCGCCAGGTAGAACGCTTTCTTCATGACTTCCGGGATTTCCGACGCGTGCTTGATCATGAAGCTGTGCTTCACGATCGGCCGGGAGATACCGATCATGTCGGTTTCCTGGAACGCATCGGTGCCAACCATGTTGCTAGGCACCTGGCCGGAAATGACCACCATCGGAATGGAGTCCATGTAGGCCGTGGCAATACCGGTAATGGCGTTGGTTGCGCCCGGGCCGGAGGTCACCAGTACCACACCGGCTTTACCGGTGGCACGGGCGTAGCCGTCAGCCATATGGGTCGCAGCCTGCTCGTGACGAACCAGGATGTGGGTCACTTCCGGTTCTTTGAACAGGGCATCGTAAACATGAAGAAGAGCACCACCCGGGTACCCGTAGATGTACTTGACGCCTTCGTCACGCAAAAAGCGGACGAGCATCTCACCGCCAGATAAAAGCTCCACGTTGTTCACCTCTAAAACGCCAGAATACCGCCCACATACAAGAGGACGGGTCTTAATAGGTTTACTTCTCGGCAGAGCATGAGCGACGGTGGTCGCCGACTACGTCAGCACTGACTGAGCAAGTATTGGGATCGTCCCAAGTGTTGCGGGGCTTTCCCACCCAGCGCGAGGTAACGCGTTGCGGGTGTAACAGGTCGGCGCGGATGTGCGCCTCATGATCTGCCGAGTGGGTCTGCTTCTGGCAGTCCCTCTACAGCGGACTTTGGATTCTTCTGTTTCGTCCCCTGCAAGTCAAGTCGTCAATGTGCTTTATTGAAGTAAGCACATGAGAAAGCAAGAAAAAACCGCTAAACAGCAACTGTGTTAGCTTCAATTGCGCAACCCAATACAAGGAAATGGCATGCGAACGTTTTTCCTGACCGCCAGCCTGCTGATCAGCATCAGCCCTTTGTGCATGGCCGCTCAGATTTACACGTGGGTCGATGAACAAGGCGTTACCCACTTCGATGCGCAACCGCCCCAGGGCCGGCAAGCCACGACCGTTGTCACGCCCTCCTCTGCGAACAAGCCGGCTACGCTGCCCCGCAGTAACGCCATTGGCGATCAACAGGCCATCGATAGGACCGTTAAAAAACAGGTCGCCGAGCAGCAAGCGCAGCTAAAGGTATTCTGCGAGCAGGCGCGGACGAACCTGGCTCAACTGCAGAACAATCCGCGGATACGGGAGGATGTCGAGGGTGAGATGCGGCGCCTGACCGACGAGCAACGTCAGGAACGAACTGCTGAAGCGCAAAGACAGATCGCTGAAAACTGCCAGTAGGAGCAGAGCTTGCTCCGGGCGGCGTTCCGACGAAGGCGGCCTAACATTCAAAAGATATGTTGAATGTTAGGCCGCCTTCGCGAGCAAGCTCTGCTCCTACAGAAAGGGACCGGGGTCAGCGGGAGGCGGTGATCAGTTGGTCGAACTCTTTGAGCAGCACCTGCAACTGCCGATCCTTGCCTTGGACATTGCGGCTGGCGAAGACCATTTCCGCCATCTCCTGAATGCCCGAGGCATTGGGCAACGGCAAATCCTGCTCGAGGATCGCTTTCATGCGCGGCAGGAAGATCCATTGCAGCCACTGCTCGAAATCCAGCGTATCGACCGAGAACGGCTCGACACTGGACAGCGCTTCAACCGATGGCGAGACCTCGTCCCACCATCCCTGAACCCGCAACTCGCGCTCGATCAACAACAGCTGCTCGGCAATTTTCGGAAAGCGTGCGTCCATCACAGCGAAACCTTGGCCTTCTGACGGGCCAGTGCAGCGCCAGCGGAATCACCCTGCTTATCACGTGCCTGACCGATCAACTCCCACAGACTGGCCTGAAGTGCCGGACGCCCATTGGCGAGGGTCAGACCACGACGAGCGAACTGCTCGGCTTGTGCCGCATCACCTTGGGCCATGCGAACCTGCGCCAGACGATAAAGCACTTGCGGCTCACGCGGTGCAACACGCTGGGCGCGCTCCAGACTGGAAGAAGCACCGTTGAGGTCACCGCCAGCCTGTTGCTGCTGAGCAGTGGTCAGCAGCGCCAATACCGGACCGTCCAGCTGTTCATCAGCTGACAGACCACCGGCGCTCGACGAAGGAATGCCGCTTGGCGTCGATGGCATGCTGTAGCTGCCCTGATTGATCGGGGCCGACTGGACTGGCGAAGTGTCGATCGGACCCGAAGTGATCGGGCCTGGCGTAATCGGCGAAGTGCTGATCGGTGCCGATGCAACTGCACCGCCACCCGGCACCATCACCACGACGCCGGTGTCACCTTGCGGGATCGCCTGGGTCTGGGATTGCACAGGACGTTTAACCGTCGTTTGACGAAAACCGCCATTGGCCGAAACACGTTCACTGTTGGAAACGGCGCTACCGGAATCCACAACCGGGATCGAACCACGCTGTACGCTGGAGCAACCGCTGAGCAAAGCCACGGCGGCAACCGCTGGAATCAACCATTTGTTCACTTGAAACCCTCTTTGCTTAATTCATCCAGCCCTTGACCCAATCCATCACCGTTTCACCGTTAATAGGGCTTTCGCCACCACAAGCAGCGCCGGGAGGCGGTTCGCTGCCGCGAATATACGGCATCTGTACGGCGCCTGGGCAGTTGGCATCAGAGCCTTGTCCGGTATGTGAATCGACCCAAGCCTGAACCACATTATCCGGCTGCGGCATGTCCAGCGGCAACGGATCGGCCTTGCGCATGAAACTGGTCCAGACCTGCAACGCCCCAGTGGCACCGGTAAACGGTGTCTTGCCGTTGTCATCACGACCCAGCCACACCACCGCCAGCAAATCCTGACTGAAGCCGGCGAACCAGCTGTCTCGCGAATCGTTACTCGTACCGGTCTTGCCCGCCAGCGTCAGGGTTTTCGGTAACACGTTGTAAACCGAACTGCCGGTGCCTTCGCGCATGACCCGCTGCATGGCGCTCTGGATCAGGTAAATGGACGCCGGATCGAAACGCTGCTGAATCTGGAACGGATACCGCTTGAGCGGTTCGCCTTCCGCCGTCAGCACGCTACGAATCCCGCGCATCGGCGTATTGAAGCCACCGTTGGCGAGGGTCTGGTACATGGTCGCCACTTCGATCGGGGTCATGCCGCCGGCACCCAGCAGCATCGACGGGAATGCCGGAAACTCGCGACTGACACCCAGGCGCGCCAGCGTCTTCAAGACATTCGGCACGCCCACCGCCAACCCGAGACGCGCGGTCGACAGGTTGTAGGAGTGCGCCAGGCCCTGATAAAGGAAAACAGTGCCATGGGAGCGGCGATCATAGTTTTGCGGTTTCCAGACCTGCCCGTCCGCGCCTTTTACCGAGAAGGATTCGTCTGACAGCCAACTGGTCAACGTGTACTGGCTAGGTTTCTCAAGGGCTGTCAGATAAACCGCCGGCTTGATCAACGAACCGATCGGTCGCACAGCATCCAGCGCCCGGTTGAAACCGGCGAAGCTCGCCTGGCGACTGCCGATCATGGCCTGGACCTCACCGGTTTCCGGGTTGGTCACGACCATCGCGGCTTCAACGTCATCGGAACCTTTACGGCCGGACAAGCGCTTGAACGTATCGTTGACCGACGCTTCCGCTTTCATCTGCAAAATAGGATCGAAACTGGTGAAGATCCGCAGGCCTTCTTCGGTCAAGTCTTCGTCGCGATAGTCTTCGCGCAGTTGACGTTTAACCAGGTCGAGAAACCCAGGGAACGAACTGTCGGCCAGTTTGCCGCGCGTCGTCACGCCCAAAGGCATTTTCTTCGCCGCAGCGACCTGCTCGGCGGTGGCGACGCCTTGCTGCTCAAGCACATCGAGCACCAGGTTGCGCCGCTCGAGCGCCCGCTCCGGATTGCGACGCGGGTTGTAATAGGACGGTCCCTTGACCATGCCCACCAGCATCGCGACTTGATGCAGTTTCAGTTCGGACAACGGCTGCCCGAAGAAGAACTGGCTGGCGAGGCCGAAACCGTGCACCGCGCGCTGGCCATCCTGACCGACGAACACTTCATTGAGGTAGGCCTCAAGAATCTCCCGCTTGTCGTAATGCAGCTCAAGCAGCATCGCCATCATGGCTTCGGTGAGTTTGCGGCTCAGGCTGCGTTCGCTGGTCAGGTAGAAGTTCTTGACCAACTGTTGCGTCAGGGTACTACCGCCCTGGGTCATCTTGCCGCCAGAGGTGTTGACCCAAATGGCGCGGACAATCGACTTCGGCGACACGCCCCAGTGGCTATAGAAGTCCCGGTCTTCTACAGCGACCAGGGTTTCCAGCAGATACGGCGGCACCTGATCGATGTTGATCAGAATGCGGTCTTCGAGATTCTTCGGATAAATCCCGCCGATCAGCAGCGGTTCCAGCCGCACCACAGAAAGCTTCGAACCGTTGGTCGCCGAAAGTTCGGCCACGTAGTCGCCGGAGAAGCGCACGCGCACGGGCTGGGCGTTCTCCATGCCTTCATAGAACTGGAAACCACGGGTATTCAAGTCAACGGTGTTGCCGTTAACCGCTGCTGCGCCGGGGCCGTTGCTCACGCTTTCGCGGCGATAGCCCAGGGCGTCGAGTTCGGTGAGGAAGTCTTCCTTGCTCAGCTTCTGGCCGGTGAACAGCTCGAGCGGGCGCGCATACACCTTGGCCGGGATAGTCCAGCGCTTGCCGGAGAACTTCTCCTGGACAATAGCGTCGAGGTAAACCGCGAACCCGGCGAGCACCACAAGGCCGACCAGACTGAGTTTAAGGGCCCAGCCCAGCCAAGGGCGCAGGCCCCTGGAAGGTGGTTTTTTGGGGGTACGGGGGGATCGAGTACGAGTCATGGCGCCGGATTATACGCACTTTATTCATACTCAACAGGAGCCCGCCGAGGTTTGCGTCGGGCGGACTTGCGGCCATAATGGCGGCCGTGAATTTTCCCAGACTCTGAAGGAACGCCTGTGAGCCAGTCCCTGATCGCCGCCCTGCAAAACCCGGCCCTCTACCCGCACCCGGTAGACGGGTTTCAGCTCATCGAAACCCACATCTCCTGGGTCATTCTCACAGGCGCTTTCGCTTATAAAGTGAAGAAGCCAGTCAACTTCGGCTTCCTCGACTTCACCAGCCTCGATGCCCGTGAGCATTTCTGTGGTGAAGAACTGCGCCTGAACCAGCGCCTGACCAATGATTTGTATCTCGAAGTATTGCCGATTACCGGCAGCGCCGAAGCGCCACAACTGGGCGGCGACGGTCCGGTCATCGAATACGCGCTGAAAATGCGTCAGTTCCCACAGAGCCAACTGCTCAGCACGCTGCAAGCCAACGGCGAATTGACCACCGCGCACATCGACGAGATGGCCGCACAGATCGCGCAATTCCACCTCACCGCACCAAAGGTGCCTGCGGAACACGAAGCCGGCACGCCGGACAGCGTCATGGCGCCAGTGCGGCAGAACTTCGAGCAGATCCGCCCGTTCCTGAGTGACAAGGCAGACCTGCTGCAACTCGATGCCTTGCAAGCCTGGGCCGAAAGCAGCTTCGAACGCCTCAAGCCACTGTTTGCCCAGCGTAAGGCTGAGGGGTTCATCCGCGAGTGCCACGGTGATATCCACCTGGGCAACGCCACCGTGATCGATGGCAAGGTCGTGATCTTCGACTGCATCGAATTCAACGAGCCGTTCCGCTTCACCGACGTCTATGCCGACACCGGCTTCCTGGCGATGGACCTTGAAGACCGCGGCCTGAAGAGCCTGGCCCGTCGCTTTATCAGCCAATACCTGGAGTTGACCGGCGATTACCAGGGCCTGGAACTGCTGAACTTCTATAAAGCCTACCGTGCGCTGGTTCGCGCCAAGGTCAGCCTGTTCAGCATGCCGGCCGAGGCCGACCCGGTGCAGCGCGCCACGACCCTGCGCCAGTACCGCAACTATGCAAATCTGGCGGAAAGCTACAGCACCATTCCTTCGCGCTTCATGGCCATCACCCACGGCGTTTCCGCTGTTGGCAAAAGCCACGTGGCCATGCGTCTGGTGGAAGCGCTGGGCGCAATTCGCCTGCGTTCCGATGTCGAGCGCAAACGCCTGTTCGGCGAACAAACTGTCGCCAACGATCCGCAAGCCGGCATTTATAGCGCCGACGCCAGCGCCGCAACCTACACTCGCCTGCATGAAATCGCCGCGGTAATCCTGCGCGCCGGTTTCCCAGTGGTGGTCGATGCCACTTACCTCAAGCGCGACCAGCGTGACGGCGCGGCGAAAATTGCCGAAGCCACCGGCGCGCCGTTCCTGATCCTTGATTGCAACGCGCCACAAGCGGTGATCGAAAGCTGGCTGGCCCTGCGCCAGGCAGACAAAAAGGATCCATCCGACGCCAATCTGGCCGTTATCGAAGCGCAGCAAGCCAATCGTGAAGCCCTGACGCCAGAAGAGATTCTGTGCAGCAAACGCGTGCAGACCAATGAAAGCGGGACCCTCGACACCGTCGTTGCGCAAATTCGCCAACGCCTGCCGGGCCTGTAAGAAAGTATTTCAGCCGTGGAGCCTTCGCTGGCTTCACGGCTGTCAAATAGTGGCACTATACTGGCGTCATAAAACCAACAGGTGATGTGACATGAGCCAGCCGAAACTTCTCGACACCCCGCTTTATGCCTTACTGCACAAAGACGACATCACAGGTTTCAACAACGAACGTCCAAAAGACGGACCTATCGACATGGTCGGTGGTGACTTCCGAGGCCTGGACCTGCGTGAACTGAATGCCGACGGCATCGACTTTACCGATGCTTACTTCCGCTCTGCCGACTTGCGCGGCATCGATTTCAGCAACTCAAACCTGGAAGGCGCAAGCCTGGCCCACGCGCAGATCTCCGGCGCCTACTTTCCACGAGAGCTGAGTGCCGACGAAATTCTGATGTCGATGAATTTCGGTACACGCCTGCGTTATCGAACCCGTTAAAAACGACCGATAACTGACATGTCCAGTGCTCAGCCTTGGCGCCCCCCCGCCTTGCGCTGGACTGTGGGTGTTTTCAGCTTGAGAACTTGACGCCCTTCCGCCTTTTCCTACCTTGCTCGCGTATTTTTACGCTGCACATCGGAGTCGCTTCTTAGAAGCATTTGCTCCGAAACCGACCAAACAATCACGCTTTTCCTACTGATGGCTACACTCCTCAGAAGCTTGCCCACGCACCGTTCGGCCGTCGCAAGGAGGCTTGATGAATGATGAACTGCAGCACCTGAAGAATCTTGGCAAGACATCGGCGCAGTGGCTGCATGCCGTGGGCATCCACAGCGCCTCAGACTTGCGTCGCCTGGGGGCGGTGGATGCCTATCGGGCTGTGCGCACGCGCGGGTTCCGGGCATCCAAGGTGTTGTTATATGCGATCGAAGGCGCGCTGATGGATGTGCATTGGAACGACATCCCCGCCGAGCGCAAGGAAGCCCTGAATAAACAGTTGGAAGCGATCTCGTCACGCCACAAGAATTGAACGGGAGCGAAGGAGAGTTTCTCAGCCTCACTCAAGGCAATCCGAAGATCGCCCACAGCCTGATCGAGAGCGTGGACCGACGCATTGACCTGCTGAACAAGCACACCACGCAGCTGAGCTCATCAGGAATGTAGTCTGAAGCCCAATGATTTCAGGGCTTCTCGCCAAGCAACTGACAATTTTCGAGGAAATGAAAAATCAGCGGTTGACTTGGTAATGAGAATCGCTATGATTATCACAACTGGTCGCGAGACTGGTCGATATTTGAAAAGCCCTTGGTTCGGACTCTCAGATATCTCCTCATCAGGCTAATCACGGTTATTTGACCCGGCTCTTGCCGGGTCTTTTTTTGCCTGTGCAAAAGTCCCCTGGCAAAACCGATCCCCTGTAGGAGCCGGCTTGCCGGCGATAGCGGTGGGTCAATCACTAAATGCGTTGACTGATACATCGCTATCGCCGGCAAGCCGGCTCCTACAAGGGATCGGTTTAGCCGTGGCTTAGGGTTTTGATTTTGGCTGGCCCTTGCGCATCTCTGCACAGTAATCCGGCGTCGGCGTGGCAGGCGTGTACCAGACGTAATCGGCCATCGCCGCTGTGACTTCGCCGCCCTGCTGCGCCAGCATTAAAACCACGGGGGCTTCGGGCGCTCCCAGATCAAGCGCATGGATCGGCACACCGACATCCTTTCGCGCGTGGTAAGCGCCGGCGAACAGCAATGCAGGAGTGGGTGCAGCCAACAGCCGCTCGGCCATGCGCCGGTCACGTTGCTGCTGGACGGCGAGCATCGCCGGCATTTGCGATTCGGGCAGCAGGCCGCAATGGGAACCGCTGATCTGTGCCAGCAACTCATCCTTGACCGACGTGGCATTGGAGCGAGCGCCGCTTAATGTCGGCGGCCGGGCGTAAAAAGCACGCACCTCAACAGTGTCCAGATTGGCAGCCAGCAGCGGATACGGTTGAGCCAGGGCGAAACGAACGATCGGCCCATACAGATTCCAGTCCCACCCAGATTGCCAGGCTAATGCACCTGGCAAATCCGAGGGCAGCGTCGAGGCGTGGCGAACGTCATCGACGCGCAGCTGTTGATCCGGCGTGAGCATTTCCAGCAGCAGGCTGCCTTGCGGGCGTCGTTCTCCCAGCGCCTGCAATAACCAGCGTTGCAGTTCATGGTGATCGCGATTGTCATGCTGCTCCCCCACGATCAATCGCGACGGCTTGGCCAGACGCGCCAGCAGCTCCTGCGCCGTCAGCGTCTGACCACTGCGCAAGTCGCGAATCTCGCCGGTGACCGGCGGCGTCGAAACATGCTGACAAGCACTCAGCATCAGCACCGCCAGAATCACCATCACACGCATGCCCACACCCTCTATCAATGACTCAGCGGGCGATGATCAGCGGATGCCCACGCTCCGGGTGCTGCTGCACCAAGACGTCCAGCCCGAATACCGCCTTGAGCGGTTCCGGACGCAACACTTGCTCCGGGGTATCGAGCGCGACCGGCCGCCCGCCTTCGAGCAGTAACAGGCGATCACAATAGCGCGCCGCCAGGTTCAGATCATGCAGGATCACCAACACGGACGCGCCGCGATCGGCGAACTCGCGCACCGCTTGCAAGGTGGTGTGTTGATGCAGCGGATCAAGCATCGAAGTCGGCTCGTCGAGCAACAGCGTTTGCCCCGCCTCGCCCGGCCAGAGTTGCGCCAGCACCCGCGCCAGATGCACCCGCTGGCGTTCGCCGCCGGACAACGCCAGATAGCTGCGACCACTCAAATGCCCGGCATCGGCGGCCTGCAATGCGGCGGCGACGATTTCGTCATCGCGGACCCGGCCGGTCTGGTGCGGCAAGCGCCCCATGCCGACGACTTCCTCGACGCGAAAGGCGAAGTTCAAGGTCGATACTTGTGGCAATACCGCCAGGCGTTGCGCTCGTTGCGCGCCAGTCCAGTCACGCAACTCGCGCTCATCGAGCCACACGCTGGCATGATCAGCCTGCAACTCGCCGCACAAGGCGCCCAACAACGTACTTTTGCCCGCACCGTTAGGCCCCAGCACGCCGAGGACCTCTCCCGGTTTGAGCTCAAGCGTAATATCCATCAGGACAATCTTGCGGCCTCGGCGGATGTGCAGATTTTGCGTTCGCAACATCAGGCACGCCCTCGCAGCAATAGATAAAGAAAGACCGGCGCACCGATCATCGCGGTGACGATTCCGATCGGCAACTCCGCCGGCGCCAAGGCCAGTCGCGCCACCAGATCCGCGAACAACAGGAGACTGGCGCCCGCCAGCACCGAGGCCGGCAGCAACACCCGATGATCGGGACCGGCCAGCAGACGCACCAGATGCGGCACCACCAGCCCGACAAAGCCGATCATCCCCGCCGCTGCCACCGCCGCGCCGACACCCAACGCCGTGCAAAGCACCAACTCACGCTTGAGCTTTTCGACGTCGATGCCCAGGTGTCCGGCCTCCGACTCGCCCAGCAACAACGCATTCAACGCCTTGGCGCGACGCGGCAACCACAGCGCCACGCCGGCACTGATCAACAGTAACGGCCAGAGTCGCGAATAACTGGCACCGTTCAGACTGCCCAGATTCCAGAAGGTCAGCGTTCGCAAAGTCGTGTCGTCTGCCAGGTAGGTAAACAGCCCCACGATCGAGCCGGCCAGCGCCGTCAAAGCGAGACCCGCCAACAGCATGGTTGCGACATCGGTTTGCCCGTTGCGCCGACCCAGTCGATACACCATCGCTGTCACGCCGAGCCCGCCGAGAAACGCGCACAGCGATAAAAGGTACGGCCCGAGGAATTCCGGCAACCCACCAAACGCCGCGCCGCCGACAATTGCGATGGCCGCGCCTAATGCCGCGCCACCAGAAACGCCCACCAACCCCGGATCGGCCAATGGGTTGCGAAACAAGCCCTGCATCGCCACACCCGACAATGCCAGCACACCACCCACCGCCAATCCCAACAAGGTACGCGGCAGGCGAATCTGCCCGAGGATCAGCTCGGCCTGCTCCAGTCCGTCAGGCGCAAAAGGCAGGCCGATCATGCGTAACGCTGCACGCAAGGTATCGAGCAACGGCAGGCTCACCGGACCGAGCGCCAACGACAGCCAGATCGCCAGCAAACACAGCAGGCTCAGGCCGATGAACAACGCCCGGGGTTTTACCAGGACGGTCATTGAGCAGCAGTGCCGGGATAGAAACCGTCACTGATTTTTTTCAACGCCTCGGGCAACCGCGGGCCAAGCCCACCCACCAGCAACGTTGGATCGAGCTCCATGACGCGCCCGTCCTTGGCGGCGCGGGTGGAAGACAGAATCGGGTTTTCCTTGAACAGCGCTGCGCGCGCCGCTTCACCGGTCAATGCGCGGTCGGCGAACACCAGCACCTCGGGGTCCAGGCTGATCAAGGATTCATTGGAAAAAGGTTTGTAACCGGTGTGCGTCGCCAGGTTGTGCCCACCGGCCTTTTGAATCATCCAATCAGCCGCGGTGTCCTTCCCAGCGATAAGAGGCTTGCCGCCCGCATGACCGAGCAGCACCAGCACACCCGGTGAGGGCTGCGTCAGCTGCGCATTGGTGACCCGAACCTTTTGCTGATCGAGTTGCTGTTGATAGCCCTGGAACAGTTGCGCAGCCTTGTCCTCGGCGCCGAGCAATTTGCCCAACTGCTGCAAGTTCGCGTGCAACGTCGGCAGGTCCGGCTGAGCCGAGAACAGTTCGACTTGCACCCCCGCCGTGCGAATCTGCGAAATCACCGGCGGCGGCCCCATTTCTTCGGTGCCGACCAGGATCTGCGGGCGTAAGCTCAAGATGCCCTCCGCCGACAGCTGCCGCTGATAACCGATGCTCGGTAACGCCTTAAGCGATTCCGGGTGCTGGCTGGTGGTGTCGACACCGACCAGTTTCGATTCGCCGCCGAGCGCGCTGACCCACTCCGACAAGGCCCCACCGGCGCTGACCCAGCGTTGTGGCAACTCGGCCGCTGCGGCGTGGTGGCTGACGAGAAGTCCGGCACAGAGCGCAGCAACGCGGGTACTCAGGCGCATAAACAGCTTCCTTTAATGGTTTTCCCAGGCATTGAAGTGACAGGCCAAGTATCCTCGGCATCCGGCACCTGCACCCGACGGGCGAAGCGGCCATTTGATAATTGTTTGCATTTGAACGTCAAGCTCGGACATATCCAGTCACGAGCCGCCGCACTTGAGGATAGACATGAAGTTTCTTTGCGCAGGCGCTGAGCTGGCCGAATCCAGCAGCCGCGGTTTCGAGATCGACGGCGAGAAGCTATTCGCCGTACGCCGGAACGATCAGGTCTACGTGTATATCAACCGTTGCCC
This sequence comes from Pseudomonas sp. PDM01, assembly GCF_014852325.1. Classification (NCBI taxonomy): domain Bacteria; kingdom Pseudomonadati; phylum Pseudomonadota; class Gammaproteobacteria; order Pseudomonadales; family Pseudomonadaceae; genus Pseudomonas; species Pseudomonas sp. PDM01. The sequence continues at coordinate 17,603 of NZ_JACVBK010000010.1, forward strand.
GCACCGTGGCGTCGGGCTGGAATGGACACCCGACCGGTTTCTCGACCCCAGCAACAGCCTGATCCAGTGCGCCACCCACGGCGCACTGTTCCTGATCGAAGATGGCGAGTGCGTCGCCGGCCCATGTGCCGGGCAATCCCTGACCACCATTGAATGTCGCGAAGACGCTCAAGGAATCTGGGTCAGCCTCTAACCGTTGAGCAACACCTCAAGACGCCGCTCGACCCGCATTTCCTCGTGGGTCAACCGCACGCCGTAAGCCAGGACTTCAACACCGCACGCCACCGCCTCTCGCAAAGCAGCCGCGTAGGCCGAATCGATTTCCTCAGCAGGACGCACGGCATCGATGCCGGTGAGGTTCACGCAATACAACTGCACCGCACGAATCCCGTCCCGCGCCAGATGCGCCAGTTCCCGCAAATGCTTGGCACCACGCTGGGTGACCGCATCGGGAAACGCCGCCACCGATGAGCCATCGAAGCCCAACGTGACACTTTTGACTTCCACATACGCCGGCCCGCTTGGGTAATCGAGGCGAAAGTCGATGCGACTGTTCTCCTGCCCGTAGGCCACTTCGCGTTTCAGTTCGGTGAAGCCGTTGAGCTCAGTAATGACGCCGCCCCGCAGTGCTTCCTCAATCAAACCGTTGGCGCGCCCGGTGTTCACGCAGAACAAGCGACCTTGAGGGGTCTCGCCGATTTCCCAAGTGCCGGGTAATTTGCGCTTGGGATCATTGGAGCGACTGAACCAGACCTGCCCGCCCTCCACCTGACAATTGAGCATCGAGCCGGTGTTCGGGCAGTGAATGGTCAGCAACTCGCCGTGAACGGTTTCGATATCGGCGAGAAAACGCTTGTAACGTCGAATCAGTCGACCTTCTTCGAGGGGAGGATTGAACCGCATCAGCCTTGCCAGCTCTTCAAGCCGCGAGCGATGCGTTCGACCGCTTCCTGCAAACGCGGAAGGCTTTGTGTGTAGGCAAACCGCACGTGATGGCCGGCCTGAAAACGCCCGAAGTCGAGGCCCGGCGTAATCGCCACGTGCTCGGTTTCAAGGAAATGCCGGCAGAACGCGAAGGCATCTCCTCCGAACTTGCTGATATCGGCATACAAATAGAATGCGCCTTCGGGTTCAACGGCGATGCCGAAACCCAACTCTCGCAATGCAGGCAGCAGGAAATCCCGGCGCCGACCAAACTCGGCGCGACGCTCTTCAAGAATGGCGATGGTCGCAGGCTCGAAACAGGCCAGCGCAGCATGCTGGGCCATGCTCGGGGCGCTGATGTAGAGGTTCTGTGCGAGTTTTTCCAGTTCGCCGACCGCCGCTTCCGGCGCCACCAGCCAACCGAGTCGCCAGCCGGTCATGCCGAAATACTTTGAAAAACTATTCAGCACGAAGGCGCTGTCATCGACTTCCAGCACGCTGGCGGCATCGGTGCCGTAGGTCAGGCCGTGATAGATCTCGTCCACCACCAGATGGCCATGCCGCGCCTTGATTGCAGTCGACAGCCCCGCCAGTTCGTCGCGGGTCAGAATCGTCCCGGTCGGATTGGCCGGCGACGCCACCAGCGCGCCGACGCTGTCGTGATCCCAATAACGCTCGACCAGATCCGGTGTCAGCTGGTAACGCACCTCCGGACCGACAGGAACAAGCTGCGCCGCGCCTTCCACCAACCGCAGGAAATGCCGGTTGCAGGGGTAACCCGGGTCCGCCAGCAGCCAGTGTTTGCCCGGATCCACCAGCAAGGCACTGGCCAGCAGCAACGCACCGGAACCGCCGGGGGTGATGAGGATTCGCCGCGGATCGATGTTCAAACCGTAACGCTGCTGATAGAAGCTGGAAATGGCCTCACGCAGCTCGGGAATGCCACGGGCGGCGGTGTAACGGGTTTTTCCCGCCGTCAGCGCGGCCTGGCCGGCCTGGATGATCGGCTCGGCGGTGGTGAAATCCGGTTCGCCGATTTCCAGGTGGATAACGTCGTGGCCGGCAGCTTGCAGTTCATTGGCCCGCGCCAGCAGCGCCATGACATGGAACGGTTCGATCGCGCGACTGCGGGCACTGTAGGACTGAGCCATTAGCCTTCCTTCAACAGGGTAAAAAAACCGATTCTACCCAAGCGCAGGAACGAGCGAGAACCTAAAGCGGTCAGACGCGTTAAGACCCTGGCCACAAACGACCCATGCGAGTGCGCAAGGTTTGACTAAAATCATTAATTGATCAGGTCTCCAGCACCACCGGTCAAGGCTTTGCAATCATTTGCAAGCCCTTCGGGCCACTACCTCGACATCCGGGAGTAGCGCGGCCCGATTTGATCTGGTAAGTTCGCCCGCTTGCAGCCGCAGGGCCGGCAGGTGTCGGTGATGGAGCAATCCTGCGCAGATGGATTACAAGAGTAGAGGCGGTCCATTTCATGCCCACCCAAGCAAAGCAGCAAAATCAGTCGATCAGCGGCTTCGAACCCTACAAAGAAGTAAAGGGCGAGGAGTACATGGGCAAACCCATGCGCGCTCACTTCACCAAGATCCTGAACAAGTGGAAACAGGACTTGATGCAGGAAGTCGACCGCACGGTTGATCACATGAAAGACGAGGCGGCCAACTTCCCTGACCCGGCAGACCGTGCCAGCCAGGAAGAAGAATTCAGCCTTGAATTGCGCGCCCGTGACCGCGAGCGCAAGTTGATCAAGAAGATCGACAAGACGCTGCAATTGATCGAAGACGAAGAATATGGCTGGTGCGAGTCCTGCGGCGTCGAGATCGGCGTCAAGCGACTGGAAGCACGCCCTACCGCCGACATGTGCGTTGACTGCAAGACCCTGGCGGAAATCAAGGAAAAGCAAGTCGGCAAGTAATTGCGACTTGAACGAAGAACGGAGCGTGCGAACGCTCCGTTTTTGTTTCTGATATTTGCTGATGTTTATTGCGTCTTCGGAATCGCCTTCGCGAGCAAGCTTCGCTCCTACAGGAGATTGCGCCGGCCTTTGTAGGAGCGAAGCTTGCTCGCGAAGACGGCTTCAAGCCATGCTCGAAACGATTGGACAGCCTGAAATCGCCTTATGACCGCCATCGCCCCCGCCTATATCGGACGCTTCGCCCCTACGCCAAGCGGCCATCTGCATTTCGGTTCGCTGGTCGCAGCGCTGGCCTCGTACCTCGACGCGCGCTCGGTGGGCGGGCGCTGGTTGATGCGCATGGAAGACCTCGATCCGCCACGGGAAGAACCCGGTGCCCAAGCGGCCATTCTCAAGGCGCTGGAAAGCTACGGTTTCGAATGGGACGGCGAAATGGTCCGACAGAGCGACCGTCACGATGCCTACGCCGAAGTGCTCAATCGCCTGTTCAATCACGGCCTGGCCTACGCCTGTACGTGCTCGCGCAAACAACTGGAGCCGTATCACGGCATTTATCCGGGTTTGTGTCGCAATGCAGGCCATGGCACTGAAGATGCCGCCATTCGCTTGCGCGTGCCTGAGCTGGAATACCACTTCATCGACCGCGTGCAGGGCGAGTACCGTCAACACCTGGGGCGGGACGTCGGTGATTTCGTGATCCGCCGCCGCGACGGGCTCTACGCCTATCAACTGGCGGTGGTGCTTGATGATGCCTGGCAAGGCATCACCGACATCGTCCGTGGCGCCGACCTGCTGGACTCCACGCCACGCCAGCTCTATCTGCAAGAACTACTGGGTTTTTCGCAACCGCGCTATCTGCACATCCCGCTGATTACCCAGCCTGACGGCAACAAGCTCGGCAAGTCCTACCGTTCGCCGCCGCTGACCGAAGACCAGGCAACACCGTTATTGCTGCGCGCATTGCGCGCACTTGGGCAAAATCCCGGCACAGAGCTGGCGTACGCCACACCACGGGAAGTGCTGAACTGGGGCATTGCCCACTGGGACGCGCTGAAGATCCCGCGCACACTCAACCTGCCCGAAGCGCAACTACAGTGATCAGACTTGCAGTGGCGCGCCCATCCGTTACCATCGCCGCACGTTTTCGGGCACGCGCATAAAAAAGAGAGGCCGGGATGTACATCTATCGCTTGGTCCTGCTCCTGGTAGTGGGGATTTACCTGTTTTCCCCGGCCATCATGGATTGGTGGATCGACGCCACTGGCGCCTGGTATCGCCCGTATCTGCTCTGGCTGATTCTGATCGTCGTGACCTTCATCCTGCAGAGCCAAAAAGATGCCGATGAGCTTTAGCCTGACCCAGATGATCCTGATCAGCGCCGCGTACCTGGCGGTGCTGTTCGGCGTCGCCTGGATCAGCGAACGGGGCATGATCCCCCGGGCGATCATTCGCCACCCCCTGACTTACACCCTGTCGCTGGGCGTTTACGCCAGTGCCTGGGCGTTTTACGGCACGGTGGGCCTTGCCTATCAGTACGGCTACGGCTTTCTCTCCAGCTACCTTGGGGTTTCCGGGGCATTTCTGCTCGCGCCGGTGTTGCTGTATCCGATCCTGAAGATCACTCGCACGTATCAACTGTCGTCGCTGGCCGACCTGTTCGCGTTTCGCTTTCGCAGTACCTGGGCCGGCGCACTGACCACGATCTTCATGCTGATCGGCGTGCTGCCGTTGCTGGCCTTGCAGATTCAGGCCGTGGCGGACTCCATCGGCATCCTCACCCGCGAACCGGTGCAACATCGCGTGGCCCTGAGCTTTTGCGCGCTGATTACGCTGTTCACGATTTTCTTCGGCTCGCGCCACATCGCCACCCGCGAGAAACACGAAGGCCTGGTGTTTGCCATTGCCTTCGAGTCGGTGATCAAGCTGATCGCCATTGGCGGCGTTGGCTTGTATGCGCTGTACGGCGTGTTCGACGGCCCGCAACAGCTGGAACTGTGGCTGCTGCAAAACCAGACCGCCCTCGCCGCGCTGCACACGCCATTGCAGGAAGGCCCGTGGCGCACGCTGTTGCTGGTGTTCTTCGCCTCGGCGATTGTGATGCCGCACATGTACCACATGACCTTTACCGAAAACCTCAACCCGCGCTCGCTGGTCAGCGCGAGCTGGGGCTTGCCGTTGTTCCTGCTGTTGATGAGCCTGGCGGTGCCGCTGATTCTCTGGGCCGGCCTGAAACTGGGGGCCACGACCAATCCGGAATACTTCACGCTGGGCATCGGTATTGCCGCCAACAGCAAAGCCTTGGCGCTGCTGGCGTATGTCGGCGGGCTATCGGCCGCCAGCGGGCTGATCATCGTCACCACCCTGGCCCTGTCCGGGATGGCGCTGAACCACCTGGTGCTGCCGCTCTATCAGCCACCGGCCGAAGGCAACATCTACCGCTGGTTGAAGTGGACACGTCGGGCGCTGATCGTCGCGATCATCATGGCCGGTTACGGCTTCTATCTGCTGCTGGGCGCAGAGCAGGACCTGGCCAACCTCGGCATCGTCGCGTTTGTGGCGACGTTGCAGTTCCTGCCGGGCGTGCTGTCCGTCCTGTACTGGCCGACCGCCAACCGCCGTGGCTTCATCGCCGGTTTGCTGGCAGGGATTCTGGTGTGGCTGGTGACCATGCTGTTGCCGCTGGTCGGCAACCTGCAAGGTTTCTACATTCCGCTGCTGAACATGATCTACGTGCTGGACGACACCAGTTGGCACATGGCGGCAATCGCCTCGTTGGCCGCCAACGTGCTGATGTTCACCCTGATTTCGCTGTTCACCAACGCCAGCCCCGAAGAAGCCAGCGCCGCCGAAGCTTGCGCCGTGGACAACGTGCGTCGCCCGCAACGCCGGGAATTGCACGCTGCCTCGCCCCAGGAATTCGCCACGCAACTGGCCAAACCCTTGGGCGCCAAGGCTGCGCAGAAAGAAGTTGAACAAGCGCTGCGCGATCTCTACCTGCCGTTCGACGAGCGCCGGCCTTACGCCTTGCGCCGCTTGCGCGACCGGATCGAAGCCAACCTCTCCGGCCTGATGGGCCCGAGCGTGGCGCAGGACATGGTCGAGACCTTCCTGCCTTATAAGGCCGGCGGCGAAAACTACGTCACCGAAGACATTCACTTCATCGAAAGCCGCCTCGAGGATTACCACTCGCGCCTGACCGGCCTGGCTGCCGAACTCGATGCCCTGCGCCGCTACCACCGCCAGACCCTGCAGGAATTGCCGATGGGCGTTTGCTCGCTGGCCAAGGATCAGGAAATCCTCATGTGGAACAAAGCCATGGAGGAGCTGACCGGAATCGCCGCGCAGCGTGTGGTCGGTTCGCGCCTGAGCACCATCGCCGATCCGTGGAAAGAGCTGCTGCAAGGCTTCATCAATCTGCCGGACGAGCATTTGCACAAGCAACATCTGGCCCTTGATGGCCAGACCCGCTGGCTGAATCTGCACAAAGCGGCGATCGACGAACCGCTCGCGCCGGGTAACAGTGGTTTGGTATTGCTGGTGGAAGACCTCACCGAAACGCAGATGCTCGAAGACAAACTGGTGCACTCCGAGCGCCTGGCCAGTATCGGCCGCCTCGCTGCGGGCGTGGCCCATGAAATCGGCAACCCGATCACCGGCATCGCTTGCCTGGCGCAGAACCTGCGCGAAGAACGCGAAGACGATGGCGAGCTGAAGGAAATCAGCGGGCAGATTCTGGAACAGACCAAACGCGTATCGCGCATCGTCCAGTCGCTGATGAGTTTCGCCCACGCGGGCAGTCATCAGCACAACGACGAGCCCGTCTGTCTGGCCGAAGTGGCCCAGGACGCCATTGGTTTGCTGGCCCTGAACCGACGCAATTTCGAAGTGCAGTTCTACAACCTGTGCGACCCCGATCACTGGGTCGAAGGCGATCCGCAGCGACTCGCCCAAGTACTGATCAACCTGCTCTCAAACGCCCGTGACGCCTCGCCTCCCGGCAGCGCGGTGCGGGTAAAAAGCGAAGCCGGCGAACACACGGTCGACCTGATCGTGGAAGACGAAGGCAGCGGTATTCCATCGAGCATCATGGATAGGTTGTTCGAACCTTTCTTCACCACCAAGGATCCTGGCGAAGGCACCGGTCTGGGCCTTGCACTGGTCTATTCCATCGTTGAAGAGCATTATGGACAAATCACCATCGACAGCCCGGCTGATGTTCAAAGCCAACGCGGCACCCGTATCCGGGTGACCTTGCCGCGTCATGTCGAAGCGACGTCCGCTGTGAACTGAGACCGTCGAGAGTATCGAATCAATGCCGCACATTTTGATCGTCGAAGACGAAACAATTATCCGCTCCGCCTTGCGCCGCCTGCTGGAACGTAACCAGTACCAGGTCAGCGAAGCCGGTTCAGTGCAGGAAGCACAAGAACGCTTCACCATTCCCACGTTCGACCTGATCGTCAGCGACCTGCGTTTGCCTGGCGCGCCGGGCACCGAGTTGATCAAACTCGGCCAGGGCACGCCGGTGCTGATCATGACCAGCTACGCCAGCCTGCGCTCGGCGGTCGACTCCATGAAGATGGGCGCGGTGGATTACATCGCCAAGCCTTTCGACCACGACGAAATGCTCCAGGCCGTCGCACGCATCCTGCGTGACCGGCAATCGGTACAGGCCAGCGGTGAACCTGCCGTCGGCAAAGCCGGCAATGGCGCGGCGAAACCGGGTGTCGACAACAGCAACGGCGAAATCGGCATCATCGGTTCGTGCCCGCCGATGCAGGATCTGTACAGCAAGATCCGCAAAGTCGCGCCGACCGACTCCAATGTCCTGATCCAGGGCGAGTCCGGCACCGGTAAAGAACTGGTGGCCCGCGCCCTGCACAACCTGTCCAGGCGCGCCAAGGCACCGATGATTTCGGTGAACTGCGCGGCGATTCCGGAAAGCCTGATCGAGTCCGAACTGTTCGGCCACGAAAAAGGCGCGTTCACCGGTGCCAGCGCCGGGCGTGCAGGCCTGGTGGAAGCGGCTGATGGCGGCACCTTGTTCCTCGACGAAATCGGCGAACTGCCACTGGAAGCCCAGGCCCGCTTGCTGCGCGTGTTGCAGGAAGGCGAAATTCGCCGGGTCGGTTCGGTCCAGTCGCAGAAAGTCGATGTGCGCTTGATCGCCGCGACTCACCGGGACCTCAAGAGCCTCGCGAAGATCGGCCAGTTCCGTGAAGACTTGTATTACCGCCTCCACGTGATCGCCCTGAAACTGCCGGCCCTGCGTGAGCGCGGTGCCGACGTCAACGAAATCGCCAATGCCTTCCTGGCGCGGCAGAGCGCGCGGGTCAACCGCACCGACCTGAAGTTCGCCGCGGACGCCGAGCAGGCAATTCGTCATTACTCCTGGCCGGGCAACGTGCGCGAACTGGAAAACGCGGTGGAACGCGCGGTCATCCTGTGCGAGAGCCCGGAAATTTCCGCCGAGCTGCTGGGCATCGACATCGAGCTGAGCGACCTGGAAGACGACGAGTTCATCGGCCTGCCCCCGCAACAGGGCAACGGCGCCGGCAACAACAATCATGAGCCGACCGAAGACCTGTCACTGGAAGACTACTTCCAGCACTTCGTCCTCGAACATCAGGACCACATGACCGAAACCGAGCTGGCACGCAAACTGGGCGTCAGCCGTAAATGCCTGTGGGAACGCCGCCAACGCCTGGGCATTCCGCGGCGCAAGACCGGGGTGGCCAGCGAGAGCTGAGCGGGTAACACATGATTGTGTGAAGAAACTGTTACCCCAGTTTTTTTCACGTAACAGAAACCGGGGCTTACGGTAACGAAGCCCCGGTTTTTTTTGGCCTCGAAAAAGCCCATCAAGTGACGTAACCCCTTGTTTTGCTAGGCTTCGCAAAAGTTGGCACGCACCCTGCTATATGTTTGGTACAAGAACAATAACAAGCAATGTACAAGACAATAAAAATAAGACGTATCGACTCACGCACAATAAAAACAAGACGGCATGAGGCGTAGCTAACTGATTCTTTTGGAGAGGCGTTGTATTTGGGGCTTGCCCCACGACCAGGCCGAGAACAACAAAAAACTGTCTTGAGACAGAGCCTGAACTGGTTGGATCGCAAGATCACTGCAGCACAGCGACCAAAGCAATCCGTTTGCTCTTGGCTCCCGATTGGGAGGGTCATGAAGGAAAACTTCATGACGCGGGCACTCAACAAAAACAAGAAGCCCGAAACCAATAACAAAAATAGAACATGCAACTACTTCTTGGGGAGCTTCGGCTCCCCTTGTAGTTTCTGGCGTTTACGCCCGTGCCAGACACGCCCTTCAAGCGCTTGCGCAGCTTCCTACACCATCCCCCGACTAAATGCTAGAATCCCCGCCCATCATGCGGTCATTCTTCGTTTTGGCCGAACATTCCTTCAAACAGTGCATCCCATGCTGAAGAAGCTGTTCCAGTCATTCCGTTCTCCCAAGCGTCATACGCAACACATCCGCAGCACGCCTGAAGTGCTTAACAGCGGCCAACACTCGCTGCAAAAGGCACAATTCAGCCGTTACGCGGTGAATATCGTCGAACGCCTGCAGAACGCCGGTTACCAGGCTTACCTGGTCGGCGGCTGTGTGCGTGACATGATGCTCGGCATCACACCGAAAGACTTTGACGTCGCCACCAGTGCCACCCCTGAACAGGTGCGCGCCGAATTCCGCAATGCGCGAATCATCGGCCGCCGCTTCAAACTGGTGCATATCCACTTTGGCCGCGAAATCATTGAAGTCGCGACCTTCCGCGCCAATCACCCGCAAAACGATGAAGAGGAAGACAGCAACCAGTCTTCCCGCAACGAGAGCGGGCGCATTCTGCGCGATAACGTCTACGGCACGCTGGAAGAAGACGCGCAACGCCGCGACTTCACCATCAACGCCCTGTATTACGATCCGGTCAGCGAGCGCATCCTCGACTACGCCAACGGCGTACACGACATCCGCAACCACCTGATCCGCCTGATCGGCGATCCGAAACAACGCTACCAGGAAGACCCGGTGCGGATGCTGCGCGCCGTGCGTTTCGCCGCCAAGCTGAATTTCGGCATCGAAAAACACAGCGCCCTGCCGATCCGCGACCTGGCACCGATGCTGCGCGAGATCCCGTCGGCCCGTCTGTTCGAAGAAGTGCTCAAGCTGTTCCTCTCCGGCCACGCCGCGGACACCTTCGAGATGCTGGTCGACCTGCAGCTGTTCGATCCGCTGTTCCCGGCCAGTGCCGAGGCGCTGGAATACAACCCGACGTACACCCACACCCTGATCAGCGAAGCGCTGATCAACACCGACCTGCGCATCAAGCAGAACAAACCGGTGACCCCGGCGTTCCTGTTTGCGGCCCTGTTGTGGCCTGCCCTGCCGGCTCGCGTGCTGCGCTTGCAGGAACGTGGCATGCCGCCGATTCCGGCGATGCAGGAAGCGGCGCACGAGCTGATTGCCGAACAGTGCCAGCGGATCGCGATTCCAAAACGCTTCACCATGCCGATCCGCGAGATCTGGGACATGCAGGAACGCCTGCCGCGCCGCAGCGGCAAACGCGCCGACCTGCTGCTGGACAACCCGCGTTTCCGCGCCGGTTACGACTTCCTGCTGCTGCGCGAAAGCGCTGGCGAACAGACCGATGGCCTGGGCGAATGGTGGACGGATTATCAGGACGCCAACGACAGCGAACGTCGTGACATGATCCGCGACCTCAGTGGCAAGGAAGACGGCACTGGCGCACCACGCAAACGTCGCCGCAGCGGCGGTGCCAAGCGCAAACGTGCAGCCGGCGCACCGAGCACCACGGGCGAGTAAGCATGGAACGCATCTACATCGGCATGGGCAGCAACCTGGCTGACCCCGCCGAACAATTGCGCAGCGCCGTCGAAGCGCTGGCGCGGTTGCCGCAGACCGAACTGGTCGGGGTTTCCGGGTTTTATCAGAGCGACTCGCTGCTGCCTGGCCAACCGCGTTACACCAACGCGGTCGCCGCCCTCGACTGCACGCTTGCCCCGCTGGAGCTGCTCGATGCGCTGCAAGCCATCGAGAACGGACAGGGCCGCGAACGTCTTGAGCGCTGGGGGCCACGCACGCTTGATCTCGACATCGTGCTGTTCGGTGATCGGCTGATCGACGAGCCACGCCTCAAGGTACCCCACTACCATATGCAGGAACGCGCGTTCGTTCTGTATCCGTTGGCCGAATTGGCGCCAGTGGATTTGCGGTTGGCCGATGGCCGCAGTCTGAAAGAACTACTCGCAGCCTGCCCGTTCGTCGGGTTGGAACGCCTCCCCCCGAATTAACGCACATCCCCTGTGGGAGCGAGCCTGCTCGCGATAGCGGTGGATCAGTCGGCATCAATGCTGAATGACACACCGCTATCGCGAGCAGGCTCGCTCCCACAGGGGATTTGTGTTGTGCATAAGATCTGCAGGTGCTGAATCGCATCAGTTACTTCGGTAACACCCCACGCGTAACAATGCGGTAACACACGCAATTGACTTCCCGAGTTCTCCTCACGACTATAGGCGTCCCGCTGCCGCCAACACGGCGTTAAAGGGCGCAATCCAGGCCTTAAAAGCACGACAACAGACCGTGCGCCTGTATTTAACGAAGAATCACGCGCGTTACTCGCAGTAGTTTCCACAGCGCCTGAATGAGGAACTTTTCATGCCAGCCATCACCCTGACCACTCTGCAAGGTCTCAAGCAAAAAGGTGAAAAAATCACCATGCTGACCTGCTATGACGCGACCTTCGCCCACGCCTGCAATGAAGCCGGCGTCGAAGTGCTGCTGGTGGGCGACTCCCTCGGCATGGTTCTGCAAGGTCACGACAGCACCCTGCCGGTGACCACCGCCGAGATGGCTTACCACGTCGCCGCCGTCAAACGCGGTAACACCGACGCGTTTATCCTCGCCGACCTGCCCTTCATGGCCTACGCCACTATCGAACAAACCATGACCAACAGCGCCCAGTTGATGCAGGCCGGTGCACACATGGTCAAGGTCGAAGGTGCGCTGTGGCTGGCGGACTCGATCCGTCTGCTGGCCGAGCGCGGCATCCCGGTGTGCGCGCACATGGGCCTGACGCCGCAATCGGTGAACATTCTGGGCGGTTACAAAGTCCAGGGCCGTGGCGAGAACCAGGCACGACAGATGCGCGCCGACGCCATCGCCCTGGAACAGGCCGGTGCCGCCATGCTGCTGCTCGAATGCGTGCCGAGCGAACTGGCTCAGGAAATCACCCAGGCAGTGGGGATTCCGGTGATCGGCATCGGTGCCGGCAGCGGTACCGACGGCCAGGTCCTGGTGCTGCACGACATGCTTGGCCTGTCGATCACTGGCCGAGTGCCAAAGTTCGTGAAGAACTTCATGAATGGCCAAACCAGCATTCACGCGGCCCTGAGCGCTTATGTCACTGAAGTCAAAGCGGCGACTTTCCCTGGTATCGAACACGGATTCTCTGCATGAACACCGTAAAAACCGTACGCGAATTGCGGGCCGCCGTGGCCCGCGCCCGCAGTGAAGGCAAGCGTATCGCCTTCGTACCGACCATGGGCAACCTGCACAGCGGTCATATCGCGCTGATTACCAAGGCCTCCCAGCGGGCGGACTTCGTGGTCGCGAGTATTTTCGTCAACCCGCTGCAATTCGGCGCCGGCGAAGACCTCGACAAGTACCCGCGCACCCTGGCAGCGGACCAGGAACAACTGCTCGAGGCCGGTTGCCACTTGTTGTTCGCGCCCGCCGTAGAAGAAATGTACCCCGACGGCATGACCGGCCAGACCCGCGTCAGCGTTCCACAACTGTCCGAAGGCCTGTGCGGCGCCAGCCGTCCGGGGCATTTCGAAGGTGTGGCGACGGTAGTCAGCAAACTGTTCAACATGGTTCAGCCAGACCTGGCGATCTTTGGCCAGAAAGATTTCCAGCAACTGGCCGTGATTCGCGCGCTAGTGCATGACCTGAACATGCCGATCCAGATCATCGGCGAGCCGACGGTTCGTGCGGCCGATGGGCTGGCATTGTCATCGCGCAACGGCTTTCTCAGTGAAGAACAACGGGCCGTGGCGCCGGTTGTGTATCGCACGCTGACCTCGATTGCTGATGCCATTAAACAGGGTGAGCGCGATTTTCCGGCGTTGATCGCCGCACAGACCAAACAGCTTGAAGCTGCGGGTTTGCGTACCGACTACCTGGAAATCCGCCATGCGCTGACCTTGCGCCCGGCGACGGCGGAAGATCGGGACCTGGTGATTCTGGTGGCGGCGTTCCTCGGCACCACGCGGTTGATCGACAACCTGCACCTGAACCTCGACACACCCGCCTGAACACCTCAACTCCTCTGTAGGAGCGAAGCTTGCTCGCGAAGGCATCGCGTCATTCGACATCTGCATCGACTGACACGGCGCCTTCGCGAGCAAGCTTCGCTCCTACAGGGAGTTGCGTTGCCTCGCCGCTGTATTGCTGCCCACAATCGCTTCGGGCAAACTGCCCGCCGTTCGATTCCGACCTGGGAAAACACTCATGCACGCCATCATGCTCAAGGCCAAGCTGCATCGCGCCGAAGTCACCCACGCAGTACTCGATTACGAAGGTTCTTGCGCCATCGACGGCGAATGGCTGGACTTGTCCGGCATCCGCGAATACGAACAGATCCAGATCTACAACGTCGACAACGGCGAACGCTTCACCACCTACGCCATTCGTGGCGAAGAAGGCTCGCGCATGATCTCGGTCAATGGCGCCGCCGCCCACAAGGCCAAGGTCGGTGACCGTGTGATCATCTGTGCTTACGCTCACTACAGCGAAGCCGAGCTGCTCAACTTCAAGCCGCGCATGCTCTACATGGCACCGGGTAACGAGCTGAGCCACACCAGCAATGCCATTCCGGTTCAGGTCGCCTGACCGAACCTTCTCTTCCGTTTGTCGGACCGTTCCCTGCTTCATGTACAAAAAAGTACCGGGAACGGGTCAGACAAAGTCAAGACAGATCGCAGCGCGAGGTTTACTGTATTCGCCCTGTGCCATGAAATCGTGTCGACGCAGTTGACCGGACGCCCACCCACGGCGCTCCGGGATTTTTAGTGTTCAAAAGGCCGTTCAAGTAAAAAGGAAACCCGCAGCGATGGCGTACTACCGCACTCCTCAAGACGTGACCGCTCTGCCCGCCTGGCAGGCGCTGAATGACCACCGCCAAGCCATGCAGGATTTCAGCATGCGCGAAGCCTTCAATGCCGATCCGCAGCGCTTTACCCAATTCACCCTCAGCAGCTGCGGCCTGTTTCTCGACTACTCGAAGAACCTGATCAACGCCGAGACCCGCAATCTGCTGGTGGGCCTGGCCAATGAAGTTGACCTCAAGGGCGCGATCAAGGCGCTGTTCGAAGGCGAAATCGTCAACTCTTCCGAAGGACGCCCGGCCCTGCACACCGCGCTGCGCCGCCCAGTGGGCGAGAAGCTGTCGGTCAACGGCGTCAACGTGATGCCCGAAGTACACAAGGTCTTGAACAAGATCACCGACCTCGTGGGCCGTATCCACGACGGTCTGTGGCGCGGTTACACCGAGAAGCCGATCACCGACGTGGTGAACATCGGCATCGGTGGCTCGTTCCTCGGCCCAGAGCTGGTTTCCGAAGCCCTGCTGTCCTACGCCCAGAAAGGCGTGCGCTGCCATTACCTGGCGAACATCGACGGCACCGAGCTTCATGAACTGACCATGAAGCTGCGCGCCGAGACCACGCTGTTTATCGTTTCGTCGAAGTCCTTCAACACCCTCGAAACCCTGAAAAACGCCCAGGCCGCTCGCGCCTGGTACCTGGCTCAGGGTGGTTCGGAAGCCGAGCTGTATCGTCACTTCATCGCGGTCTCGAGCAACAACGCCGCCGCCGTGGCGTTCGGTATCCGCGAAGAAAACATCTTCCCGATGTGGGATTGGGTTGGCGGCCGTTATTCGCTGTGGTCGGCCATCGGTTTGCCGATTGCCCTGGCCATCGGCATGTCGAACTTCAAGGAACTGCTGTCCGGTGCCTACACCATGGACCAGCATTTCCAGAGCGCGCCATTCGAACAGAACATGCCGGTGCTGCTGGCGTTGCTCGGTGTCTGGTACGGCAACTTCTGGGGCGCGCAGAGCCACGCGATCCTGCCGTACGACCACTACCTGCGCAACATCACCAAACACTTGCAACAGCTGGACATGGAATCCAACGGCAAGAGCGTGCGCCAGGACGGCACGCCGGTGTCCACTGATACCGGTCCGGTGATCTGGGGTGGCGTGGGCTGCAACGGTCAGCACGCATATCACCAATTGCTGCACCAAGGCACCCAACTGATTCCGGCCGACTTCATTGTGCCGATCGTCAGCTTCAACCCGGTGTCCGATCACCACCAGTGGCTGTACGCCAACTGCCTGTCGCAAAGCCAGGCACTGATGCTCGGCAAGACCCGCGCAGAGGCCGAATCCGAGCTGCGTGACAAAGGCATGGCGGAAGCCGACGTGCAGAAGCTCGCGCCGCACAAGGTGATCCCGGGCAACCGTCCGAGCAACACCCTGGTGGTCGAACGCATCAGCCCGCGTCGTCTCGGCGCACTGGTGGCGATGTACGAACACAAAGTCTTCGTGCAAAGCGTGATCTGGGGCATCAACGCCTTCGACCAGTGGGGCGTGGAGCTGGGCAAAGAGCTGGGTAAAGGCGTCTACAACCGCCTGGTCGGCAGCGAAGAAACCCCGGCTGACGATGCTTCTACCCAAGGGCTGATCAACTATTTCCGCGGTCGTCACCGCGGTTAATCTGACGCCACTCCTACAGACGGTACTAACCTTGTAGGAGCCGGCTTGCTGGCGATAGCGGTGTGTCATTCAACATTTTTGTCGACTGATACGCCGCTATCGCCAGCAAGCTGGCTCCTACGAGGGTCGCGTAGCTCCCCTCTTGTCGCAAAAACAAGAAGAAGGAACCGTCATGTTCGATATCAGCACGTTCCCCAAAGCCGATGCCGTCCGCCGGGCCGCACACCTCAGTCAAGACGACTACAAGCGCCTGTATCGTCAATCCATCGAGCACCCCAGTGAGTTCTGGGCTGAACAGGCCACACGCTTCCTCGACTGGAGCACACCGTGGAAAACCGTCCAGCGCTATGACCTGAAAACCGGCGAAGCCAGCTGGTTTGCCGGCGGAAAATTAAACGTCAGCTACAACTGCATCGACCGCCACCTGGAAAAACGCGGCGATCAGATCGCAATCCTCTGGGAAGGCGATGACCCCGCCGAATCGGCCCAGATCACTTACAAAAAACTGCATCACAACGTCTGCCGCCTGGCCAATGTGCTCAAAAACCGTGGCGTGAAGAAAGGCGACCGCGTGTGCATTTACATGCCGATGATCCCCGAAGCCGCCTACGCCATGCTCGCCTGCACGCGAATCGGTGCGGTGCATTCGGTGGTGTTTGGCGGTTTCTCCCCGGACTCGGTGCGCGACCGCATTCTCGATGCCGACTGCCGCACCGTGATCACCGCCGATGAAGGCGTGCGCGGCGGCAAATTCGTACAGCTCAAGCAGAAAGTCGACCAGGCGCTGAAAAGTTGCCCGAACGTCAGCACCGTGATCGTGGTCGAGCGCACCCAGGGCGATGTCGACTGGGTCGAAGGCCGAGACCTCTGGTATCACCAGGCCCTGCGCGACGTCGACGACAATTGCCCGCCGGAACCCATGGACGCCGAAGACCCGCTGTTCATCCTCTACACCTCCGGCAGCACCGGCAAACCCAAAGGCGTGTTGCACACCACCGGCGGTTACCTGCTGCAAGCAGCGATGACCTTCAAATACGTGCTCGACTACCGCGACAACGAAGTCTTCTGGTGCACCGCCGATGTCGGCTGGGTTACCGGCCACAGTTACATCGTCTACGGCCCGCTGGCCAACGGCGCGACCACGCTGATCTTCGAAGGTGTGCCGAGCTACCCGAGCAGCTCGCGCTTCTGGCAGGTGATCGACAAGCACCACGTGAACATCTTCTACACCGCCCCCACCGCCCTGCGCTCGCTGATGCGCGAAGGCCCCGAACCGCTGAAAGAAACGTCCCGCGCGAGCCTCAGATTACTCGGCAGCGTCGGTGAGCCGATCAACCCGGAAGCGTGGGATTGGTATTTCAACGTCGTCGGCGAGCAGCGTTGCCCGATCGTTGACACCTGGTGGCAGACCGAAACCGGCGGCATCATGCTCAGCCCGCTGGTGAGCGCGCAGCGGATCAAACCCGGCTGCGCCACGCAACCGATGTTCGGTGTGCAGCCGGTGTTGCTCGACGAAGTGGGCAAGGAAATCAAAGGCGCCGGCAGCGGCGTGCTGGCGATCAAATCCAGCTGGCCGGCGCAGATCCGCAGTGTCTACGGCGATCCGCAACGGATGGTCGATACCTATTTCAAACCGTATCCCGGCTACTATTTCACCGGCGACGGCGCGCGGCGCGACGAGGACGGCGACTACTGGATCACCGGGCGCATTGACGACGTGATCAACGTTTCCGGCCACCGCATCGGCACCGCCGAAGTGGAAAGCGCGCTGGTGCTGCACGACAGCATCGCCGAAGCGGCGGTGGTCGGTTACCCTCACGACGTCAAAGGCCAGGGCATCTATGCCTTTGTCACGCCCATGAACGGTACCGACCCCACCGATGAACTGAAGAAGGAATTGCTGGCCCACGTCAGCAAGGAAATCGGCAGTTTTGCCAAACCGGACCTGATCCAGTGGGCCCCGGCCTTGCCGAAAACCCGTTCGGGCAAGATCATGCGACGGATTCTGCGCAAGATCGCCTGCAATGAGCTGGACAGCCTGGGCGACACCTCGACGTTGGCCGACCCTAGCGTGGTTCAGGATCTGGTGGATAAACGCCTGAACCAATAACGTGTGCACGCCTTGCCCTTGTAGGAGCCGGCTTGCCGGCGATAGCAGTGTGTCATTCAACATTTTTGTCGATTGATAGGCCGCTATCGCCGGCAAGCCGGCTCCTACAGGGGTAATGTGTGATGCCAGATCTTTTTTTTCAGCAATGAGTCGCCATGGAATTCATCCGCAGCCGCATCGAAACCCAGGTCATGAGCCTCACCGGCCTGTCCCTCGGCAAGCTCGACCTGGAAAACCCCAAGGGTGATCCCGGCCTGTTCGGCCCTGATTCGGTCAGTTGGCAAGTCCACGGCGACTTCAGCAGCATGCTCATCGGCGGCATCAGCGCGTTGATGCTGCAAGCCCTGCACCCCTTGGCGCTGGCCGGGGTCTGGGACCATTCGAATTTTCGCGAGGACATGCTCGGTCGCCTTCGCCGCACCGGGCAGTTCATTTCCGGCACCACCTTCGGCTCGCGTAAAGATGCTGACTGGCTGATCGAGAAAGTCCGCACCATCCACCTGCAAGTGACCGGCACCGCGCCGGATGGCCGGCCTTACGCCGCCAGTGATCCAGATCTGCTCACCTGGGTGCACGTGGCCGAAGTCAGCAACTTCCTCGCGGCGCATTTGCGTTATCGCAACCCACACCTTTCGCTGGCCGATCAGGACCGTTACTACGATGAAATCGCCTTGGTCGCCGAACGCCTGGGCGCGCGGGACGTACCGCGTTCGCGACAGGAAACGGCCGAATACCTTGAGCGCATTCGTCCGCAATTGCTGTGCGACGAGCGCAGTCGCGAGGTGTTGCGACTGTTGTTGAACGCACCCTCCCCGAGCCGTCTGGCCAAGCCGTTCGGTGGGTTGATGATGCAGGCAGGCATTGATCTGCTGCCGGATTGGGCCAGCGACATGCTGGGGGTGCGCCAAAGTGCCCTGCAACGCAAACTGATCCGCGCCAGCGTCAACCGCAGCGCACCGATGCTGCGCTGGGCCGTGCGTAATGGCTCGGTGCATCGGGCGAAGCGACGGATGGGACTGCCGACCTAATCCCCTTGTAGGAGCGAGGCTTGCCCGCGAAGAACGATAACGCGGTGTATCCGCCAGACCGTGCGGCATTCTTCGCGGGCAAGCCTCGCTCCTACAAGTCCTCTCGTGCGCAAGCTGTTAAACTCCCGCGCCAAATTCCCTCCCCTGCAAGGCGCCCAGCATGTCTTCCTTGAATCAGGCGCTGTGCGCCGCCCTCGAACATCGCCAGGACCTGCTTGCCGAACTGCATCAGCAAGGCACCGATTGCTATCGCCTGTTCCACGGCAGCCAGGAAGGCGCCGGCGGCCTGACCATCGACCGCTACGGCCCACAATTGTTGGTGCAGAGCTTTCATCAGGCGCTGGAGCGCGACGCCCTGCTGCAAGTGCATGAAACGATCAACCAACATCTGGGCCTCGACACCCTGCTGGTCTACAACGACCGCTCCCGGGGCAACTCGCGCATCGACCGTGAAGACACGGTCTACCGAGCCGACGAAGCCGCCCTGCAAGACTTGGTCGGTCACGAATGGGGCCTGAATTACCGGGTTCGCGGCCGCCACGCCGGCCAGGATCCGCTGCTGTTTCTCGACCTGCGCAACACCCGTGGCTGGGTCAAGGATCACAGCAAGAACAAAAGCGTGCTGAACCTGTTTGCCTACACCTGCGGCGTCGGCCTGAGCGCTGCGGCCGGTGGCGCGAGCGAGGTGTGCAACCTGGACTTCGCCGAGGGCAACCTGGCGGTCGGTCGCGAAAACGGTCTGCTCAACCCACAGTTGCCGACCATGCAATTCATCCAGTCCGATTATTTCCCGGCCATTCGCCAACTCGCCGGCCTGCCCATCAGCCAGCGTCGCGGGCAGAAACTGCCGAACTATCAACGCCTGGAACAACGTCAATACGATCTGGTTTTGCTGGACCCTCCGGCCTGGGCCAAGAGCGCTTTCGGCACCGTAGACCTGCTTCGCGACTACCAGAGCCTGCTCAAGCCCGCGCTGCTGACCACCGCCGACAATGGCGTGCTGATCTGCTGCAACAACCTGGCAAAAGTCAGCATGGACGACTGGCGCGAACAGGTTTTGCGCTGCGCCGAGAAGGCCGGCCGCCCGGTGCGCGAATGGACGGTGATGAAACCGGGCGCCGATTTCCCGTCCATGGATCAACAGCCGCCGCTGAAAACACTGATCCTGCAGCTCTGAATCACATCAGATAAATCTGAAAAATCCTGGGCTGAGCGATTACTTCGGAACCGGATTGGCGTGCCATACTCCAAGGCACTCCGATTCAGACAGATGAAGCCGCACATGCCCAAAGGATTGATCCGCGCTATCGGCGCCTTGTTGACTGCTCTGGCCCTCTACAGCCTGCTGGGGTTTCTGATTTTACCGGGCATCGCATTGCGGGTGGCCAACCAGCAACTGGCGAACTATGCGACGACGCCCGCCACTATTCAGCGAATCGAACTCAACCCGTTCAGCCTTGAAGTCACCCTGTGGGGCCTGATCATCGGCGAACCGGGCAAGGAACAGGTCGGTTTCGAACGGCTTTACGCCAACCTGCAGATCGACAGCCTCTGGACCAAGGCGCTGCACCTGTCCGATATCGAACTGGACAAGCCGAAGACCGAAATCCTTTTCGGCAAGGACGGCAAACTCAATTTGCTTGGTCTGTTCAAACTGCCGGCGAGCGAGCCGACGCCGGCCGACCCGAACGCCAAACCGTTTCCGTTGCGCGTAGAGCGGATCAAACTGGCCGGCGGTGCCGTGCATTTCAAGGATGACCGTCCCAGCGAAGCCATCGAGTTCCTCTACGACAAACTCGATTTCGAGCTGAACAACCTCAGCACTCTGCCCGATGACAATGCCGACATGACCCTTGTGGCCATCGGCCCGAACGGTGGGCAGATCGACTGGACCGGTAACTTCAGCCTCATCCCGATCGCCTCCGAAGGTAAGCTGAAAATCACCGACGGACAGATGAAAACCTTTTGGCCCTATGTGCGTGACGCGCTGCCGCTGGTGCTGGAAAACGGCGTGTTGAACCTGAGCACCGACTACAAACTCAACCTGTCCAAGGAAACCGAGCTGCTGCTGAACAACGTCGCAGTGAGCGTGGCGCCCTTCGCCATCAAGGCTCCGGACGGTCGGCCACTGGCGAAACTCGAACGCCTGGACGTAACTGAAACCACGGTCGACCTGGCCAAGCAGCAAGTTGTCGTCGGCAAGATCCGCAGCAACAAACTGGAAACCTGGGCGGCACTGGAAGCCGACGGGCAACTCGACTGGCAGAAGCTGTTCGCCAGCCAACCGTCCAAGGCCGCCGCCAAGGCCAAAGCCGAGCCGGCCAGCACGCCAGCGGCCGCCGACTCGCCAAAGCCAGAACCGACGCCGCCGAGCAAACCTTGGCAAGTGCTGTTGAAAGATGTGCAGTTGCGCAATTACCAGGTGCACCTGGCTGACCGCAAAGCGCAACCCGCCGTGACGCTGGATTTGAACCCGCTGAACCTGGACCTGCAAAATTTCGACAGCCTCAATGGCTCGCCTTTTACCCTCAAGCTCGACACCGGGGTGGGCAAGCAAGGCAAGATCACCGCCGAGGGCGAGGTCAATCTCGCTCCCGTCAGCGCCAAATTGAACGTGCAGACCAAGGACATCGACCTGCGGGTCGCCCAGTCCTACATCACCCCGTTCATTCGCCTTGAACTGCGCAGCGGCATGCTCGGCAGCGATCTGGCGGTCAACCTGAAAAGCACCGAGCCGTTGGCGTTCAGCGTCACAGGACGGGCGCAGATCGATCAACTGCACACCCTCGACACCCTGAAAACCCGCGACTTTCTCAAGTGGCAGCAGGTGGTGGTCGAAGGCCTGAATTATCAGCACGGCGACAGCCTGTCCATCGACAAGGTCAACCTGTTCCAGCCCTACGTGCGTTTCATGATCAACGATGACCGCACCACCAACATCGATGACCTGCTGATCCCGCAACCGCCCGATTCCGGCGCCAAAACCGCTGCGGCCAAACCCGTCAGCCAGGACAAGCCGCTGGGCATCCACATCGGCGGCATTGCCATCAATGACGGTTCGGCCAACTTCGCCGACTTCAGCCTGACCCCGAACTTCGCCACCGCCGTGCAACAGCTCAACGGCCAGATCGGCACCATCGACAGCCGTCAGGCGAAACCGGCGACCGTCGACATCAAGGGCAAGGTCGATCGTTACGCGCCGGTGACCATCAAAGGTTCGGTCAACCCGTTCGACCCGATGGCCAGCCTCGACATCGCCACCAGTTTCAAACGGGTGGAACTGACCACGCTGACGCCCTACTCCGGCAAGTTCGCCGGCTACCGTATCCGCAAGGGCCGACTCAACCTCGACCTGCATTACCTGATTACCAAAGGCCAGCTCAAGGCTGAAAACAAAGTGGTGGTCGAGCAATTGCAACTGGGTGAAAAGGTCGACAGCCCCGACGCTGTCAGCCTGCCGCTGAAACTGGCGATTGCCCTGCTCAAGGACGTCGACGGCAAGATTTCCATCGAGCTGCCAGTGAGCGGCGACCTCAACAATCCGCAGTTCAGCGTCATGCCGATTGTCTGGCAGACCCTGCGTAACCTGATCGTCAAAGCCGCCGCCGCACCGTTCAAAATGATTGGCGGGCTGGTCAGTGGTGGTTCGGAAGACCTGGGTACGGTGTCGTTCGCGCCGGGCTCGAGCGACCTGAGCAAGGACGCCGAGGGTTCGCTGGTCAAACTGTCCAATGCGCTCAAGGAACGTCCGGCCCTGCGCCTGGAGATCGAAGGCACCGCTGCCGCCAGCAGCGATGGCCCGCTGATCGCCGAGCAACGCCTGGAACGGGAATACCAGTACAACTACTACAAAATGCTCCAGCGTCGCGGCGACAAGGTGCCGGCGCAGGCCTCGTTGCTGCAAGTACCGGACGGCGAGAAAGGCCCGCTGCTGGAAGGCATCTACCGCACCCGCCTGAAAACCCAGCCACCCGCCGAATGGAAGGACTTGGGCAAGGAAGAACGCACCGCCAAAATGCGCGCAGACGTGATCAAGTTCTGGAGCACCAGCGACGTGCTCTTGCGCCAGCTGGGCCAGGATCGCGCCAGCAGCATCAAGGATTATCTGGTCGACAAGGGGCAGTTGGCCGATGACCGCGTGTACTTCATCGATGCCAGCCTCGGCGAAGCAGAAAGTGACGGTCGGGTGGTAACGCCGTTGCACCTGGATGCCGAGTGATGATCAGTCGGTTGCTGATCAGCCTGACACTGGCAATGGCGGCCAGTCAGGCCTCGGCCGCAGATACCCTGCGCTGCGGCAGCCAGTTGGTCAGCGTCGGCGACCGGTCCAGCGAAGTACTGCAAAAATGCGGTGAGCCGGTCAGTCGAGACCTGTTGGGCTACAAGCGCAGCGCCAACCGCCGGGAAGAATTCCAGGTCGAGGAATGGACCTACGGGCCCAACGGCGGGATGTATCAATACCTGCGGTTTGAAGGCAATCGCTTGAAGCAGATCACCAGCAAACGCGGAAACTGAATACACCCTATAACCCATGTGGGAGCGAGACCGGCTTGCCGGCGATAGCGGTGTAACAGTCAGCAAAGATGTTGAATGTTATGGCCTCATCGCGAGCAGGCTCGCTCCCACATGGGTTTTGTGGTGGCCCGGAATAGAACAGGCCCCGGACACGAATGTCCGGGGCCTGTAATGGCCACATCCTTGTAGCCGTCGCATGAACTCTCAAGTTGCGGCAGACGCATGACTCGGCTCGTCTACCGCGTCTTCTCCCGTTCAGGCGAGAAGTCTTGCCTTACTCGGCTTTCAGGCCGTCAGCGGAGACCGCCTGGACGCCTTTGATTTTCTTGGCGATGGCCACGGCGGTGGCTTTCTGAGCGTCAGTCACCGCGACAGTGGACGACAGGGATACAACACCTTTGTTGGTTTCGACTTTGATATCGGTACCAGGAATGCCTTTTTCGGTCACCAGGTCAGCTTTGACTTTGGTGGTGATCCAGGTATCGGAAGTGGCTTCTTTAGCCTTGGTCACTTCACCGGCAGCCAGCACCATTGGGGCTTGGGTAGCCTGGGTTTGAGCGAATGCAACGTTGGCCATGGTCAGGGTCAGCGCGGTAGCAGTAGCGGCAGCGATAGCGAACTTCTTCATACGAGTAACTCCTGTTTTTTCATAAAGTCTGCTGCGTGTCTTGTCAGCAGGGTTACTGGGTATAGTGCGAACGCTGTGCCAACTTTGAAACAGTTACTAACCCCTTATAAATCAACAACTTAAAAAATCGACTGATTTTCGGAATCATGCAAATTGCATGACTTCGACATTCTCTACATGCAAGTTGCAGGTTTTAACGTGGGCCTAAGGCCATGAATTTGTGAGGTTTTCCAAATCTCACCAAGAAACGCAGCGAACCTGGAGTTCCCCCCCCCCAAAAATGCCCCATCCGACGATGGGGCATTCTTCTATCTAGCCGTTTTCAGCATTAAGTTGCCGAGGCTGTGCAACCAGGCGGTGCGTAATCGGCAGTCACGCCGGTCGCGCACGACCAGCCTGCAGTGGCGCTGCGAGTCAGCGTGATGGTTTTACCTGCCACAGGGGCCGGTGCTTTCTGCAGGGTGCAGACAATGGTGCCAGCGCCTGAGGCAACCGTGCCGGTGACAGCAATTGCACAGTTCTGCGTCGTTGTGCCGGCGCCCGTCAGTGTGGTGGGTTCTGCAGTGCCGGCATTCATCAGGTCTTCAAACGAAACCTTCAATGCTGAAATTTCCGCCAACCCCGCCGTCACTTTCGCCCGAGCCTGATACTTCGAATAAGCCGGCAACGCAAACGTCGCCAGAATCCCGATGATCGCCACCACGATCAACAATTCGATAAGCGTAAAACCTTTCTGAGCACTCATAGACAAGCTCCATGCATGAGTCGAAATCTCATGATCTGAACCAGTCTCAGCACAGCCCATGCCAAGCCCGTTACCCCCTGTTAGCGGGGCGCGAGAACGACGCAAGGCCTTGTCCTGCCCTCAGGATCCGCACTATCTGACACTTTTTGTCACCAGAGCAGCGCTGGTTTGGCGCCACCCGTTGACTAGGCTATAAGTCATGAACTGTCTGCGTCCGGTATCCCCATGAATGACATCGCCCTTAGCGGTCTGGCCAAGCAGTTGGTGCTTGCCGAGCTGCTCACCGACCAAAGCGCGCAACAGGCGTATCAGCAAGCCCAACGCCACAAAATCTCCCTGGTCAGTTATCTGGTGCAGAACAAACTGGTGAAAAGTCGCCAGGTCGCCGAGATCGCCTCGGAGCATTTCGGCATGGCGCTGCTCGACCTCAACTGCCTGGACAAGGAAACCCAACCCAAGGGCCTGGTCAGCGAAAAACTGGTTCGCCAGCACCACGCCCTGCCCCTCTGGCGGCGTGGCAACAAGTTGTTCGTGGGGGTTAGCGACCCCACCAATCACCAGGCCATCAACGACATCCAGTTCAGCACCGGGCTGAACACCGAAGCCATCCTGGTGGAGGACGACAAGCTCAGCGATGCCATCGAGAAGTTCTTCGACAACCATGCCAGTGGACTGGAAGACATGGCCGACATCGACCTCGATGGCATGGACATCGAGTCGATCGATGACCACCAACAGGACGCCATCGCCGGACAGGATGCCGACGACGCGCCGGTGGTGCGCTTCGTTCACAAGATGCTGCTGGACGCGATCAGGAGCGGCTCTTCCGACCTGCATTTCGAGCCCTATGAAAAAACCTACCGCGTGCGGATGCGCACCGACGGCATGCTGCGTGAAGTCGCCAAGCCGCCGATTCAACTGGCCAACCGCATCGCCGCCCGCCTGA
Source organism: Pseudomonas sp. PDM01 (assembly GCF_014852325.1). Taxonomy (NCBI): domain Bacteria; kingdom Pseudomonadati; phylum Pseudomonadota; class Gammaproteobacteria; order Pseudomonadales; family Pseudomonadaceae; genus Pseudomonas; species Pseudomonas sp. PDM01. Next base: position 43,243 of record NZ_JACVBK010000010.1, read on the forward strand.
AAGTCATGGCCAGCCTCGACATCTCCGAGCGACGCAAACCCCAGGACGGGCGGATCAAGATGCGCCTGTCGAAGAGCAAGTCCATCGACTTCCGGGTCAACACCCTGCCGACCCTGTGGGGCGAGAAAGTGGTGATCCGGATCCTCGACCCATCCAGCGCGCAAATGGGCATCGACGCCCTCGGCTACGAGCCGGACCAGAAAGACCTCTACATGGCCGCGCTGAAGCAGCCGCAAGGGATGATTCTGGTGACGGGCCCCACGGGGTCGGGCAAGACCGTGTCGCTCTACACCGGCCTGAACATACTCAACACCGTGGACATCAACATCTCCACCGCCGAAGACCCGGTGGAGATCAACATGGAAGGCATCAACCAGGTCAACGTCAACGCCAAGCAAGGTCTGGGTTTTGCCCAGGCGCTGCGTTCATTTTTGCGGCAGGACCCGGACGTGATCATGGTCGGCGAGATCCGCGACCTGGAAACCGCCGAAATTGCCATCAAGGCCGCCCAGACCGGGCACCTGGTGCTGTCGACCCTGCACACCAACAGCGCCGCTGAAACCCTGACCCGCCTGCACAACATGGGCATTCAGGGGTTCAACATCGCGACGTCCGTCAGCCTGATCATCGCCCAGCGCCTGGCACGCAAACTGTGCAGCCAGTGCAAGAAGCCCATCGATATTCCCCGCGAGGCATTGATCAAGGAAGGCTTCCCAGAGGAACGGATTGGCACATTCACGATCTATGAGCCGGTCGGTTGCGATCAGTGCAACGGCGGCTACAAGGGGCGCGTGGGGATTTATGAAGTGGTGAAGAACACAGCAGGCCTGCAACGGCTGATCATGGCCGAAGGCAATTCGCTGGAAATCGATATCCAGATGCGCAAGGACGGCTTCAACGACCTGCGTACTTCCGGGCTGATCAAGGCCATGCAAGGCATCACCAGCCTTGAAGAAATCAACCGGGTCACCAAGGACTGAACATGGCGGTCAAAGCAGCAAAAATCAGTGTGTACGCCTGGGAAGGCACCGACAAAAAAGGTACGAAAATAACCGGCGAACTCAGCGCTCAGAACCCGGCGCTGATCAAGGCGCAACTGCGCAAGCAAGGCATCAATCCCGGCAAGGTGCGCAAGAAATCCGCCTCGTTTTTCAGCCTTGGCCAACGCATCAAGGCGAATGACATTGCCCTGTTCACCCGGCAGATGGCGACCATGATGAAAGCCGGCGTACCGCTGTTGCAATCGTTCGACATCATCGGCGAAGGCTTCGAAAACCCGGCCATGCGCAAACTGGTGGACGAGGTGAAACAGGAAGTCGCGGCGGGTAACAGCTTCGCGGCAGCCCTGCGCAAAAAACCGCAGTATTTTGATGAGCTCTACTGCAATCTGGTGGATGCCGGCGAACAGGCCGGCGCGCTGGACACCCTGTTGGAGCGGGTCGCGACCTACAAGGAAAAGAGCGAAAGCCTCAAGGCCAAGATCAAGAAAGCCATGACTTATCCGCTGGCGGTGGTGGTCGTCGCGATCATCGTCACCGGGATTCTGCTGGTCAAGGTGGTGCCGCAATTCGAGTCGGTGTTCAAAGGTTTTGGTGCGCAACTGCCGGCGTTCACGGTGATGGTCATCGGCCTGTCGCAGTTCATGCAGGATTGGTGGTGGCTGATGCTTGGCGTGCTGATCGCGGCGATATTCGGTGTGCGCCACGCCTTCAAGACATCGCAAGGCTTTCGGGACCGGACAGACACCTGGCTGCTGAAACTGCCATTGATTGGCGCATTGATGTACAAGTCCGCCGTGGCCCGTTACGCCCGTACGCTGTCGACCACTTTCGCCGCGGGTGTGCCGCTGGTCGAGGCGCTGGAGTCAGTGGCGGGCGCGACCGGCAACATCGTGTTCAAGCGGGCGGTGCTGCGTATCAAGCAGGACGTTTCGACGGGGATGCAGCTGAATTTCTCCATGCGCACCGCCGGCGTCTTTCCGAACATGGCGATCCAGATGACGGCCATTGGCGAAGAGTCCGGCGCACTGGACGACATGCTCGACAAGGTCGCCAGTTTCTATGAGGCGGAAGTCGACAATATGGTCGACAATCTCACCAGCCTGATGGAGCCATTCATCATGGTGGTGCTGGGTGTTATCGTCGGCGGCCTGGTGGTTGCGATGTACCTGCCCATTTTCCAACTCGGCAATGCGATCTGACATGCCCTTGAACGAAATCCTGACCGTGTACCCGTTGGCGTTTGTCGTCATTGCACTGCTGGTCGGCTTGCTGGTCGGCAGCTTCCTCAATGTGGTGATCTGGCGCCTGCCGAAAATGCTCGAGCGTGAGTGGCAATTGCAGGCCCGGGACATTCTCGGTTTGCCTGGCGAAACACCGCCGGCGACCTACAACCTGATGCTGCCCCACTCCGAGTGCCCGCATTGTGGGCACCGGATTCGCGCCTGGGAAAACATCCCGCTGCTCAGTTACGTGTTTTTACGTGGACGATGCTCAAGCTGCGCAACGCCCATCAGCAAACGCTACCCCTTGACCGAACTGGCCTGCGGCCTGCTGTCGGCGTTCATTGCCTGGCATTTCGGTTTCGGCTGGCAAGCCGTGATGGTGCTGGTCCTGAGCTGGGGCCTGTTGGCCATGAGCCTGATCGACGCCGAGCATCAACTGTTGCCGGATGTGCTGGTGCTACCGCTGATGTGGCTGGGACTGGTCGTCAACAGCTTCGGATTGTTCGTGCCGTTGCACGAGGCGCTGTGGGGTGCAATTGCGGGCTACATGGCGCTGTGGTCGGTGTTCTGGCTGTTCAAGCTGATCACCGGCAAGGAAGGCATCGGCCACGGCGATTTCAAGCTGTTGGCCATGCTGGGCGCCTGGGGCGGCTGGCAGATTTTGCCGCTGACCATTCTGCTGTCATCCCTGGTGGGCGCGATTATCGGCATGATTTTGCTGAGCCTGCGCAATGCGAAAACCTCGACCCCGATCCCCTTCGGTCCCTATCTGGCGATTGCCGGCTGGATTGCATTGCTCTGGGGTGGTCAAATAACCGGCTTCTATTGGCAGTTTGTCGGTTTGAAATGAATACCCCTGTGGATAAACCCTGGATTCTCGGCCTGACCGGTGGCATCGGCAGCGGCAAAAGCGCGGCCGCCCAGCACTTCATCGACCTGGGCGTGCACGTGGTCGATGCCGATCATGCGGCGCGCTGGGTGGTGGAGCCGGGCCGCCCGGCGCTGGCACAAATCGCCGAACATTTTGGCCCCGGCGTGTTGCAAGCCGACGGGCAACTCGATCGCGCAGCGTTGCGCAAACTGATCTTCGAAGTGCCTGAGCAACGCCTCTGGCTCGAGGCGCTTTTGCATCCGCTGATCGCCAGGGAAATCGCCGATCACCTAGGCAAGGCACAATCGCCTTACGCGATTCTGGTTTCGCCGTTGCTGATCGAGTCCGGGCAGTACGCCATGACCCAGCGAGTGCTGGTGATCGATGCGCCCGAACAACTACAGATCGAACGCACCCTGCAGCGTGACCAGACCAGCGAACAACAGGTCCAGGCGATCCTCAAGGCGCAATCCAGTCGCCAGGATCGCGTGAGCCATGCCGACGATGTGGTGGTCAACGACCGCGACCTCGCCTGGCTGCACAGCGAGGTCGAACGCCTGCATCACTTTTACCTTACATTGCGTGGAGGCCAGTCATGAGCCAGATCCCAACCGTCGAATGCCCAACCTGCGGCGCCCCTGTGGAATGGACCCCGGAAAGCACATTCCGGCCGTTCTGTTCGGACCGCTGCAAACTGATCGACCTGGGGGCGTGGGCATCGGAAGAGCACAAGATTCCAGTGGCACCCGATGCCGAGGACGAGTTGTTCAGTGGTGATTTCGACCCACGTCACTAAGTGACGGTTCAGGGCCGCATGAAGCCGTAGTCCTGACCGTCATCGAGGTTCTCGGCGAGAAACTGCAACTCATCGGCCAGATCCTCGACACTGCGCACGGCCTTGCTCTGCTGCACCACCGCGCTGAGCAAGGCGCGCAGGCTCAACCCCGGATCAAACCCGACTTCCTGCGCTGCATCCAGACTGTGGCGCAACTCCTGCCTTGCCCATTCGTAGACACTCATTTTCGATGCTCCTGAAGGTTTTTCGGAGCATGGATTCGTCGACGTTTTTTGGATTTGATGTGGATCAAGATTTCGGATCGTCGTCCTTCCAGGGTGCCGAAAGATAGCGTGTGCGGTTGAAGGTCTCCAGCCATTCGGGGCTGAACACCACCAGTGCGCTGACGACCATGCCGTTGATGAAGGCTTCGGGAAAGATGATCAGCCACAAGTAACCGACAAAATCTTCCAGCCAGTAAGGCATGACGAACAGCTCGTTGAACCACAGCAGCCACAGGGCCAGCAGCAGGCACAGCAAGGCCGACAGCGCCGCTGCGAAGAAACCGGAAACGAAGATATACACGAAGGGATTACGCGGCTGCGCGCGCTCGACCAGGATTGCGCAGCACTCGGTGACCAGCACGGGCAGCAGAATCAACAAGGCGCCGTTCACGCCGACGGCGGCGAGGTCCTGGCGTCCGAGCATTACCAGGCCTGCTTGTGCGACCAGTCCGCCGACGATCGCCAAGGGCCAGTCCAGGAGCAGGGTTACGGCGGTCATGCCGATGAAGTGATAGGACACGCCGGTGTCGAAATCCCGGCGTACCAGCCACAGCATGAATAGCGCGAACACGGTGCCGAACAACAGATGCTGGCGGCGGCTGTCGCTGAACAGCTCGACCCACGGGGCGCGTGCGATGGCCCAGATCAGGGCCGGGACGTAGATCAGCCAGCCGACGGTGAGGGTTTCGGGGGACAGCAGCTCGGCGCCGATCATGGCTGGGTGGGCTCCCTTGTCTTTGCCGGAATGGGGTGGGGTATCAGTTTACACCGGTGTTTGGTTGGTCTTTGTTTGGGGGGCATATCCGTTTCTGTGGTTATGGCGGCTATTGGTTTCGCCCTTACGGCGAGTCACTTGGAAAAGCCCCAAGTAACCAAGGGCTCTTGCCCCTTTCGTTCGGTGCCTCGCCTAGGCTCGCCATGCCCTCGCTCCGGTCCTGCTCCGTGGGCCCGCCGCCATCCATGCCGGGTTGCCCACTGCGCAGAACCTCCACTCGGCCTCTCGAGGGGGCGCTCAGATCAAAAGCTGAAGGCGAGCTAACGCTCGGCCTGATGAGTGGTGAAAAGCAAAAGCAAACGCAGATCCCTGTAGGAGCCGGCTTGCTGGCGATGGCGGTGGGTCATCCAACATATTTGTTGACTGGACGGACGCCATCGCCAGCAAGCTGGCTCCTACAAGGGCAATGCAGATGTGTTTGGATAAATACGATCAACTGTAGGAGCCGGCTTGCTGGCGATAGCGGTGGGTCAGTCACCCTCCTTTTCGACTGGACGGACGCCATCGCCAGCAAGCTGGCTCCTACAGGGAAAATGCGTATATGTTTGGATAAATACGATCAACTGTAGGAGCCGGCTTGCTGGCGATAGCGGTGGGTCAGTCCCCCTCCTTTTCGACTGGACGGACGCAATCGCCAGCAAGCTGGCTCCTACAAGGGAAATGCAGATGCGTCTGGATGAATACGATCAACTGTAGGAGCCGGCTTGCCGGCGATAGCAGTGGGTTAGTCACCCTCCTTTTCGACTGGACGGACGCCATCGCCAGCAAGCTGGCTCCTACAAGGGCAATGCAGATGCGTTTGGATGAATACGATCAACTGTAGGAGCCGGCTTGCTGGCGATAGCGGTGGATCAGTCACCTGTTTATTGATTGGACGGATGCCATCGCCAGCAAGCCGGCTCCTACAGGGGAATGCGTAAATGTCCGAAATTAGTGCGGCCACCACAATGCGAGAGCACGTGCACGACCGAAGAGCCAGGTCGGCTTTCAGGCCGCCTCGGCGGCTGTGGCGGTAGTCGCCCCCTCGAGAGGCCGAGCGCAGGTTCTGCGCAGTGGGCAACCCGGCATGGATGCCGGGTTAGCCGCGCACGGCCAAGGATGGCCGATCGCGGCGGGCCCACGGAGCAGGACCGAAGCGAGGGCATGCCGAGCATTAGCGAGGCACCGAACGAAAGGGGCAAGAGCGCTTTAGTTACTTTCGCGCTTTTCGAAAGTGACTCGCCGTAAGGGCGAAACCAATAGCAGCCATAAACCCAGAAACGGATATGCCCCCCCATTGTTACGTTTCCTGCAAAGCTGAATCAGCCCCAGCCCCCTTTATCCATCACCACCAAGGACTAAACTTCAAGCATCAAAACCAACACCGAGCGCACAAAAATGAAAACCCTGAGCACCCTGTTTCTGACCCTGATCGCCACCTCAGCCATGGCCGCCAGCGAGCCCGCCACCACCCCGTACGACCCGGCGCTACCGCTGGACATCGCCAAGGTGGTTTCCGTCACCGACACCGCAACCGCCTGCGACGTCGTGCCGGCAACCATGGTCTACATCGACCATCAGGGCCAGACCCATCGCGTGACCTACCAAGTCATGGGCAACTGCACAAGCAACCTGTAACACCAGGCATCACACGATCAGCCGTTTCGCCTGCAACGCCAAATCATGCAGGCCGGCCAAACGCGCCATGATCCGCTCGACCACCTCGACCCTGGCCACCGCACCGCTTTGCAATTCCCCCATCGAATGCAAAGCCACTCCAGCCTTTTCCAGCCCCAGACGGGTGGAGCCGGATAACTGCTGAATCCCCTGGCGTGCATGCTCCGCCGACTGTTCCAGCCCCGTGGCGATTTGCCGAATCTGCGCACTGGAGTCCGCAGCCTGACGCGAGAGATTGCGCACCTCATCGGCGACCACCGCAAACCCTCGGCCATGACTGCCCGCCCTCGCCGCCTCGATTGCCGCGTTGAGCGCCAGCAAATTGGTCTGACGGGCGATGTCCTGGATGCTGCCGACAATCGCGCCGATGCGCATCGACTGACTGCCGAGCTCATCGAACACCTGATCCAGACGCTGCATGTAGAGGTTCAGGTCCTCCAGCACACTGGCCGAAGACTGCATGCTCTGCGCACTCGCCTTGACCCGATCGCCGGCCGTGCGCGCCAGTTGATTGGCAAAGCGCATGTCTTCCTCGGTTTGCAACACCGACTCGGTCAATTGCTCCAGCTTGACCTGCAAGCCGATGTTGTAAGGCAGTTGTTCTTTCTCAATGGTCATAGCAGCGTCCAGGTGTAACTGAGGATCAGGCGGTTTTCGTCGATATCACTGCGGTAGTTGGAACGGGCCATCACGTTGCGCACGCGAATCCCGAGGCCTTTGAGGCTGCCGTTTTGCAGCACGTAGCCGAGGTCGAGATCACGCTCGCGATCCTTGCCCTCGAACCCTTGCCCTGTGTCGACGTTATTACCGGAAATGTAACGCACGGTGCTGGTCAGCCCCGGCACACCGAGGGCGGCGAAGTCGTAGTCGTAACGCGCCTGCCAGGAGCGTTCGTCGGTAAAGGCAAACTCGTAGGTCGGCACTTCGTTGCCCAGCGGCGAGATGTTGGCGAAGACACGCGGGAATGCGCTGTCACCGAACATCCCCTGATAACCGACATAAAACGTGTGACCACCGCGCTTGGCCGACAGCAGCGAGAAGAACGCCTGGTTATCAATGTTGCCCAACAGCTTCTTGCCGTCTTCGCGCGAATCGTAATAACCAAGGTTGGCGCCCAGGGTCCAGTCGCCCATCGGCTGGCTGTGCTTGAGACCGAGAAAACGCTGGTTGTAGATATCTTCCAGTTGCCCGAACCAGGCGCTGACCGAGCTGCGTTTATCGTTGAAGGCGTAATCGGCGCCGGCAAAGTTGAAGCCATCACTGCTGACCTGGCGCTGCGGCACGTGGCCGAGCATGGCCTGCATTTTCTCGTCGCCCGCCTCGTTGCGCAGGCTGGTCGTGTTCAAGTGACCGCCTTGCAAAGTCAGGCCATTGATCTCATTGGAACTGATGCTTGCACCTTGGTAACTGGGCGGCAGCAGGCGGATATCACTGAACGCCAGCACCGGCAGGTTGGGTTGCAACTCCCCGACCTTCAGCTCGGTTTTGGAGTAACGCACCTTCAGCGCAGCTTCGAGACGGCTGTAATCATCTGCCGCGCGCCCGTCATCCTTGACCGGCAGCAAACCGGTATTGACCCGATCCGGGCTGCTGTCGAGTTTGAGGCCGAGCAGGCCGATCACATCCACACCAAACCCGACGGGGCCCTGGGTGTAGCCGGATTTGACGTTAAGGATGAAGCCCTGCGCCCACTCTTCGGACTTCGATTGTTTGTTCGCCCCGACGATGTCGGAGAAGTCCCGGCTGAAGTAGTAATTGCGTGCCTGCAAGGTGGCCGTGGTGTCTTCGATAAAGCCGCCCTCTGCCGCCATCGTACCGGTGGAGAAACCGGAGACGAGCGCCATGGACAACACGGAACCGGTTGTTGGAAGAATCTGTTTCATCGTTTTTTCTCTTATTTTTATTGATCGACAGTTGGAAGTGCTTCAGCCGCCACGCTTTCGCGACGGGCGTTTAACAACACATGGGTGACCATGCCGAAAATCAGTCCCCAAAAAGCCGCGGACAAACCCAACAACGACATGCCCGAAGCGGTGGTGAGAAAGGTCACCAGCGCGGCTTCGCGATCACTCGGCACCGCCATTGCGCCGGCCAGTGCCCCGGCAATCGCGGCGAACAGCGCCAGCCCGGCCAACGCCGCGATCAGCTCTTTGGGGAATGCCGAAAACAGCGAAACCAGGGTGGCGCCGAAGATGCCCAGCAGCAGGTAACACAGCCCGCCGACCACCCCGGCCACGTAGCGCTTGCCGGGGTTTTCATGGGCCTCGCGACCGGTACAAATGGCTGCGGTGATCGCGGCCAGATTCAGCCCGTGGCAACCGAACGGTGCCAACAGCGCCGTGCCCAACGCACTGCTGGCGATGATCGGGCCGGACGGCGTCGCGTAACCGCTGGCCCGCAACACCGCCATGCCGGGCACGAACTGGCCGGTCAGCGCCACCATCACCAGCGGCAAGGCAATGTTCAGCGTCGCGCTCAGGCTGAACACGGGCGTGATCCACACCGGTGTGGCCAACCCGATCACCAGCGCTTCGCTGTGTAAATCACCGCCGAGAAACGCCACCGAGCAGCCCACCAGCAGCACCATCACCACCGCATAACGCGGCATCAGCCGTTTGCAGATCAGGTACGTGGCAAACATCGCCAGCACCAGCAACGGTTTGCCCTGCAACGAGACAAACAACCCGGTACCGAAACTGAACAGAATCCCCGCCAGCATCGCCGCCGCAACAGCCGCCGGCAGTTTGCCGATGATCCGGTCAAACGCCCCCGACACCCCGACCAGGAAAATGATCAGGCTGCTGACCAGGTACGCGCCCACCGCCTCCGGCATCGAGATCCCCGGCAACAGCGCCACCAACAATGCCGAGCCCGGCGCCGACCACGCGATGATCACCGGCACGCGGTAACGCAGGCTCAAACCGATACCGAGCACCGCGCTGCCGATGGAAATCGCCCAGACCCACGACGACAACACTTCCCGCGACAGGTGTGCGGTCTCGGCCGCCTGGAAAATAATCACCAACGGGCCGGCATAGGAAATCACCGTGGCGATAAATCCGGCGACGGCCGCCGACAGGGAAAAATCCCGGACAAACGTTTTCATGAAGCTTCGCCGACAGACCCGTCTGGCGAACCGTTGCGCAGGCCCGACAGCGCTTGCTTGTGACTGCGCTGACTGCTGATCGCAAACACGGTCATGGCAATCGCGGCCACCGCGCCGGGCAAGGCAAACGCCATGAAGTTGAGTTGCAGCGGCAGGCTGATCCCGAGCAAGGCACCACCCAGCAGCGGCCCGACAATCGCACCGTTACGTCCGATGCCCGAGGCCCAGCCCAGACCGGTCGAGCGAATGGTCATGGAGTAGAACTGCGCGGCGCAGGCGTACAACAGAATCTGCGAGCCGATGGTGGTGGCGCCGGCGATGGCGATCAGCAGGTACAGCAGCGGCATCGGGCTGTTGAAACCGAGCAAGGTGATCGACACGGCGGCCACGGCGAAGAACACCGCCAACACCCGCGGCAGATTCAGTTTGTCACCCAGCACGCCGCCACCGACCGCACCGAAAATGGCGCCGAAGTTGAGCACCAGCAGGAACGACAGGCTCGAACCCAGGCTGTAACCGGCGTTGGCCATCAGTTTCGGCAGCCAGGAACTCAAGGCGTAAACCATCAACAAGCAGCAGAAAAACGCCAGCCACAACATCAGCGTGCGCAGTGCGCGCCCCTCGCGAAACAGTTGCAGCACGGGGGTGCCGGTGCCCTTCACTTCGCTCATGTGCAGTTGATCGCCGGACTGCGCGACGTACGCCGGGTCGACCCGTTGAAGAATGGCGCGCGCCTCTTCATTGCGTCCCTGACGCAGCATAAAACCCACCGACTCGGGCAGGAAGTACATGATCAGCGGCAACAACACCAACGGCAGCACCGCGACGTAAAACACCGACTGCCAGCCGAAGCTCGGGATCAGCACGATGCCCAGTCCCGCCGAGAGCATGCCGCCCACGGAGTAGCCGCTGAACATGATCGCCACCAGCGTGCTGCGGATTTTCTTCGGCGCGTACTCGTTCATCAGCGCCACGACGTTGGGCATCACCCCGCCAATGCCCAGGCCGGCGATGAACCGGCACAGGCCGAACTCGGTGGGGTTGCGGGCAAAACCGTTGAGCACGGTAAAACCGCTGAAGAGCATCACACAGATGGTGATGGCTTTCTTGCGGCCGATCTTGTCCGAGAGCGGGCCGAAAAACAGCGCGCCGAACATCATTCCAAACAATGCGTAACTTCCCAGCGCGCCGGCCTGCAAGGGACTGAGCCCCCACTCCTTCATCAGCATCGGCAACACCACGCCGTAAATCACCAGATCGTAACCGTCGAAAATGATGATCAGGGCACACCAGAACAGCACCATCCAGTGGAAGCGGTTGAATCGAGCGTTGTCGATAACCTCATGTACGTCGATCTTGCGCATGGCATTCATCTCTTGTTGTTGTTTTATTCAGAACGTCGGTAAAGCGGCTAACGTCCCGTAAAGCCGAGGGTAAAGCTGCCAGGCGCGGGGCAATATCCGCTTTGCGCAGATCGCTATCCGTTTTGTGCAGGGCCCTGAAACAGGCGCGGGATGGGGCAATGGCGTGACAGGCTTTTGCTCTTCTCCGACAAACTGTCTTCTTTGCGAACGCATTTGAACGCTAAGCTTGGGCCTATGGATGACTCAGATTACTTACGCCTGCTGACCATTGCGGCCGAGCAAGCCAACGCGTTTCTTTCCAATGCCCGCAAATGGGAGCGTGAGCGTTGGGTGTGCCAGCGCCTGCTGCAAGGGCTGAACATTCCTTACCGCACCGACGAATTCGCGCCTGCCGGGGAGCCGCCGGACGTGCTGTTTCGCGAGGCGAATTTCGAAGTGTTTTTCGTGCTCGACGAAGGCCGGCGCCTCAACGATGAGTGGCGCGATGAACTGCAACGCCGACGCAGTGCGTTTTCGCTGAGTTCGCTGGTGCGTCGCGAAGCCAAACCCCGGCGCATTCCGGCCAATGAATTCCTGCTGAGACTGGCGCCGACCTTGCGCAAAAAAGCGCACAACTACAAAGAGCGCGGCATGGACCTGGGCGAACTGGACATCATCGCCTTCGCCAGCCTCAAGCGCGAAGTGCTCGACCTCAATAGCCATTTCCCACCGCCCACCGAATACTTGCGCCAAGGCTGGCGCTCGTTGTCGCTGGTAGGACCGACCTTCGCCCGTGTTTTATTTGCGCATCCCGACGCCCCGGATTTCCTGCGCAGCAACCTCGGTCGCAGCATCGTCTTCGATGTCGGGATCAGCCTGTGAGTCCATTGCAGGAACTGATCGCTGAAATCCCGCAAACCGGCCGCGTACGCTGGATCGGCGTGCGCCCGCAGCCACACGTGCCGATGATCGAACTGGAGGCCGTGGAGGCACGACTCGAGGCCGGGTTGACCGGCGATCGCGCCCGCCCCGGCGTGCGCAATGCGCGGCAGGTGACGTTGATTCAGTGGGAGCATCTGGCGGTGATCAACTCGCTGATGGGCCGCTCGGAAGATAATCCGCTATTGCCTAATGATTTGCGGCGCAACCTCGTTATCAGTGGGATCAACCTGTTCAGCCTCAAGGGTCGCCGTTTCAAAATCGGCCAGGCGATTTTCGAAACCACCGGTTGGTGTCAGCCCTGCGCGCGCCTGCAAAACAACCTCGGCCCTGGCACCTTTCAGGCCGTTCGCGGACATGGCGGAATCACCGCCCGAGTGTTACAAAGTGGAATCATTCGCCTGGACGATACGGTCAGCGTCGAGCCTGTTCCAGCGAGCGGCTATGCTCCGTTCAATGCGGGCTGATGTGTTACACCGCCGCCCGCATGTAGCTTCCCCACATTCAGCAACGTCTACCCCTGACGAGGCCCGATATGACCAGCCGCCTGAACCCCGACGACCAAAAGCATGTCGAAGAGTACCTGCACCTGTCCCAGCACCGAGTCGAGCGCCGGCCTTTCCGGCCGTGGATGCTCCTGGTGGTGGTGCTGGCAGTGACTATTGGCCTGGGCCTGTTGAGCCGATTTATCAGTTACCTGACGCTATGAGCTGCATCGCGCTCGCTCGGGTAATTGCACCGATTTCTTTTAGCCTTGCGAGATATCCCCATGACTCATCGTATTGTCATCGTTGGCGGCGGCGCCGGCGGTCTGGAGTTGGCTACCCGTCTGGGTAAGACTCTGGGCAAGCGCGGCACGGCCAGTGTGATGCTGGTCGACGCGAACCTGACCCACATCTGGAAACCGCTGTTGCATGAAGTGGCGGCCGGTTCCCTGAACTCTTCCGAAGACGAACTCAACTATGTTGCCCAGGCAAAATGGAACCACTTCGAGTTCCAGCTGGGGCGCATGAGCGGGCTTGATCGGGCACAGAAGAAAATCCAGCTGGCCGCCACCTATGACGAAGCCGGCCTGGAACTGGTGCCGGCGCGTGAAGTGCCGTACGACTCGCTGGTGATCGCCGTCGGCAGCACCACCAACGATTTCGGCACCCTGGGCGCGGCGCAACATTGCCTGTTCCTCGACACACGCAAACAGGCCGAGCGTTTCCACCAGCAACTGCTCAACCATTATTTGCGCGCGCACGCCGGGCAGACGGATGTGGTGCAGCGGATCAGCGTGGCCATCGTCGGCGCTGGCGCCACAGGCGTCGAGCTGGCCGCCGAACTGCACAACGCCGCACATGAACTGGCGGCTTACGGTCTGGACCGGATCAAACCGGAGAACATGCACATCACCTTGATCGAAGCCGGTCCACGGGTGCTGCCTGCATTGCCGGAACGCATTGGCGGGCCTGTGCATAAAACCCTGGAGAAACTCGGGGTCAATGTCATGACCAACGCAGCCGTTAGCGAAGTGACCGCCGACAGCCTGATCACCGCCGACGGCAAAGTGATCAACGCCAGCCTGAAAGTCTGGGCCGCCGGGATTCGTGCGCCGGGTTTCCTCAAGGACATCGACGGTCTGGAAACCAACCGCATCAACCAGCTGCAAGTGCTGCCGACCCTGCAAACCACCCGCGACGAGAACATCTTCGCCTTCGGTGACTGCGCGGCCTGCCCGCAACCGGGCACCGATCGCAATGTGCCGCCGCGTGCCCAGGCGGCACATCAGCAGGCGTCGTTGCTGGCCAAATCGCTGAAGCTGCGGATCGAAGGCAAGGCTTTGCCTGTGTACAAGTACACCGACTACGGCTCGTTGATTTCGCTGTCGCGTTTTTCGGCTGTGGGTAACTTGATGGGCAACCTGACCGGCAGCGTGATGCTCGAGGGTTGGCTGGCGCGGATGTTTTATGTGTCGCTGTACCGCATGCACCAGATGGCGCTGTATGGCGCGTTCCGCACGGCGATGTTGATGCTGGGCAGCAAAATTGGCCGCGGGACCGAGCCGCGCCTCAAGCTGCACTAATAACCATCCCCTGTGGGAGCGAGCCTGCTCGCGATAGCGGAGTGTCAGTCACCACATGAGTTGGCTGACACACCGCTTCGCGAGCAGGCTCGCTCCCACATTTGATCTCCACTGACTTGGAGATCCGTGTCTTACTGTACCTCCCCCCGCGATTTTCCCCCTTCGCTTACAAACTCCCCCTTGCGCGACACAGCAGCGATACACCTCGCCCGCTACATGGCCACATCCGAGCAAGGCACCCGGCCGCGCTTCTCCACCGAGAGGTGCGGCTTTTTTTCGTCTGGCGGTTTTACACGCGAAAACGCTGCACCATCCCCTGCAACGCATTGGCCAGTTTCGACAACTCATGACTGGAGGCACTGGTCTGATCCGCGCCGGTAGCGGAACGCACCGACAGATCACGAATGTTCACCAGATTGCGATCCACCTCCCGGGCCACTTGGGCCTGTTCTTCCGCTGCACTGGCAATCACCAGGTTGCGCTCGTGGATTTCGTGAACCGATGCAGTGATCGTCTGCAATGCGTCACCCGCCCGCTTCGCCATCACCAGAGTTTCGGCAGCACGGGAAGCGCTGGCATTCATCGAGTCCAGCGCCAGGCTCGAACCATTGCGCATGCCCTGGACCATTTGTTCGATTTCCTGGGTCGATTGCTGCGTGCGATGCGCCAGTGCACGCACTTCATCGGCCACCACCGCAAAACCGCGCCCGCTTTCACCCGCACGCGCCGCTTCAATCGCAGCGTTGAGCGCCAACAGATTGGTTTGCTCGGCAATGGCCCGAATCACATCCAGCACCTTGCCGATGTCCTGGGACTGATTGGCCAGCGATTGCACCAACTCACCGGTGTGCTGAACATCATTGGCCAGGTCGCTGATGGCACTTGCGGTTTCGCTGACCCGCTCCTGCCCCAGATGCGCCGACTCGCTGGACTGGCGAGTGGCGTCGGAGGTCGACACTGCGTTGCGCGCAACTTCTTCGACGGCGGAGGTCATTTCGTTGACCGCCGTGGCGGCTTGCTCAATCTCGTTGTTCTGTTGTTGCAGGCCCTGAGTGCTGTCGAGGGTGACGGCGTTCAGCTCATCTGCCGCCGTGGCCAGCTGCGTCGCCGAGCCACTGATGGCTTGCAGGGTTTCCCGCAGGTTCTGCTGCATGGTCGCCAGCGCCTTGAGCAAACGGCTCACTTCGTCGTTGCCATGGGTCGCGATAGGTCGGGTCAAATCGCCCTGCGCCACGCTTTCCGCTGCACTCAGGGCTTCGTTCAGCGGACGGACGATACTGCGAGTCAGCAACATTGCCAGGCCGACAGTCGCCAACGCCGCGAGGGCGATGAACAGGCTGACGATGGACCGCGAGGTTTCGTAGTGCGCTGCGGATTTCTGGCTTTCAACGGCGACCTGTTTGGCGAACAGTTCCGCCAGGTCATTGAGCTGCTTGCCGGAACCATCGACCACGGTTTTCATGTCGATCAACAGCAGTTTGGTCAGCTCGTCACGGCGACCTTGCTCGGCCAGGGTGAACGACTGGGCAATGCCGGTGCGATAGGCGGCGAAGGTGGTTTTGAACTGGTCGTACAAGGCCTGACCTTCAGCGGTGTCGACCAACTTGTCGTAAGCCGCAATCTTCTCGCTCAGTTCCTTGTCGCGAGTGTCCATCTGGCCGCGGTAGGTGGGAATGTTCTTTGGGTCTTGATCCAGTGCCATGCGCAAGGAAATGGTACGGATGCGCAGCATCAGCTCGCGGATCTCATCACCACCACGGATGCTCGGCAGCCATTGCTTCTCCACCGCCACCTCGCTCTCGCGAATGCTCGACATTTGCCCCAGGGCAAATATTCCAAGCAACGCCACCAGCACGGCAATCAAGGCAAAACCCAGCGCAGCACGAGGGGCAATATTCAGCTGACGAAGAAACATAACGAGTGCCTTTCTTGTTGTTGGCCTGAATGGGAGGTCGCGAGTGCGCCCCGACAGCTCGTTATCGGCTAGTTGTACGATGACTTGAAAGGATTCGGCTTTTTCAAAGGCAAAAAAAATCCCCGTATCTTTCGATACGAGGATTTTTAATATGGTCGGGGTAAGGGGATTCGAACTCCTGACATCCTGCTCCCAAAGCAGGCGCGCTACCGGACTGCGCTATACCCCGGTAAAAAAAAGGCACCTTTAAAAGGCGCCTTCTGCGAACAGAGCTTTTGGCGTCTGATCTTAAGATTCGATTCCAGCGTTAACTGGTTTCAAAAATGGTGGGTCGTGTGGGATTCGAACCTACGACCAATTGGTTAAAAGCCAACTGCTCTACCAACTGAGCTAACGACCCAAAAATGGTCGGGGTAAGGGGATTCGAACTCCTGACATCCTGCTCCCAAAGCAGGCGCGCTACCGGACTGCGCTATACCCCGGTTTGAAATTGGCTCCGTGACCAGGACTCGAACCTGGGACCCAATGATTAACAGTCATTTGCTCTACCGACTGAGCTATCACGGAACTACATATTTCAATTTACAACGGTGAAGCTTTACTGCGTTCTCTTCGACCCGTTCGCATCGCTGCGTTCGTGTGTCTGAGGCGCGCTATTCTACAATCTTAAGCACCTCTGTCAACCCCCTAAATTGCATTCAAGTTAATGATTTGCAACTTATTTCAGATTCCTGCTTGGGGAGCAGAAACCCTTCCGGGTGACTTACTGCGGGGCGCACTTTACAAGCCTTTTCCTTTGAGTTCAACAACCTGACGAAAAAAAGGCCTCGCAATGCGAGGCCTCTTCAGTTTTGTTGCTAACGCGGATCAGGCGAAGACGATTTCGTCGTTTTCCACCACACCCTTGGCGGTATCGCCGGGCATGAAACGACCCGACAAAATCAGCTGCGCCAGCGGGTTTTCGATCCAGCGCTGAATCGCACGTTTCAGTGGCCGTGCGCCGTACACCGGGTCGTAGCCAACCGCGATCAGCTTGTCCATGGCCTCAGGGCTGAGTTCCAGTTTCAGTTCGCGCTCAGTCAGGCGACTGCGCAGACGACCCAACTGGATCTCGGTAATGCCCGCGATCTGATCCCGTGCCAATGGCTCGAAGATCACTACTTCGTCGACCCGGTTGATGAACTCCGGCCGGAAGTGCGTGGAAATCGCATCCATCACCGCTGCGCGCTGAGCCTCACGATCACCGACCAGTTCCTGGATCTGTACCGAGCCCAGGTTGGAGGTCATGACGATCACGGTGTTCTTGAAATCCACCGTGCGGCCATGGCTGTCGGTCAGGCGGCCATCTTCCAGCACTTGCAGCAAGATGTTGAACACGTCCGGGTGGGCCTTCTCGACCTCATCCAGCAGGATCACCGAATAAGGCTTGCGACGCACCGCCTCGGTCAGGTAACCGCCCTCTTCATACCCTACGTAGCCTGGTGGCGCACCGATCAACCGTGCCACGGAATGTTTCTCCATGAACTCGGACATGTCGATCCGCACCATCGCCTCTTCGGTATCAAAGAGGAACTCGGCCAACGCCTTGCACAACTCGGTTTTACCGACACCGGTCGGGCCGAGGAACATGAACGAACCGCTTGGACGATTCGGGTCGGACAAACCGGCCCGCGAACGGCGCACCGCATTGGAAACCGCGATCACCGCTTCGTCCTGACCGATCACACGCTGGTGCAACAGGCCTTCCATCTTCATCAGCTTGTCGCGCTCGCCTTCGAGCATTTTCGACACGGGGATACCGGTCCACTTCGAGACGACTTCGGCGATTTCTTCCTCGGTCACCTTGCTGCGCAGCAACTGGTTTTCGCTTTTGCCATGCTGGTCGACCATTTGCAGGCTGCGCTCCAGGTCCGGGATCACCCCATATTGCAGCTCGGCCATGCGGTTCAGGTCGCCTTTACGGCGTGCGGCTTCCAGTTCCTGGCGGGACTGTTCGATTTTCTGCTGGATCTGCGCAGAACCCTGGACTTCGGCTTTTTCCGAGTTCCAGATTTCTTCGAGGTCCGAATACTCACGCTCATGACGAACGATTTCTTCCTGGAGTTTTTCCAGACGCTTGATCGCCGCTTCGTCGCTCTCTTTCTTCAGCGCCTGGGATTCCACCTTCAGCTGAATCAGACGACGCTCAAGACGGTCCAGCACTTCCGGCTTGGAGTCGATCTCCATGCGGATGCGGCTGGCCGCTTCGTCGATCAGGTCGATGGCCTTGTCCGGCAACTGACGATCGGTAATGTAGCGATGACTGAGCTTGGCCGCGGCGATGATCGCGCCGTCGGTGATCGCCACTTTGTGGTGAACTTCATAACGCTCTTTCAGGCCACGCAGAATGGCGATGGTGTCTTCTTCGCTCGGTTCATCCACCAACACTTTCTGGAAGCGCCGCTCAAGGGCCGCGTCCTTCTCTATATATTGGCGGTACTCGTTGAGCGTGGTCGCGCCGACGCAGTGCAACTCGCCACGGGCCAACGCAGGTTTGAGCATGTTGCCCGCATCCATCGAACCTTCGCCTTTACCGGCGCCGACCATGGTGTGCAGTTCGTCGATGAACAGAATGATCTGCCCTTCCTGCTTCGACAGCTCGTTGAGCAGGGATTTCAGGCGTTCTTCGAACTCGCCACGGTACTTGGCACCGGCAATCAGCGCGCCCATGTCCAGGGACAGCAGGCGTTTGCCTTTCAGGCCATCCGGCACTTCGCCGTTGATGATGCGCTGGGCCAGGCCTTCGGCGATGGCGGTTTTACCCACGCCAGGCTCACCGATCAGCACCGGGTTGTTCTTGGTGCGGCGTTGCAGCACCTGAATGGTCCGGCGAATTTCGTCGTCACGACCGATTACCGGATCGAGCTTGCCGTCTTCGGCGCGCTTGGTCAGGTCGACGGTGTATTTATCCAGCGCCTGACGCGACTCTTCGTGGTTGGCGTCGTTGACCGCTTCGCCACCACGCAGGTTGTTGATCGCGTTTTCCAGGGCTTTTTTGCTGACGCCCTGACCGAGCAACAATTTGCCGAGTTTGCTGTTCTCGTCCATGGCGGCGAGCAGCACCAGCTCACTGGAAATGAACTGATCACCCTTCTGCTGGGCCAGGCGATCCGCCTGGTTGAGCAGACGCGCCAAGTCCTGCGACATGTTGACGTCGCCGGTCGGGTTCTGGATTTTTGGCAGCTGGTCGAGCTCTTTGGTCAGCTCTTTACGCAGGCTGTTGACGTCAAAACCGACCTGCATCAACAGGGGTTTGATCGAACCACCCTGCTGTTCAAGCATGGCTTGCATCAAATGCGCCGGTTCAATACCGGGATGGTCAAGGCCGACGGCCAGCGATTGGGCGTCGGATAGAGCTAACTGCAATTTGCTGGTTAAACGATCTATACGCATGGGTCACCTTCCTTTTGAGCAGGCCGGACCTATAAAACATCCTGAATGAAGAAACCTGCCAGATACCGCTATAGATGTGGTCGATTCTGGGAGTTTCAAGCGTCGTGACGTTGATGCAGATCAGTCGAGTCTAGCTTTCGAGCCAGACCAGGGAGGCAAACCGACCAGTGCGAGGACTGCGACGGTAAGAAAAGAAGCGGGGATCGGTCACGGTGCAGAAACCGCCACCATAAACAGCAGTGACACCACGAACCGCCAGACGCAAACGCGCCAGCTCATAGATGTCAGCCATGAATTTGCCAGCGTTTTGGCTTGGGACGAAGGCTTTGGCGGATTCGGGCAATTGCTCGACGAAGGTAGCCCGCACTTCCGGGCCGACTTCAAAGGCTTGCGGGCCAATGGCCGGACCGAGCCAGACCAGCACGTCTTCCGAGGGCACGGCCAGCGCATCGAGCGTCGCTTCGAGCACACCCGCCGCCAACCCGCGCCAACCGGCGTGGGCCGCAGCGACACGAGTGCCGGCACGGTCGCAGAACAACGCGGGCAGGCAATCAGCCGTCATCGCCGCGCAGGCAATACCGGGCGTTGCCGTCCAGCTGGCGTCGGCGGTGGCCACAAGGCTTGGGTCCGCATGAGCCACGGCGATGCCGTGAACCTGCTTCAACCAGGCCGGCTGCATGGAGAAATGATCGGTGAGGCGACGGCGGTTTTCGGCAACAGCTTCGGGGCTGTCGTCGACGTGATCGCCGAGGTTGAGGCTGTCGAACGGCGCCAGACTGACGCCGCCCGCACGGGTGGTGACGCAGGCTTTCACCCCGGCAGGCGCAGGCCAGTCGGGAATCAGCCAGTCACTCATCCGATGAACGCCTCGCGGTCTTGCTTGAGCAGCGTCAGCAACCAGACGAAATCGTCCGGCAGTGGCGATTCCCAGCTCATGCGTTTACCGGTAGTCGGGTGATCCAGCTCCAGGAACCGCGCATGCAGCGCCTGACGCGGGAACGTCTTCAAGGAATCGACCATGGTCTGGCTGGCGGCTGGCGGAATACGGAAACGACCGCCGTAGGCAGGATCTCCGACCAACGGGTAGTTGATGTGCGCCATGTGCACGCGAATCTGGTGCGTACGACCGGTTTCCAGCTTCACCCGCACGTGAGTGTGGGAGCGGAAACGCTCAAGCACACGGTAATGGCTGACGGCTTGCTTGCCACCTTCCATCACGGCCATGCGCTGGCGTTGCTGGCCGTGACGACCGATCGGCGCGTTGATCTTGCCGCCCGCCGTCACCACGCCGATCACGATGCACTCGTAGATCCGGCTGACGCTGCGGCTCTGCAACTGTGTAACCAGCTGCGTCTGCGCTTGAATGGTCTTGGCCACCACCATCAGACCGGTGGTGTCCTTGTCCAGACGATGCACGATACCGGCGCGGGGCACATTGATGATGTCCGGTACGTGGTGCAGCAAGGCGTTGAGCAAGGTGCCATCAGCGTGACCGGCAGCCGGGTGCACCACCAGGCCCGCAGGCTTGTTGATCACCAGGATGTCGTCGTCTTCATAGACGATGTCCAGCTCGATGTCTTGAGCGATCCATTCGCCCTGAGCTTCCTGCTCGGCAGTCAGTTCAAGAATGGCGCCACCGTGAACGATGTCTCGCGGGCGGATAACCGCCCCATCCACAGTCAGGCGGCCGTCTTTGATCCAGGCGGAAAGGCGCGAGCGCGAGTGCTCAGCGAATAATTGTGCGGCGACTTGATCGAGGCGTTGGCCGCCCAATTCGGACGGCACCTCTGCGCGAAGTTCAATTTTATCGGACATGCTCAGACTAGGCGTCGGCACAGCCTTTGGTTTCGGCTGCGCGCTTGTGGTTAAATACGGCGTCTTTTGCCCCGAGGCTATTCAACGGGGCGCTCATCATAACAGGACGGCCTCGCCCAAGACAGCGGCCGTCATAGGGACGCAAGCCGCCATGCAAGTGAAACACCTGCTGCTGATCGCCATCCTCGCATTGACCGCTGCTTGCTCATCGAAGGAAGTCGTAGACGAAAACCTTAGCGAAGTCGAGCTGTACCAGCAGGCTCAGCAAGATCTGGACAACAATAGCTACACCGCCGCCACAGCCAAGCTGAAGGCGCTGGAGTCGCGTTATCCGTTCGGTCGCTACGCCGATCAGGCTCAACTCGAGCTCATCTACGCCAACTACAAGAACACCGAGCCTGAGGCTGCGAAGTCTGCCGCCGAGCGCTTCATTCGTTTGCACCCTCAGCATCCGAACGTGGACTACGCCTATTACCTCAAGGGCCTGACCTCTTTCGACCAGGACGTCGGCCTGCTGTCGCGTTTCCTGCCGCTGGACATGACCAAGCGTGACCCGGGTGCTGCCCGCGACTCCTACAACGAGTTCGCCCAGCTGACCAGCCGCTTCCCGAACAGCCGCTACTCGCCGGACGCCAAGCAGCGCATGATTTACCTGCGCAACCTGCTGGCTGCCTACGAGATTCACGTCGCCGACTACTACCTGACCCGTCAGGCCTACGTCGCTGCCGCGAACCGTGGTCGTTACGTGGTGGAAAACTTCCAGGAAACCCCATCGGTCGGCGACGGCCTGGCGGTGATGACTGAAGCCTACCAGCGTCTGCACCTGGACGACCTGGCAGCCACCAGCCTCGAAACCCTGAAGCTCAACTACCCGAACCACCCAACGCTGGTAGACGGTCAGTTCGTGCCATCGGTCGACGAAGCCGACAACCGTTCGTGGTTGAGCAAGGCGACTCTGGGCCTGATCGAATCCCGTCCACCGCTGCCGCCGGGCGAAACCCGCGCCAACCAGGACGTGCAGAGACAATTCCGGGACGCCAAAGAAGCGATTCCGAACGATCTCAAGCCTAAAGATGAAAATGGCGACGTGATCGAAGAAGAAAATCACGAAGCGGAAGGCAACAACAGCGACCGCTCGTGGTTCAGCTACATGACCTTCGGCGTGTTCGACTGATACGACCGGTGGTGCAAAAAGGAGCCTTTCGAGGCTCCTTTTTTATGTCCGGACTTTTATTGCGGCGCTAACAGGCTGTGCGCCCGTCATGTCCTTGGCTAAACTGCTTAATCACTCGTCATAAAGCAGCTCATCATGCTTCGTTTACTGTTCTGGATCGCCCTGATTGCCGCTGCGGTATGGTTCTGGCGCAAGTTCAAGGGTCAGGCTTCTGTGCCCAAGTCCCCCGCCGAACTGGAAGCCGCGCCCATGGTCCGCTGTGCCCATTGCGGCGTACATCTGCCCCGCGACCGCGCGCTGAGCCTTCAACAACAGTGGTATTGCAGCCAGGCTCACCTCGAGCAAGGCCCGGGCTCCAGTGATCGCTGAGACGTCCAGTCCCGGCAGCAAACAGGCTCAGCGACTGCTGCGCCTTTATCACCTCTACCGCCTAAGCGTCGGCATCACCTTGGTGCTGCTGATCTCCAGCAACCTGGACAACCAGTTGCTGACGTTCGCCAATGACAGCCTGTTGCGCAGTGGCAGCTGGCTGTACCTGGTGCTGAACATCTTGCTGGTGGTCTTCTTCGAGAACACCCGCCGCCCGGCGCAATTGTTCGGCCTGGCGCTGATTGATGTCCTGCTGTTGTGTGGCTTGTTCTACGCCGCCGGCGGTGTCGCCAGCGCCATCGGCAACTTGCTGATCGTCTCGGTGGCCATCAGCAACACCTTGTTGCGAAGCCGCATCGGCCTGCTGATCGCCGCCGTGGGCGCGCTCGGCATCGTCGGGCTGAGCTTTTTCCTGAGTTTCAGCCATCCCGCCAGCCCCAACGATTACCTGCAAGCCGGCACCCTCGGTGTGTTGTGCTTTGCCGCGGCGTTGCTGGTGCAAGGCTTGATCCAGCGCCTGGAAGTCAGCGAAACCCTCGCCGAACAACGGGCCAGCGAAGTGGTGGGCCTCGAAGCCCTCAATGCATTGATCCTGCAACGCATGCGCACCGGCATCCTGGTGCTCGACGGCCAACTGCGGGTGCAATTGGCCAACCACAGCGCGCTGATCTTACTGGGCCGAGACAAACTCGAAGGCCAACGGATCGACGACTGCTCGCCCATTCTGGTCGAACGCCTGCAACTGTGGCAGAACAATCCGACGCTGCGCCCCCAGAGCCTGAAAATCGCCAACAGCGGCCTGGAACTGCAACCGAGCTTCATTGCCCTGGCCCAAAGCCCACACCACCAAACCCTGGTCTTCCTTGAAGATCTCGCACAAATCGCCCAACAGGCCCAACAACTGAAGCTCGCCGCTTTGGGTCGCCTGACGGCCGGTATCGCCCACGAAATTCGCAATCCTTTGGGCGCCATTAGTCATGCCGCTCAGCTATTGCAGGAATCGGAGGAACTGAACGGCGCGGATCGACGTCTGACCCAGATTATTCAAGACCACTCTCAGCGAATGAATCGGGTTATCGAAAACGTCCTGCAACTGTCCCGCCGCCAGCAAACCGTACCGCAACGACTCGATCTGAAGCCGTGGCTGGAGCAGTTCGTGGCCGACAGTCGCGAAAGTGCGCTCGATCGTCAGCAGATTCACCTGCGCATCGGTTCAGGCGACTTCAAAACCCTGATGGACCCGAACCAGCTCACCCAGATTCTCGACAATTTGTTGCGCAACGCCTGGCGTCATAGCGCTCAGGTCCACGATCAGGCGCAGGTCTGGCTCGATTTGTTTGTCGACCCCGACAGCCAGTTGCCGATCATCGAGGTTCGGGACGATGGCCCCGGCGTGGCACCGGACCAGCAGGTGCATTTGTTCGAACCGTTCTATACCACCAGCGCCCAAGGCACAGGCCTGGGGCTGTATCTGTCCCGTGAGCTGTGCGAAAGCAATCAGGCCCGCCTAGACTTCAAGCCACGCCATGATGGCGGCTGCTTTCGCATCACCTTTGCTCACGGACGGAAACAAAGTTGAACATGTGCCCACGGCAAAAAGTCCTGATCGTCGACGACGAGCCGGATATCCGCGAACTCCTGGAAATCACCCTGGGACGGATGAAACTCGACACCTTCAGCGCCCGTAACCTCGGCGAAGCCCAGGCGCTGTTGAAGCGTGAGACCTTCGACCTGTGCCTGACCGACATGCGCCTGCCGGACGGCACCGGTCTTGAACTGGTGCAACATATCCAGCAACGCGCCCCAAACCTGCCGGTGGCCATGATTACCGCCTACGGCAGCCTCGAAACGGCGATCAACGCCCTCAAGGCCGGCGCCTTCGACTTCCTGACCAAACCGGTGGACCTCACGCGGCTGCGCGAACTGGTCACCAGCGCCCTGCGCATGCCGGCACCGGGCGCAGCCATCGACCGACGGTTGCTGGGCGACTCGCTGCCCATGCGCAGCCTGCGTAAACAAATCGACAAACTGGCCCGCAGTCAGGCGCCGATCTACATCAGCGGCGAGTCCGGCAGCGGCAAGGAACTGGTCGCCCGACTGATCCACGAACAAGGACCGCGCGCCAACCAGCCGTTTGTCCCGGTCAATTGCGGGGCGATACCGTCGGAACTGATGGAAAGCGAGTTTTTCGGCCATCGCAAAGGCAGCTTCAGCGGCGCCATCGAAGACAAGCCCGGGCTGTTCCAGGCCGCTCAGGGTGGCACGCTGTTCCTCGACGAAGTGGCCGACTTGCCGCTGTCGATGCAGGTCAAGCTGCTGCGGGCGATTCAGGAAAAAGCCGTTCGCAGCGTTGGCGGCCAGCAGGAAACCGTGGTCGATGTGCGGATCCTCTGCGCCACCCACAAAGACCTCGACGCCGAAGTCGCCGCTGAACGCTTTCGCCAGGATTTGTATTACCGGCTGAATGTGATTGAACTGCGGGTTCCGCCTTTGCGCGAGCGCCGCGACGACATCGAGTCATTGGCCGGTCATGTACTCAAGCGTCTGGCGGCAGCCAGCGGCCAACCCGTCCCGAAGCTCCACCCACAAGCGCTTGAAGCGCTGAAAAGCTATCGCTTTCCGGGCAATGTGCGGGAACTGGAGAATATGCTCGAACGCGCCCACACCCTGTGCGACAACAAACAGATCGAAGCCAGCGACTTGCGACTGGCCGAAGGCAATTGCAGCGCCGACAGCGGTGTGCCGGACCTGACGCAGATCGACAATCTGGAAGACTATCTGGAAAACGTCGAACGCAAACTCATCCTCCAGGCCCTGGAGGAAACCCGCTGGAACCGCACGGCAGCGGCTCAGCGATTGAATTTGTCGTTTCGGTCGATGCGTTACAGGTTGAAGAAATTCGGGCTGGATTGAGGGCCCCTTCGCGGGCAAGCCTCGCTCCTACAGGATTTGAGTCGATCGAAAATATTGTGATCGCCACAAATCCTGTAGGAGCGAGGCTTGCCCGCGAAGGCGTTCTGGAAGGCGACGAATGTTTCGCGTCTAGATCCGCCCGGCCGGCGCATACGGCGCCGGATCAATGATCGGCGTCCTGCCCAACATCACATCCGCAAACAACTGGCACGACGCCGGCGCCAGCACCAACCCGTTACGGTAATGCCCGCAGTTGAGCCACAACCCCTCGAAGCCCGGCACCCGGCCAATGTAGGGAATGCCCTCCGGCGAACCCGGTCGCAACCCCGCCCAATGCCCGACCACCTCGGCATCCGCCAGCGCTGGAATCAATTCCACTGCAGACGCTTTCAGGCTCTCTAGCGCAGAGCCGGTCGGTGTCTTGTCGAAGCCTTCATGTTCCAGCGTGCTGCCAATCAGAATGTGTCCATCCCGGCGAGGAATCGCATAACGACCCTTGGCCAGCACCATGCTCGGCAGGAAGTCCGCCGCGCACTTGTAAAGAATCATCTGCCCTTTCACGGGTTCAACCGGCAACGCAAGGCCCAGGCTTTTGAGCAAATCACCGCTCCAGGCACCCGCCGTCAGCACCACCTGATCACCGAGGATCGCGCCCGCCGAAGTCTGCACGCCGACGACTTTTTCGCCCTCGCGAACGAACCCGCTGACTTCGCACTGCTCATGAATCGTCACGTTCGGCATCGCCAGCAAGGCAGCCTTGAGGGATTTCACCAGCCGCGGATTGCGCACATTGGCCACGTCGGCCATGTAGATCGCGCGGGTGAAACCGCCACCCAGGACCGGCACCGCATCGTGCGCCGCCGAGATATCCACAGCCCGCAATGGACGGTTTTCCCGCTCAGCCCAGGCCAGCGCCTCGGCTTCATCGTCCAGGTCCAGCCAGTACAGGCCGGTGGTGTGCACTTCTGGATCAACCCCGGTCGCGGCAAACAGACGCTCGCCCAGCTGTGGATAAAAGTCCTGAGACCAATGGGCCAGCGCGGTAACTGCCGGGCTGTAGCGCCATGGGTAGAGTGGCGAAACGATACCGCCACCGGCCCAGGACGATTCCTGACCGACATTCGAACGGTCCAGCAGCACAACGCTCTGTACTTGCGACGCGAGATTGAACGCTGTCAGCAGGCCAATCACACCGCCGCCGACTATCACCACTTGCTGTTGCATGGTCATGTTCCGATCCAACCGTTAAAGAGACAGGAGGCGCAAAAGGCGCCCGAAAAAAAACTCAGCGACCCCAGCAATCTTTGGTGGTCAGTCCGGCCGTCGCATTGACCATGCTTCTGACACCGGTGTTGGTGATGGTGAAATCGCCACACTTGTCAGTCGCCATGCTGCCGGCCTTGCGTGTAGCGGTCAGCAGGAAGGTCTGGTCGGTCAGGGTCGGGGTGATGGTGTAATAGTCATTGCCGGCGCTCAGGCCGGTGGCACCGGTGTAGACATTACCCTTCGAGTAAAACCGTTCAAGAACCTGCGCCTGCTCGGAGAGCAGCCCGGCCACTTCAGCCCGGCGGCCCTTTTTCACGTATTCGGTGAGGCTCGGGTAGCCGATGGTGATGACGATCCCGATGATCGCAATCACGATCATGATTTCGATCAGGGTAAAACCTCGGTTGGATCTGCGCATGCCTCAACTCTCACTTACTGTATTTGTCGCCACATGATGCGACGGCTGCCACCGCCGCCCTTTTCGGTCAGCTTGGTTACCGTTGAACCTGTATCGGTTACGATCTTGCCGGTGCCGCCGTTGGTAACGGCGCTCAAGAATGGCATCCCGCTAGTGAAAATCACCCCGCTGGATATCGCATCGTTGCTGTCGACTAACCCATCGCCAGTGGTGTCGAGCACCGCGTAGTTGAGCATCTTACCGCTGAACGCATCCAGTTCGACCAGTTTGCCGGTGCCAAAACTGGCACAAGGGTCAGTGGTGTCCACAATGGCCGTGGTAAATACGATTCGCCCCAGCACCAGCGCCGCCTGGCTGATCACCCGTTCACCGGTCAATACGCTGTTGTAGACCAGTGGTAAATACCAGCCCTTCTCCGCCGGATAGGTCACTTCGTTCTGGCTGGTGGTGATGAATTGCCCCGTGCTTCCCGAGAACACACCGGTCACCGATTGGGCCTGCAAACTGGACGTGGTGATCTGTCCAGAGCCGCCGTCAGCATCCCACACCGCATAGAACGCCTGCAGATCCTTGTTGGTCTTGTCGACCGTTTCATTGAATTTGCCGGTACCGAAAAACACCACTTTGCCGCCCAGTGAATTGTCCGCCAACAGCGGCTGCGCGGTGATTGGCTGGGTGGCGCCGCCCGCCGTCGTGAACAACGGTTTGCCGGAAAACGCCACGCCCCAGGTGTCCGTGGTGGCGCCGCTCAAATCAAACTTCCATAAACGCCCTTTCAGATCCCCGCCATAGGCGGCCTGCACCACATTCTGCGAGTTGACCTTGAGTTTCACCGACGACAAACCGTTGGTGGTTTCCGTGCTGTCGATGACGATTTTCTTGATCAGCGACCCATCGCGGATATCCACCACGTACAACGCCGCCACACCCGAATTGCTGCCGTAGCCGTTGGAGATGAATGCCGCCCAACGACCATCCGCCAAGCGTGCCACTTCCGGACGGGCGTAGGCATAACCCAGATCATTGAAAACGTTCGCCGTGTTTGCTGTGGCAGGGGCACTGATTTCCCACAACGCCTTGGTCACGTTGCCGGCCGAGGCGTCAAACAGCTGCAAGGCGTAGAACGTCTTGCCGCCCGCGCCTGTTCCGCCGAGTGCCAGGGTTTTCCAGGCACTGTTGAGTTGAGCATCAAAAACGCCGACCTGACCGTCGACCAGAAACTTGTGGCTGACGCCGTTGATGTAGGCGGTATCGGCGATATAGCGCAACGATGGCAAAACACTGGAGGGCATGTAGGCATAACGCCTGGCGCCGTTACCCGAGTTGATGACGCTGACAAAACCATCGTTGGCATTGACCACCAGGCTGGTGTTCATGTTGCTGGATTTGGTGGCCAGATAGGTGCTGTAGCTGGTGTCACTGACCAGATCGGATGCGGTTTTTTCCGTGGGTGAGGCCAGCACCAAAGGCGAGTTGATGATGTCGCCGAGCAACATACTGCGTACTTTCAACCCGGTCTTGTTGGTCCCCTTGCTCCACTCCACCAGGTCGCTGCCCGTGGTGCCGGTTGGCAGGCCCTGATTCAGCACCGTCTGCTGTGCCGGGGCGAAATTGGCGAAGGCCAGCGTGACGGGGGCGTTGCTCACGTTGTTCCACGACTGGTAAATCGGCGCTGTGGCGCCGGGCACGATGGCCGTGTCAGTCGTCCAGAGCACCGTGGAGGTATTGACCGAGCCGGTGGCGGTGAACCCGTAAGACTTGATGGTGCCGCGCCAATCCTTGGGGTCGTAGCTGGTCTGGTAGTAAGCGGAACCGACCCCGACGATTGCGCTGCTGGTGGTGCCGCTCCCGCCGGAACCGGCTTTCGACGTGATGTCGCTGAGTGCTGATGACAACGCGGTATTCAGGCCGGCACTGTCCGTTGCCTGGTAGTACTTGCCCTGCCCGTAACCGGCGGCGTCCGACAACATCTGGTTCGCGGCGGTGAAACCCACGGTGTAGGTGTTCATGTTCTGTTTGGGGAAATCTGCGGCGTTCCAGTTTTTGCCACCGGCGTCGGTACCGGTGGTACGCATATCGATGTCAAAGGCGAACTTGGCGATGTCGTCCAGGTACAACGTATCCCCCTCACCATCACCGGAGAGGTTGTCGCCATCGTTCGCGCTGTTGCCGTCCCAGTTCGGCAAGCGGGCGCCACCGAGCGGATCGTTGGTCGGGAAGGTACGGTCGAACGTAGGCAGGCCATCGGTGATCACCACTCCATAGTTTTTCTGGCAGCGATACTGGATCGGGCTGGTGTAAGTGGTTGGCGTCGAGTTGTAGTACGGCGCCATGCCGCGCATGTACCGCGTAATCTCGTAATAGGTTTCCGCCAACGGGGTACTGGCGATTGCACTCAAACCATTGATGGAAGAGATCAACGCGTTGTAGTTGGTGTCCGCCTGGGATTGGGAAACGCTACCACTGACGGGAGACAGATCACTGACCGCGCGGGCGATAAAACCGCCGGGGCCGGAGTTGCCACTGACAGAAGGGTTGAATGTCGCCAGGCCTATTCTCAATGAACGGTTGCTGGTGACCAGATTGGTGGACACATCCTGCGCAACGCTGATGCGGTAATCATTGGGGATCGCACCGGTACCGGTGGTGAAATCCCTGTTCGAACCGTTGGCCAGTGTGACCAGATAAGACAGATAGTTAGCCGTATAACGCGTGTTTTCGTTGCCCACCGGGTCGGGCAGCTTCAGGCATATCGATGACAGTCCCAGGAAGCCCCGATAAAAACCGTACCAGTTGCCATTGTTGGAGCAACCGCCGCGATTGAGGCTCGACAAGGCGATGTTGGTATCGTCCATGTCCAGGTTCTGACCAGTCAGACACGAGCTGTTCGAACTGCAATTGGCAATTTGCGGGCGACTGACCGTCGGATCGAATCCCGGCGCCCAAATGATGTTGTTCATGCTCCCCGAATCATCGATCAGCAGCATCACGTTGGGCGCAACCGCCGCAGCGCTCAACAGGGGCGAGTCCGAAGGTATGAACGCGTACGCAGGCGCTGACAGGTAAAGACCCAATGCAATACCACTCAGTAACCGCCAGATCCCTGAGCACCTATTAGTATTTGGCATAGATGCTCTCCACCACACTGCGCACGTTGTTGCCCACAATGGCCACTGCCGTGACCCGATAAAGCGTCGCAGAGGTGTTGCTCGGCACATTCACGGCATTCAACGTGGTGCCGATGTTCTGTACCCCATAGAAACCGTTCGCGGCCGCGATCCAGGTGACCCCCGAGGAGGAATTGAGACCGGCAGCCGTGAGGGTCGATGACTCGGCGGGCGGCAAACATTGATTGCCGCTGCAAACCGGCAATGTATAGGTATCGAGCTGAACCGCACTTTCGCCGATGCGCAACGCGGCTTCGGCGATCTGGAACGACTGATTGCGCAGGGTGACGCTGCTGGCCATCTTTTCCTGCAGGGTTGCGTTCTGCATCGATGAAATGCCAATCAGCGTCAGCAACAGAAGGAACACCAGGCTGACCAGCAGCGCCATGCCGCGCTGGGCGTGAGGGGTAGCGGGAGAAAAACTCATCTGCCCTCCCCTCATGGCAAGCGGTTGCGCAAAGCGGCAACCACGTTGAATGTTTGATCGCGGACCCGGCTGTTCGGATCTTTCAGTGTCAGCGTCAGGCGCACACTACGGATTCGCGCAGGGTCGGACGGGTTGGTGCTGTAACTGGAAGCGGCCGTATCTGTGGCTGACGCTGCGAGACCGAAGCTCACGTCAAAGGCTTTGACGTTGTCGACAAGCACCGCCTGAGCCGGCGTGCCGATGCCACTGCCCATCGTCAGTTGGCCGTTCTTGAGGCTGTAGATCAGTCGTCGAATCGGAAACGCCAATTGTCCTGTGGCGGGAGCCTGCACGTTGGAGTAAGCCGTCGCGGTGTTTCGGCAATCCGAAACCACCGTCCAGGTCGGCGTACCGCCACCCGCTCCGACATCGGCGGTCACCAGGGTCAGCTTTAAATTGGCATTGTCCCAGCTGATCGGCGTTATTTGGCTGGCAGTAAAACTCGCCCCGGCGCTTGCATCAGTAATCGTCCCCAGACAACCAAACATCCCCACCATGCGGATTTCCTGAATCATTTTGCTCAGCACGAAACGCGCGTCTTCCTGCATGTTCGCCGCCGCGTTCTGGCTGACATACGTGTTCTTGGCCGCTATGAAAATCTGCGCCACACCGAGCACCACGACCAGGCTCAACGCCAACGCGATCAACATTTCGATCAGGCCGAAACCTCTGTTGAGCCGGTTCATGGTGTCGCCACCGGATCGACGGCGGCGCGACTGGTCAGCACAAAGCTGCGACGGGAGTTGGCGGCATTGGCAGCCCGCGAGTCGTCCCAGGTAATGGTGATGGTGTACACCCGCTGATTGAGGGTGACGCTGCCCGTAGCGGTGGCGCCGAGCATACTGACGATATTGGTGGTGAAGTCGTAGAGGTCCTGATCCCGGGCAACGTTGAGGTTGCCCGACGTCGGCGGCGTGACGGTGTAATCGGCGCCGGCGTTGGCGCGGATGCGGTCCATCATGTCGTAGGCGATAAAACTGGCCTGGCTGGTCATCCGCGAACTGTCGGTGTACTTCAGCGCATTGAGCTGGAACGCCGCCGCCCCCAACAGCCCCACGCTCAAAATCAACAACGCCACGAGAACCTCGATCAGCGTCATGCCCTCCTGTGCACGCTTGCTCCATCCCCTCATCCGCAACTTCCACCCAATAGAATTCGTCCGTTCAAACACACATTCAGCGTCCTGCTTTGCGCCCCCAGTACGTAGCTGATCACCACCGCCGTGGACGGTGCCGACAGACCGCCCAGATTGTTGAAATCGATGGCGGTCACGCCTGAGGTTAGCGTCAGAGTCGCGCCGCTGCTCATCGCGGGAACAACCCGCAATACATTGGCCACAGTGCCAGTACTGTCATAGACCGCTAATTCTCCGGTCCAGACGCTGCCACCCGCCGTCGGCCGCACCCGGGTGGTGATGCCGCGATCGATGGCCTCAAGCCGGGCGAAATTCAAGGCGCGCTGCAGGTCGCCGATCTCGGTGTCGGCCCTGGTGCCTTGCACCGAACGGGTAAACGCCGGCACGGCCAGGGTGATCAAAATCAAAAAGACTGCGAGCGCGACCAGCAACTCGATCAGCGTGAAACCTTTTGTACGATGATCCATCAATGCCCTCCGTTGCCGTCGGCTATACCTGCTGTTACACGCTAGAACAATCGACCCACAGGTGTCGGTTGTTTTGCCATTACTGCGCAAGGATTGCGCGGGCCACCGCACTCCAGGGAGGGAGATGTCATGCGTCAGCAGGGTTTCAGTCTGATTGAACTGCTCATGGGACTGACGATTGTCGGGATTGTTCTGCATCTGGTCAGTCCGGCGTTTGCAGCGCTCACGGAATCGAACCATCAGGAGGAGGCAGCGAAGTCGCTTGTCAGTGGCATGCGCAGTGCCAGAAGCGAGGCGATCACGCGAAACCAGGCTGTCGTCATACACGGGATAAACGACGATTGGGGCCAAGGCTGGCGGATGATTCTGGATTTAAATGGCAAGGGACATGAGGACAGCAACAATCCGCTGCTGGTCGAGCGCCGAAGCGACACTCGGGTGCCGGTTATCGGCAATCACTATGTCAGGACTTCAGTACGATTCAGCCATCTCGGCGAACCGCAGCACGGAGGCTTTCAAGCGGGGACATTGCATGTTTGCGCAAAACACGAGCCAGTGAGTCAGCACCAAGTGGTGCTGGCCCCGAGCGGTCGCGTCAGCCTGCGCAGCATCAAGGCTGTGCAGGCGTTGTGCGAGAAAGGAAAAAAATCAAAGCAGCGAACGAACGCGTAACTCTTTCGGCATGGAGAACGTGATGTTCTCCTCGCGACCCGCCAGTTCATCGGCACCGGTAGCGCCCCAGGCCTGCAACTGCTGGATCACGCCACGCACCAGTACTTCCGGTGCAGAGGCACCTGCGGTAATGCCGATGCGCTCGACACCGTCGAACCAGCTCTTTTGCAGGTCTTCAGCGCCGTCGATCAGGTAGGCCGGAGTGGCCATGCGTTCGGCCAGCTCACGCAGGCGATTGGAGTTGGAGCTGTTCGGGCTGCCGACAACCAGCACCACGTCGCATTCGTCGGCCAGCGTCTTGACGGCGTCCTGACGGTTTTGCGTGGCGTAGCAGATGTCGTCCTTGCGGGGGCCACCAATCGCCGGGAAGCGTGTACGCAGGGCGTCGATGACGCGGCTGGTATCGTCCATGGACAGGGTGGTCTGGGTCACGAACGCCAGTTTTTCGGGGTTGTTCACCTGCAACGCGGCGACGTCTTTCTCGTCCTCGACCAGGTAAATCGCGCCGCCATTGCTGCCATCGTACTGGCCCATGGTGCCTTCGACTTCCGGGTGACCGGCGTGGCCGATGAGGATGCATTCACGGCCATCACGGCTGTAGCGCGCGACCTCGATGTGCACTTTGGTCACCAGCGGGCAGGTGGCGTCGAACACCTTCAGGCCACGGCCGGCGGCTTCGGTACGCACCGCCTGGGAAACGCCGTGTGCACTGAAGATCACGATGACGTCGTCCGGTACCTGATCCAGCTCTTCAACGAAGATCGCGCCGCGAGCGCGCAAGTCTTCGACGACGAATTTGTTGTGGACCACTTCGTGGCGCACATAGATCGGCGGCCCGAAGACTTCCAGGGCGCGGTTGACGATTTCGATCGCCCGGTCCACACCGGCGCAGAAGCCACGGGGGTTGGCGAGTTTGATTTGCATGCTGTGCCTCGTGTCTTGCGCGCAGGAAAATTAGATCTTTGTAGGAGCCGGCTTGCCGGCGATGAGGCCCTTGGCGTTGCAGCGAGCCTGATGGCCCCATCGCTGGCAAGCCAGCTCCTACAGAACAGCGTTTACAGCGATTTGACGTTGATGATTTCCACGTCAAAGGTCAATGTCTTGCCGGCCAACGGATGGTTGAAGTCGATGGTCACTTGCTCGTCATCGAACTCTTTCACCACGCCAGGCAGCTCAGTATTCGCCGCATCGTTGAAGATCACCAGCAAACCCGGCGAAAGGTCCATGTCCTTGAACTGCGAACGCGGGATGATCTGCACGTTTTGCGGGTTCGGCTGACCGAAAGCGTTTTCCGGCTGAATCGTCAGCGTACGCTTGTCGCCGGCCTTGAAGCCGAACAGGGCCGCTTCGAAACCTGGCAACAGGTTACCGTCGCCGACCTGGAAGGTCGCCGGGGCTTTGTCGAAGGTGCTGTCGACGGTGTCGCCGTTCTCCAGGCGCAGTGCAAAGTGCAAGGTGACTTCCGTGTTCTGGCGGATGCGTTGCTCAGCCAATACCTGTTCAGTCATGAACTGCTTCTCCCGTCTTCTTTGATTTGAACATGTCCAGCGCCAGCATCACCGCACCCACAGTAATTGCACTGTCGGCGAAGTTGAACGCCGGGAAGTACCAGCGGTTCTGCCAATGTACCAGGATGAAATCGATCACATGGCCCAAGGCTATGCGGTCGTACAGATTGCCCAGCGCACCACCCAGGACCAGCGCCAATGCGATGGCCAGCCAGGTTTCGTTGCGCCCCAGACGCTTGAGCCACACCACCAGCACCGCACTGACCACGACCGCGATCAGGGCGAACAACCAGCGCTGCCAGCCCGAGCTGTCCGCCAGGAAGCTGAACGCCGCGCCTGTGTTGTAGGCCAGGGTCCAGCTGAAGTAATCGGGGATCACCACGATTTGCTGGTACATCTCAAGCTTGCCTTCGAAGTAGAACTTGCTGGCCTGGTCGATGACCAGGACCAGCAAACTCAACCAGAGCCAGCCCAGCCGTCCGAAACGGCCAATGGCGTTAGGCATAGTGACGAACCTCGCCAGTGCCGCTGATGTTATCGACGCAACGACCGCAGATTTCCGGATGTTCCGGGTTCACGCCGACGTCTTCACGGCAGTGCCAGCAACGGGCGCACTTGGCGAAAGCCGACTTGACGATTTTCAGCTTCAGGCCGCTGACTTCGGTGACCACTGCATCGGCCGGAGCCTGTACGAACGGCGCAACGCTGGCGGTCGAGGTGATCAGTACGAAGCGCAGTTCGTTGCTCAGCTTGGCCAGGTCGGCGCTCAGGGCGTCTTCGGCGAACAGCGTCACTTCGGCCTGCAGGTTGCCACCGACGGCTTTGGCCGCGCGCTGGATTTCCATTTCTTTGTTCACAGCGACCTTCACCGCCATGATCCGCTCCCAGTAGGCGCGGCCCAGTTCGACGTTTTCCGGCAGCTCGGTCAGGCCTTCGTACCAGGTGTTGAGCATCACCGATTCGTTGCGCTCGCCCGGCAGGTATTCCCACAGTTCGTCGGCGGTGAACGCGAGGATCGGCGCGATCCAGCGCACCAGCGCTTCGGAGATGTGGTACAGCGCGGTTTGCGCCGAACGGCGGGCCTTGCTGTTGGCGCCAGTGGTGTACTGACGGTCCTTGATGATGTCGAGGTAGAAACCGCCCAGCTCCTGCACGCAGAAGTTGTGGATCTTGGAGTAGACGTTCCAGAAGCGGTATTCGCCGTAGTGCTCTTGCAGTTCGCGTTGCAGCAGCAAGGTGCGATCCACGGCCCAACGGTCCAGCGCGAGCATTTCTTCGGCCGGCAGGATGTCGGTGGCCGGGTTGAAACCGGTCAGGTTGGAGAGCAGGAAGCGCGCGGTGTTACGGATACGCCGGTAGGCGTCCGCACTGCGTTGCAGGATCTGCTCGGAAACCGCCATTTCACCCGAGTAGTCGGTGGAAGCTACCCACAGACGCATGATGTCGGCGCCCAGGGTGTCGTTGACCTTTTGCGGCGCGATCACGTTGCCCAGCGACTTGGACATCTTGCGGCCGGACTCGTCGACGGTGAAGCCGTGGGTCAGCAGCTCGCGGTATGGCGCGTGGTCGTCGATGGCGCAACCGGTCAGCAGCGACGAATGGAACCAGCCACGGTGTTGGTCCGAGCCTTCCAGGTAAAGGTCGGCGCGTGGACCGGTTTCGTGGCCCATCGGGTGCGAACCGCGCAGGACGTGCCAGTGCGTGGTGCCCGAATCGAACCAGACGTCCAGGGTGTCGCTGATCTTGTCGTACTGCGGCGCTTCGTCACCGAGCAGCTCGGCAGCGTCCATCTTGAACCAGGCTTCGATGCCTTCGACTTCAACGCGCTTGGCGACTTCTTCCATCAGCTCGGCGGTACGTGGGTGCAGCTCGCCGCTTTCCTTGTTCAGGAAGAACGGGATCGGCACGCCCCAGTTACGCTGACGGGAGATGCACCAGTCCGGACGGTTGGCGATCATCGAGTGCAGGCGCGCCTGGCCCCAGGCCGGAACGAACTGAGTTTCTTCGATGGCTTTAAGAGCGCGTTTGCGCAGGGTGTCGCCGCTGACAGGCTCTTTGTCCATGCCGATGAACCACTGCGCGGTGGCGCGGTAGATCAGCGGGGTCTTGTGACGCCAGCAGTGCATGTAGCTGTGTTCGATGATGGTGGTGTGCAGCAGCGAACCGACTTCGGTCAGTTTGTCGACGATGGCCGGGTTGGCTTTCCAGATGAACTGGCCGCCAAAGAACTCCAGCGAAGTCGCGTATACGCCGTTGCTTTGCACCGGGTTGAGGATGTCGTCGTTGACCATGCCGTATTTCTTGCAGGTCACGAAGTCGTCCACGCCGTAGGCCGGAGCGGAGTGAACCACACCGGTGCCAGCGCCCAGTTCAACGTAGTCGGCCAGGTAAACCGGCGACAGACGGTCGTAGAACGGGTGACGGAAGTTGATCAGTTCCAGTTCTTTACCGGTGGTGGTCGCGATGACCGAACCTTCCAGGCTGTAACGGACCAGGCAGGATTCAACCAGCTCTTCAGCCAGCACCAGCAACTTGTCGCCGACATCGACCAGGGCGTAGTTGAATTCCGGGTGAACGTTCAGCGCCTGGTTGGCCGGGATGGTCCACGGGGTGGTGGTCCAGATCACGATCGAAGCAGGCTTGCCCAGCGACGGCAGACCGAAAGCGGCAGCCAGCTTGGCTTCATCGGCAATCGGGAACGCTACGTCGATGGTCGAGGACTTTTTGTTCTCGTACTCGACTTCCGCTTCAGCCAAGGCCGAACCGCAGTCGAAGCACCAGTTCACAGGCTTCAGGCCCTTGAACACGAAACCGCCCTTGACGATTTCGGCGAGCGCGCGGATTTCACCGGCCTCGTTCTTGAAGTCCATGGTCTTGTACGGGTTGGCGAAGTCGCCCAACACGCCCAGACGGATGAATTCGGATTTCTGGCCTTCGATCTGCTCGGTGGCGTAGGCACGGCACAGTTCGCGGGTCTTGTCCGCGCCCAGGTTCTTGCCGTGGGTCACTTCGACTTTGTGCTCGATCGGCAGACCGTGGCAGTCCCAGCCCGGAACATAAGGCGCGTCGAAACCCGACAGGGTTTTCGAGCGGATGATCATGTCCTTGAGGATCTTGTTCAGCGCATGACCGATGTGAATCGTGCCGTTGGCGTACGGAGGACCGTCGTGCAGAACGAACTTCGGACGATCCTTGCCAATCTCGCGCAACTTTCCGTACAGGCCAATACTGTCCCAGCGCTGCAGAATCTGCGGTTCGCGCTGTGGCAGGCCGGCCTTCATTGGGAAGGCGGTGTCCGGAAGGTTTAGCGTGGCTTTATAGTCGGTCATTTATGGCTCTTCATTAGCGATTGGCGCTAGGTGCGACAGGGCACGGGCGGCGGCGACATCCGCATTGATCGCCGTCTTAAGCGCCTCCAGAGAGGCGAAACGCTGCTCGTCACGCAGCTTGTGGTGGAAAACCACCGTCAAACGCCGGTCATACAGATCGCCGGCAAAATCTAAAAGATGTACTTCGAGGTGGGCTTTGCCATCCCCTTGGACCGTAGGACGCACGCCAATATTGGCGACGCCTGGACAGGTCTTGCCGTCGATGTCGACGTTGACCAGGTAAACCCCGGTGAGCGGCACGCGACGGCGCTTGAGTTGAATGTTGGCGGTTGGCGTACCCAACTGGCGCGCCAGTTTCTGGCCATGCAGGACTCGCCCGGTAATCTGGAACGGCCGACCGAGCAGGCGCTCTGCCAAGGCAAAATCGGCAGCGGCCAGGGCATTTCGCACCTGGGTGCTGCTGACGCGAATACCGTCCAGCTCAACGGTTTGCGCCGCTTCGACGGTGAAGCCCTGCATGACGCCGGCCTGTTGCAGGAAATCGAAATCCCCTACCCGGTCACAGCCGAAGCGGAAGTCGTCACCGACCTCAAGATGCTGCACGCCGAGACCGTCCACCAGAATGGTATCAACGAATTCGCTGGCGCTGAGCTTGCTCAGGCGCTGGTTGAAAGCCAGGCACAGGACCCGGTCGACGCCTTCGTCAGCCAGCAGCTGCAGTTTGTCGCGCAGGCGCGCCAAGCGGGCCGGCGCTGTCTCCGGGGCGAAAAACTCCCGTGGCTGCGGCTCGAAAATCACCACGCAGCTGGGCACGCCCAACTCGAGCGCTCGCTCACGCAGCCTCGCCAGGATAGCCTGGTGGCCACGGTGAACACCGTCAAAGTTGCCAATAGTGGCGACACAGCCCCGATGCTGGGGGCGCAGGTTGTGGAGGCCTCGAACCAGCTGCATAACGCGCTTCTTGCTCATAAAGTGGTCGATTATAACCACACCCGGCGGCCGACGACAGGCAACACCGTAACCCAAAGTGATCGAACCGACAAAACCGCCGGCCCGCCCGTGTTTATCGAGGCAAAAGCCTCAGTTCAGCGCCTTGCGATTGAAGTCGCGCAAACGGAAGCCCATCAACAGCAACATGCCGAAATACGAGACCACGCCAGCCCCTACCAGAGCGCCCAGACGCAGGAATCGCTCAAGCATGTGGCCCTGATCCCAGGCCGGCATGAAATGCATCCCGGCCAGCAACACCGCGGACATCACCGTGACCGCTACCACCAGTTTGGCACCGAACTTCGCCCAGCCCGGCTGCGGCTGATACATCTGCTGTTTGCGCAGCTGATAGAACAACAACCCGGCGTTAAGGCAGGCACCGGCGCTGATCGCCAGAGCCAGACCGGCATGGGCCAGCGGCCCGATCAGCACCAGGTTGAACAACTGGGTAACCACCAGGGTGAAAATTGCGATTTTCACCGGCGTGCGAATGTTTTGTTGCGCATAAAAGCCCGGCGCCAGCACTTTGATCACGATAATCCCAAGCAACCCGACCGAATACGCAATGAGCGCGCGCTGAGTCATGGACGCATCGAAGGCGTTGAACTGGCCGTATTGAAACAGTGAGACCGTCAGCGGCTCAGCGAGAATCCCCAACGCCAGCGAGCACGGCAGCACCAGCACAAAGCACAGGCGCAGCCCCCAATCGAGAATCCGCGAATACTCTGCGCGATCCTTGCTGGCGTAGGTCTTGGCCAGGGTCGGCAGCAGGATCGTGCCCAGCGCCACACCCAGCACGCCGGACGGCAATTCCATCAGTCGGTCGGCGTAATACATCCACGACACCGAACCGGCGACCAGGAACGAGGCAAAAATGGTGTTGATGATCAGCGAAATCTGGCTCACCGAAACGCCGAGAATCGCCGGCAGCATCTGTTTCATGACCCGCCACACGCCACTATCACGCAGGTTCAGGCGTGGCAGCACCAGCATGCCGATCTTTTTCAGGTGCGGCAGTTGATAGAGCAACTGCGCCAGACCACCCGCCAGCACCGCCCAACCCAGCGCCATGACCGGCGGATCGAAATACGGTGTCAGGAACACCGCAAAGATGATCATGCTGACGTTGAGCAAGGTCGGCACGAAGGCCGGCACCGAGAAGCGGTTATAGGTGTTGAGGATCGCCCCGGCCAATGAAGACAGGGAGATCAGCAATATATAAGGGAATGTCACCCGCAACAGGCTGGAGGTCAGCTCGAATTTTTCCGGGGTATCGGTGAAACCGGGCGCGGTCACCCAGATGACCCACGGCGCAGCGAGCATGCCCAACGCAGTGACCACTGCCAGCGCCAGGGTCAGCAGTCCGGAGACGTAGGCAATAAAGGTCCGCGTCGCCTCTTCGCCTTGCTGACTTTTATATTCAGCGAGAATCGGCACAAACGCCTGGGAAAACGCCCCCTCGGCGAAGATCCGGCGCAGCAGATTGGGCAGTTTGAAGGCGATAAAGAAGGCGTCGGTGGCCATTCCCGCACCAAAAATACGCGCAATGAGGGTGTCACGGACGAACCCCAGAATCCGGGAAAGCATCGTGATAGAGCTGACGGCGGCCAACGATTTGAGCAGATTCATTGAAAGAGTTTGTGCCTGTCGATAAACAGCAGGCGAACAAAGCGCCCACTTATGCGATACTCCGCGCCGCAGCAGCACAGAGCCAAAGCTCGCGAGTTTACAGGTCAAGCGCCGGAAATAAATATCCCGCCTCTTTATACCTACCACTTAGCGGAACGTCTCAACCGCCCTTGACAAGACATCAACTCATCGGCATGATTCGCGGCCTATTTTGTTTGCTATTTCCTAAAAAGTCTTTCGAGGAGCTCGACGGTGGCCAACACACCTTCCGCCAAAAAACGTGCAAAACAGGCTGAGAAGCGTCGCAGCCACAACGCCAGCCTGCGTTCCATGGTTCGTACCTACATCAAGAATGTAGTTAAAGCCATCGACGCAAAAGACGCTGAAAAAGCTCAAGCTGCTTACGTTCTGGCCGTGCCAGTTATCGACCGTATGGCCGATAAAGGCATCATCCACAAGAACAAGGCTGCTCGCCATAAGAGCCGCCTGAATGGCCACGTCAAGGCTCTGAACCTTGCTGCTGCCTAAGTAACACGCTTGTTAAAAAACCGACCTCAGGGTCGGTTTTTTATTGCCTGCGAATTGTGTTGCACGCCTGAGATCCCATTGAAACTGATCGCCAGCAAGCCGGCTCCTACAGGTATTGCGCAATCCTTGTAGGAGCCAGCTTGCTGGCGATAGCGGTCTTCAGATCACTGATGAGCCCAAGGCAGGATAGGAATCGCCGTCACCGCATTCTGCGGACTACCCTCAATCAAGCGATCGCTGTACACCAGATACACCAGCGTATTGCGCTTCTTGTCGAGGAAACGCACCACCTGCATAGTCTTGAAGACTAGCGAAGTACGCTCCTTGAACACTTCTTCGCCATCCTTCAACTCCCCCTTGAAGTTGATCGGACCAACCTGACGGCACGCAATGGACGCTTCCGCTCGATCTTCAGCCAGACCCAAGCCACCCTTCACACCGCCCGTCTTGGCCCGGGACAGGTAGCACGTCACCCCTTCGA
Organism: Pseudomonas sp. PDM01; assembly: GCF_014852325.1. Lineage (NCBI taxonomy): Bacteria > Pseudomonadati > Pseudomonadota > Gammaproteobacteria > Pseudomonadales > Pseudomonadaceae > Pseudomonas > Pseudomonas sp. PDM01. The sequence goes on from NZ_JACVBK010000010.1 coordinate 84,958, forward strand.
CCTTCGGATCATCAAATGCCTCAACGACGATGCGGTCGTTCGGGCCGACGAACTTGAACACCGTCGACACCTGGCCGATTTCCTCAGCCGAAGCCAGCAGCGGCATTGCCAACAGCAAGCCCAACAACCCTTTTGCCACGCGCATTCAAATATTCCTTCAGACCAGGATCAGGTTATCGCGGTGAACCAGTTCCGGCTCCGCCATGTAACCCAACAGACCGACAATCGCCTCAGACGACTGACCGATGATTTTTTGTGCTTCCAGCGCGCTGTAGTTGGCCAGGCCACGGGCGATTTCACGACCGTCCGGCGCCACGCACACCACCATTTCACCGCGACGGAAACTGCCCTGAACCAGTTTGACACCCACCGGCAGCAGACTTTTATTGCCTTGGGACAAGGCCGTCACCGCACCGGCATCCAGCACCAGCGTGCCGCGAGTTTGCAGATGCCCGGCCAGCCATTGCTTGCGCGCCGCCAGCATGCCACGCTCCGGCGACAGCAAGGTGCCGATGCGCTCGCCGGCCTTCAGGCGATCCAGCACACGCTCAAGGCGCCCACCGACGATGATGGTGTGCGCACCGGAACGGGCCGCCAAGCGCGCCGCACGCAACTTGGTCTGCATGCCGCCACGACCCAACGCACCACCGGTACCGCCCGCCACTGCATCCAGCGCCGGATCATCAGCGCGCGCTTCGTAAATCAGCTTGGCATCGGGATTGTTGCGCGGATCGGCGTCGAACATGCCGTCGCGATCCGTCAGGATCACCAGCAAATCAGCCTCGACCAGGTTGGCCACCAGCGCCGCAAGCGTATCGTTGTCGCCGAAACGGATTTCGTCGGTGACCACGGTGTCGTTTTCGTTGATCACCGGGATCACTTTCAACTCGACCAAGGCACGCAAGGTGCTGCGGGCATTCAAGTAGCGCTTGCGGTCGGACAGATCGTCATGAGTCAGAAGAATCTGCGCAGTGTGCCGGCCATGCTCGGCAAAGCTCGACTCCCACGCCTGAACCAGACCCATCTGACCGATGGCGGCAGCAGCCTGCAATTCGTGCATCGCACTGGGTCGCACGGTCCAGCCCAGACGGCTCATGCCCGCCGCTACCGCCCCGGAGGACACCAGCACCAGCTCGACGCCCGCCTCATGCAAGGCCACCATCTGTTCAACCCAGACACCCATTGCCGCGCGATCCAGGCCCTTGCCGTCCGCCGTCAGCAACGCGCTGCCGATTTTCACGACCCAACGCTGCGCACCTGTCACCTTGCTCCGCATCATCTTCAACCTTAGCTTGAGGGCAGCGCGACCCAGCGCTGCCCGTGACGTTAATCGTGGCTATTTGTTACCAACAATCGATTTCCAGATACTAAAACGCCGCTCCAGGGAGCGGCGTTCAAGTTTATCGCAACAGATCAGTCGCGCACGTAAATGATTTCCGGACCGTCTTCATCATCTACATCTTCTTCGTCCCAATCATCGTCACCGATGTCATGGACCGACTTCACGCCACTGCGACGCAGGGCACGCTGGTCATCCAGGGCCTGCAACTGAGCGCGCGCTTCGTCTTCGATGCGCTGATCGAGCTCGGCCAGCTCTTCCTTGTAGGCCGGATCGTTCGCCAGACGGTCAGCACGATCTTCCATGTAACGCATGATGTCGTGGCAAAGACGCTCGGTACCGAGCTTGGAGATGGCGGAGATCACGTAAACCGGACCGGTCCACTCCAGGCGATCAACGATTTCCTTGACGCGAGCATCGTGCTCTTCCTCAAGGATCTGGTCGCACTTGTTCAGTACCAGCCAGCGATCACGCTCAGCCAGGGACGGGCTGAACTTGGTCAGCTCGCTGACGATCACTTCGGCCGCATCCGGGGCGCTGGTGTCATCCAGTGGCGCCATGTCCACGAGGTGCAGCAGCAAACGGGTACGCGACAAGTGCTTGAGGAAGCGAATCCCCAGGCCAGCGCCGTCGGAAGCACCTTCGATCAGGCCCGGAATGTCCGCGACCACGAAGCTTTTCCAGCGATCAACGCTGACCACACCCAGGTTCGGCACCAGCGTGGTGAACGGGTAGTCGGCGACTTTCGGCTTGGCGGCCGATACCGAACGGATAAAGGTACTTTTGCCAGCATTTGGCAAACCCAGCAGACCAACGTCCGCCAACACCTTCATTTCCAGCTTCAGGTCACGCGCTTCACCCGGTTTACCCGGAGTGGTCTGACGCGGAGCACGGTTGGTACTGGATTTGAAACGGGTGTTACCCAGACCGTGCCAGCCGCCATGGGCCACCAGCAGCTTTTGACCGGCCTTGGTCAGGTCGCCGATCACTTCCTGAGTGGCAGCGTCGATGACTGTGGTGCCGACCGGCACACGCAGTACCAACTCTTCACCCTTCTTGCCGGTGCAGTCGGTGCTGCCGCCGTTGGAACCGCGCTCGGCATCGAAGTGCCGGGTGTAACGGTAGTCCACCAGGGTGTTGAGGTTTTCGTCGGCGATCATGTAGACCGAGCCGCCATCACCACCGTCGCCGCCGTTCGGGCCGCCGTTTTCGATGAATTTCTCGCGACGGAAGCTCATGCAACCGTTGCCGCCGTCACCGGCCTTTACTCGAATCGATACTTCATCAACAAACTTCATAACAAAACGCCTCTCGCCATACGGACGAGCCGAAAAAATCCAGACATAAGACTCTTGCAAAAATGAGCGCAGCGACCTCAATCAACGACCGCAAATCCAGCGCTGGAGCTCATTACAAACAGCTTTGCAAGAGACTCACCCCACAAACGAAAAAGCCCCGTCGCGAGACAGGGCTTTTCCAGCATCTACGTAATTATGCCGCGACGACTTCAGTCTTCGGGACAATGCTCACGTAACGGCGGTTGAAAGCGCCTTTTACTTCAAACTTGATCACGCCGTCGATTTTAGCGAACAGAGTGTGATCTTTACCCATGCCAACACCGTAACCGGCGTGGAATTGGGTGCCGCGCTGACGCACGATGATGTTGCCCGGAATGATAACCTGGCCGCCATACATCTTCACGCCAAGGCGTTTGGCTTCTGAGTCGCGACCGTTACGGGTACTACCACCAGCTTTTTTGTGTGCCATGAGTCAATTCTCCTAGTGAGGAATTAGGCTGAAATTAAGCCTGAATACCGGTGATTTTGATCTCGGTGTACCACTGGCGGTGGCCCATACGCTTCATGTGGTGCTTACGACGACGGAACTTGATGATGCGGACTTTATCGTGACGACCTTGGGAGATCACTTCAGCCACAACGGTAGCGCCAGCAACAACTGGAGCGCCGATGTTCACGTCATCGCCATTGGCGACCAACAGAACGCGATCAAAAGTAACGGATTCGCCGGTAGCGATTTCCAGTTTTTCGATCTTCAGGTATTCACCTGGGGCGACCTTGTATTGCTTGCCACCAGTAACAATTACTGCGTACGACATGGTATTTCTCCGATAATCCTGCTCACCCAGCTCTTTATAAGAAGAGGTATTGGCTGGCATGGCTGCATATGGCTGGAAGGCCAGTTTGCAATTGCGTAAGGCAGGTGCTGCCCAGGAAGTTCAGGGTGCGCGATTGTACGCAAGCTACCGTGGCGTTGCAAGAGGCCGTCCATCGCGCCTTGACACCCGCCGACGTGGGTCCTAGCATGCCGCGCAACCCTTCTGGAGCGACTGTCGCTGATGCAACCCCAAGCTTTCTACCGCGCGGTGGCGGACGATTTTAGCGCCGTCGACGGCATCATCAAGAAGCAGCTGACTTCCCGAGTGCCGCTGGTATCGAAAATCGGCGATTACATTACCTCGGCCGGTGGTAAACGCCTGCGTCCTTTATTAGTGCTGCTGTGTGGCAAGGCCCTTGGCCGCGAAGGCGACGACCTGCGTCTGCTGGCAGCGACCATCGAGTTCCTGCACACCGCCACCCTGCTGCACGACGACGTGGTCGACATGTCCGGCATGCGCCGCGGCCGTTCGACCGCCAACGCCATGTGGGGCAACGCACCAAGCGTGTTGGTAGGCGACTTCCTGTACTCGCGCTCCTTCGAAATGATGGTCGAACTGGGCTCCATGCCGGTGATGAAGATCCTTTCGCAAGCCACGCGCATCATCGCCGAAGGCGAAGTGTTGCAGCTGTCGAAGGTTCGTGACGCGAGCACTACCGAAGAAACCTACATGGAAGTCATCCGTGGCAAGACCGCGATGCTTTTCGAGGCTTCGACCCACAGCGCCGCCGCCCTCTGCGAAGCCACGCCGGAACAGGCTGAAGCCCTGCGCACGTTTGGTGACCACCTGGGCGTAGCCTTCCAGCTGGTCGACGACCTGCTGGACTACAAAGGTGACGCAGAGACCCTGGGCAAGAACGTCGGTGACGATCTGGCCGAAGGCAAGCCGACCCTGCCGCTGATCTACACCATGCGCGAAGGCACGCCGGAGCAGGCTGCCCTGGTGCGCAAGGCGATCCAGAAAGGTGGCATCGAGGACCTGGAAAGCATTCGCGAGGCCGTTGATGCTTCCGGTTCGCTTGAGTACACCGCGCAACTGGCCCGCGACTACGTGGCCCGTGCGATCAAATGCCTCGACGCGCTGCCCGCCAGCGAATACCGCGATGCATTGGTGGAGCTGAGTGAATTCGCGGTCGCCCGCACTCACTAAATCGATTACCTGTGGGAGCGAGCCTGCTCGCGATAGCGGACTTTCAGTCGACAACAATGTTGAATGTGAGTGCCCCATCGCGAGCAGGCTCGCTCCCACAGGTTATTCAGCGCTCCGCCCTCTCCCGCCTAAAACCCTATATAATGTGCGCTTTTTAGCGATCCTGAATCCAAGGAGCTTTAGTGAGCACGTTGCCACCCTGCCCGAAATGCAATTCCGAATACACCTATGAAGACGGCGCGCAGCTGATCTGCCCGGAGTGCGCCCACGAATGGTCTGCCAGCGGCGAAGCTGAAGCGGCGTCCGATGACGCCGTGAAAAAGGATTCGGTGGGCAATGTCCTGCAAGACGGCGACACCATCACCGTGATCAAGGACCTCAAGGTCAAAGGCACATCGCTGGTGGTCAAGGTCGGCACCAAGGTCAAGAACATCCGCTTGTGCGATGGCGATCACGACATCGACTGCAAGATCGACGGCATCGGCCCGATGAAGCTCAAATCCGAGTTCGTCAGAAAAGTCTGAACCTGCTGTATTCCATCCCGCGCCCGGCGTGGGATGGTGCTTCGTCCTCCCCCGCTTCGCCCCGTATTTCCTCGCAATAGCCAAACGCCAGCCGCTTTGACCTTACGCAATCTTTACCCGGAAAAAATCACAAACCGCCAATAGGCCCTTGCTATTTGATGAATAAGAATTATTCTCATTGAAACCAATCAATGGAGATGAGACCCATGACTTATTTGATCGATGCCTGGCTGGACCGCCCACACCCCTACCTCAGGATCCTGCATCGGGAAACCGGGGAAGTCTGTGCTGTGCTTGAAGAAGAAGCCTTGAACGAGCTGCAGGATCAGGGTGACCTGGACGTCAACGGCTTGAGTTCCAGCGAGCCGGTGGTGCTCAAGGAACTGGTGCGCAATCTGTTTCTGTTCTGCTATGCCCGGGCGTTGCGCCCGTCGCATGAACTGCATCACAAGCTAGAAATATGAGAAACCCCACAAAACCTGTAGGAGCGAGGCTTGCCCGCGAACCCGACAACTCGGTTCCGACTTGAAACCGAGGTGATGCATTCGCGAGCAAGCTTCGCTCCTACAGGCTCATGTTTTACAGAACGTCGAGCAGCTCGACGTCGAAGACCAGTACGCTGTGCGGCGGAATGCTGCCAACGCCTTGAGCGCCGTAAGCCAGTTCGCTCGGCACGTACAGACGCCATTTGCTGCCAGCGTTCATCAGTTGCAGGGCTTCGGTCCAGCCAGCGATCACGCCGCCTACCGGGAATTCTGCAGGCTGACCGCGCTCGTAGGAGCTGTCGAACACAGTGCCGTCGATCAGGGTGCCGTGGTAGTGGGTACGCACTTGGTCTTCACGGGTCGGCTTGGCGCCTTCACCGGCGGTCAGCACTTCGAATTGCAGACCGGAAGCCAGGGTGGTGATGCCATCGCGCTTGGCGTTTTCAGCCAGGAATGCCAGGCCTTCGCCAGCAGCCGCTTCAGCTTTGGCAGCTGCTTCGGCTTGCATGATTTCGCGGATAACCTTGAAGCTGGCGGACATTTCTTCCTGACCTACACGGCTTTCCTTACCGGCGAAAGCGTCAGTCAGACCTGCCAGGATTGCGTCCAGGCTAACGCCCGGCGGCGGGTTGTCGCGCAGTTGGTCGCCCAACTGACGGCCAATGCCGTAGCTGACGCGGGTTTCGTCGGTGGACAGATTTACTTCGGACATGACACTGCTCCGCTGTGCGGACGGCCCTGGAACTTGCCGTGCGTGCACAGCGCGTCCCGGAACGCCCGGAACCAAAAGGGCCAGCAGACTAGCACAGATGTCGTTGCGCTGATGAGGGGGTGTCAGTGCTGCCAGGCAGAACCGAAGGCAATCGGCACCTTCAGGCTTTCCCCCGCACTCGCACCCAACCCGCACATTTCATCGTGAACCGATGTATGCACAAGGTTGAATGGCAAGGTGGGAAAGTTATGCAGCACTTCACGCGCATGCTCGACCGAGCGCAGGTGAACCATCTCGCCGTGAGCATCACTCAACGGGTAGGCGGCCCCGTGCATGCGCGCCTCCAACAGGTAGATTCCGCCTTCCATGGAGATCAGGTTCAGCTCATCGACTTTCCCTGCGATGGCATAAGCACGTAACTCTACGAAGTTCATGAACGCACCTCACGCAGTGGCGAGCCAGCATTCATACAGGCATAGGCCTCACAGCATCAAAGTACAAGCCATAAACGCCACCGCCCGTCTGTTTCACACCGTTCATGTAGGAGCGTGCGGTGCGGCGATCCGACTTGCCCGCGAAGAGGTCGTGTCAGTCGACATAAGTGTTGTCTGTCACGACGCCTTCGCGGGCAAGCCTCGCTCCTACAGTGCCTGGTGAGGATCAGTGCTTGGTGAGTTTATCCAGATACCCCATGGCAAACGCCGATACCACGAAGGTCATGTGGATGATCACGTACCACTTCAAATGCTCGGGATCGACGTTTTTGGCGTCCATGAAGATCCGCAGCAGGTGAATCGACGAAATCGCCACGATGGACGCCGCGACCTTCATCTTCAATGAAGACGAATCCATGGTGCCCAGCCAGTTGAGCTTTTCCTTGTTGTCATCGATATCCAGCTCGGAAACGAAGTTCTCGTAGCCGGAAATCATCACCATCACCAGCAAACCGCCCACCAGCGCCATGTCGATCAACGACAGCAGCACCAGAATCAGGTCCGATTCGGCCATCGAGAACACGTTAGGGATGACGTGGAAGACTTCCTGGAAGAATTTCAGCGCCAGGGCCAGCAGCCCGAGGGACAGACCGAAGTAGATCGGCGCCAGCAGCCAGCGGGAGGCGTACATTGCATTTTCGATAAAGCGTTCCATTGAATCTCACACGTGGGCTGGAAATGGCCGCGAGTATACCAGCCACCCGTTACAGCCAGAAACACTCGGAAAATCCGCCACCTGCGCGTGTGTGACAAGGTTTTTCTGCTAGTGTCCAAAGCATTGACACCGCTGCGACATCGGACAGGACGACGGGAAATGGATGTGCGATTGCCTTTAATGAGCGCCGGGATTTGTCTGGCCCTGCTGGTGAGCGGCTGTTCACCGGACGATGACAAACGCCAGGTCAGCCTTGAGGAAAAGACCGCGCAATTCGAAACCTCCCTCGACGCAATCCAGGACCCGAAACTCAAGGATGCCGTGGCCGAACTCGGTGGCTCCCTGCTGCTGCTCGAACGTGCGCAACTCAAACTCGACAGCAAACCGGTGGAAACCGAGTACGGCGCAGATGTCCTCGCCGTGCTCAAGCACTACCCCACGCCACAGGCGCTGGTCGACACGTACATTAACGGCCTGTTCGTGCTGCACAAGGATTCCAGCTCCGACTACCTGACCGATCTGCAACCGGTGTTCCCGTTCAACTTCAACATTCCGGCCGAGTTTCTCTTTCCCCATGGCCTGGAATGGCAGTCGGTGACCTTGAGCAACAAACGCGTGATCCCGTTCCAGCCGGAGTGGTCGGAAACCGATCCGGGCATTCAACTGAGCCCGTCGAGCTCCAACCTGACCAGCCCCGACGATCTCACGGTGACTTACCCCTTCATCGACGGCCTGGGCATGGAAATCAAGAACCAGCCGCAGCCCGTCAGCCTGCAAGGCAAGGTCGAAGTCATCGCCCCGCGCAGGCTCTATAGCTTCGAACTGACAAAAAAAGACGTCGGCCAGACTCGCAGCAATGACAACCTGAGCGTCACGCTGCTGAAGCTGACAAACAACTACGCCGAAATCGAGTTCAGCAACAGCGCGCCGCTGGCCCCGGAAGTCAGCGAGATACCCTTCAACCCGTCGGTCGTCCAGGCCAGGGACGCCACCGGGCAATTTCTCTCACGCTCGGGCTCGATCAACCAAACCGCCGCGCAAATTGCCTTCTACCAGAAACAACTGGCGAAAATGCAACAGCAGAAGAGCTGGAGCGAAGCCTTCGAAAGGCAGCTCGATGAAGAACAACGCGCGTTTGAGAAGCAACAAACCAGGCATTACTCCAAGGTGTATTTCAACGGCCCGATCGAGACCCTTGAAGTCAGCCTGCTGGACTTTTCGGCGGCCACGGTCACGCGCAAGGACCTGGACCTGCCGATCCGTCGCTTCGATCAACACACCACGGCAAAGACCATCCAGCCACTGACTTTACCCGTGGTCGTGTACGACGATCAGGCACCGACCTGGCTGAAAGGCGCAACGCTCAGCGAGGAGCAACTGAAGAAGAGCGTCAGCATCCGCCAATCGGTGGACGACCCGAGCGCGGCGCGCATCGAGTTCGATCACACCCGAAGCTTCAACGATGAACTGCTCGGCACGTCCTTCAGCCCTGGCGATAGCCCGGTCAGTTTCTTTACCGAGGACAGCAGCGGACAACGCGATGAGCCGATCGAACTGCCGCCCGAGGCTTACCAGGTCGATCCCCTGCGCGGCATCATCACTTATGACCTGAACCTGTTCGCGCAAACGCCGGCGTTTGCGGTGGGTTCCATGCCGCTGTTCCTGGCCACCGTCGATAAGCAGACACTTGAAACAGACCGGCTGCCCAAAGGCCTGGAACTGAAAGGCAATGCACTGGTGGTTGATCTGAAGCTGTTCCCCGCCCAGGACTGGCGCTTTTTCGCCAGGGACAATAGCGGCCACTATCTCAAGGAGATTCTTTCGGTCATTCACGATGCAAGTGCGCAGGGCCCGGCGTTATTCAGCGTGCATTACTTCTACGGCCAGCCGGCGCAGCTGGAAACCTACCAGCGAACCGATCTCACCACGGTGCAATATGGATTCGAGGTCAAACTCGACAAGGCTGATACGTCCAGCCTCGCCCAATAGTCGTCTCAGTGATCGGGGCGGAACTCGAAGCCGCCCATGTTGCGGCAGCGCCCACCATTGATTTCCCGTAGCTGGGCTTGCAGGTGCAGGCACCAGATTTGCGGGTCATCGGCCAGTTCATAGCCATGCAACGTCAGGCTTTCAACGATGGTGTCGAGGATCGATTCAGCCGCGAAGGGCCCAGGAAACGGGCCTTGGGCTTTGATGGCTGAGGGTTGTTCGCCGGCCATTCCGGCGGCGAAAAGCAAAGTCCACATGCCCGTATCACCAGCCAATGGCTTGATGGCACATTCGATACGGGTCACAAGGCCCAGGCATTGACGGGTGAGGCAGAGGTTGCGCGACATGGCGGCGACCCTCGGTAGATCCGGTATTCAGCTCCCACGGGAGAACTGTCTCGATCCAGTGATTACTGTCGATGTCCTTGAGCTGAGAATAGAAGAAAAGTCAGGCCCGCACGCCAACTGAGACCAGAAGGCGCCGAATGGTCATTGTGTGAATATTGACGTCAGAGTGATGGCACTTGTAGGAGCGAGCGGTGCGGCGATCCGACTTGCCCGCGAAAGCCATGACGCGGTTTGCCGGAATAACCGCGTTATCGTTCTTCGCGGGCAAGCCTCGCTCCTACAGGGACTCCTCTGTGTCAGGCCGGCTTGGCTTCGACCAACGCTTCCTGTGCCGCTTCTTTCTCGGCTTCTTTCAGGTCTTCTTCGCTGATCATTTCGGCGATCACCCGCAAGCGCTCCACCACCCGCGCATTCACGCTGCCTTCTGGAAATTCGCCATTTTCATCCGGCGCACCGGCAGGCTCGCCGACCAACAGGCTCAGCGCTTCGTCAGCCTGGCGTACTGCGTAAACGTGGAATTGCCCTGCGCGCACCGCCGCCAGCACTTTCTCGTCCAGCATCAGCGTCGCCACGTTGGCGTGAGGAATGATCGCCCCCTGCTCACCGGTCAGCCCGCGGGCTTCGCAGAGGCGGAAGAAGCCTTCGATCTTCTCGTTGACCCCGCCCACCGCCTGCACTTCGCCGAACTGGTTGATCGAGCCGGTGATTGCAAAGCATTGCTTGAGCGGTGTTTTCGACAACGCCGAAATCAACGTGCACGCCTCGCCCAACGACGCACTGTCGCCATCGACATAACCGTAGGACTGCTCCAGGGCGATACTCGCGGAAATTGCCAACGGGAATTCCTGAGCGTAACGACTGCCCAGATACCCGGTGAGGATCATCACGCCTTTGGAGTGAATCGGCTGGCCGAGGTTGACCTCACGCTCGATGTCGACAATGCCGCTGCCACCCGGGTACACCGTGGCGGAAATCCGCGCCGGGACACCAAACGCCGAATCCCCGACTTCCAGCACCGTCAGCCCGTTGCACTTGCCCACGGCCGCGCCATCGGTGTCGATCAGGATGATCCCGGCCAGCATGTCATCGAGAATCCGCGCCGAAACGCGCCCGGTGCGGGTGGCCTTGGCCTTGAGCGCACGCTCGATGTGCCCGGCGTCGGTCATTTCATCGCTGGCCAGGTGACGAATGAAATCCGCCTCGCTGACCAGTTGGAACAAGTCACCGATCCGCGCCGACAAACGCCCCTGGTGCTCGGCCAGACGCGCGCTGTAGGTCGCCAGACGCGCCACCGCATCGGCGGTCAGCGGTGCCATGCCTTCTTCGGAGGTACGGGTTTTGAGCAACTGGGCGAACTGCTCCAGGCTTTCGTCGACCATCGGGATGTCTTCGTCGAAGTCCACCAGAACGCGGAACATCTCCTGGAAGTCCGGATCGAGGTCTTGCAGCGTGTAATACAACTGCCGGGCACCAATGATGACGACTTTGACCTGCAACGGAATGTGTTGCGGTGTCAGGGTCACGGTGGCCAGACGCCCCAGCTCACCCAGCGGTGATTCCATTTTCAGTTTGCGCGATTGCAGGGCGCGCTTGAGCGCATCCCATACGAACGGCTCGCTGAGCATTTTATCGGCTTCAAGGATCAGGAAACCGCCGTTCGCGCGGTGCAGCGCGCCCGGTCGCAACTGGCGATACGTGGTGTAGAGCGCGCCCTGATCGGTGCTGTATTCGATGCGGCCAAACAGGTTTTCGTAGGTCGGGTGCGGCTCGAACACCACCGGCGCACCGCCGCTGGCCGAGTGACCGACCACCAGGCTCGGCGCGTATTGCTCTTCCAGCATCTTGCGCGCCACCGCATCGACCTTGCTGTCGTCGACCAATTGCTCGACCACGGTTTTCAGCAAGTAAACCTGCATGGCTTGCAGGTAACCGCACACCGCCGCGTTCTCGGCGTATTTTTCCGACAACGGCGACAGCAACGGCTGCAAGGCCAGGGTGATGGTTTCTTCGTTGAGGTGGCGCAGCTGATTGCTCGACTCGCGCTTCCACTGCGGCAGGCTGGCGAGTTCTTCGTTCAGACGCTCTTCCAGGCCGGAGATGTCTTCGTGGAAACGCTCGCGATCGGCTTCCGGCAACTGGGCGAATTCCGCTTCATCCAGCGCCTTGCCTTCGCTCATCGGGGTAAACGCGATGTTGCTCGCGTCACGGTACAACGCGACTTCTTTTTCCAGCGCCAGGCGCTCGATGATGTCCAGCGCCTTGTCGTAGCGCTGGTTGAAGGCGCGGTCGATGGCGCTTTTTTTCTGCTGATAAGACGGATGTTCGAATACCGCCGGGAAGGTCGCCAGCAGGTTGTCGATCAAAGCGTTGATATCACCGATGAACGCGCCGGCCGTGCCCGATGGCAATTCCAGGGCGCGCGGCTCGCGGGGTTCATCGAAATTGTTGACGTAGACCCAGTCGGCCGGGGTCTGCAGGCGCTTGCCTTCGGCCTTCAGGTAGCGTTTGACGAACGAAAACCGGCCAGTGCCAGGCTCGCCCATGACGAATACGTTGTAACCGGGGCGTGGCATGGCCACACCAAACTGCAAGGCTTCGACCGCACGTTCCTGGCCAAGCACACCGCGGAAGGGCTCCAGATCATTGGTGGTAGAGAAGCTGAACTGTTCAGCGGAAAACGGACGGGTCAGCGCTTCGGGCGCTAGACGCAAGCTGGCAGCAACAGGATCAGGCATCGGGCTTCCTTACATCAGGCGGGGCAGATAGCGGCATTCTGGCGCTGCCCATACCCCACTTGCAAGGCGCGCCTTTCGCCAAAGCATAGCCAAACGGGCATCCCCAGGCGGGCCGGGTCTAAATCAATGTTTTCAACGAATGTTTCGTAAAAAGTAACGGAACCCTTGGAACGTGCCTAAACTCCAAGCTGCGCGGCTGGAACAATAACCGGCCCACTGGCGCCGTAGTGGTCTGTACGAAAACTCGCCGAGCGGCGATCAGGCAAGGCGAAAACAGACGAGGAAGCGGAGTGTGGGGGACCCACATGAGCATTCCGAGTCTATTTTCAACGCAGCCTGATCGTCGCGCAGGCAGTTTTCGTACAGAGCCGGGCCAGAACCCTTGTCCATTGGTACGCACATAAAGAGAACAAAGCTATGAAACGGATTCTTCTCGGTACTCTCTTCACCGCTGTATCCATCAACGCTATGGCACAGGCGCCAGGCGGCCCGGATTGCGGGTGGGGCAACATGCTGTTCGAAGGTCAGCGTGGCACCCCGGCACACTTCCTGGCATCCACCACCAACGGCACTTCCGGCAACGCAACGTTCGGTATGACCTCTGGTACCAACGGTTGCGCGACTAATGCGTCGCTGACTTATGGCGGCAAATCCTGGTTTGCCATGAATGGCATGATGAACGAGCTGTCCGAAGACATGGCTAAAGGTAACGGCGAAGCGCTGACGACCTACGCCGTGGTACTGGGCGTGGCGCCGGAAGACCGTGCGCATTTCGCGGCTGTGACTCACGAGCACTTCCAGCAGATCTTCAGCAAGGCTGACGTGACTGCAGAAGATGTGCATACCAACACCCTGGCCGTTTTGAAGGCCGACCCTCGTCTGGCCAAGTACGCAACTCAAGCTTAAGCTCGACCCGCCCGCTCCTTTCGGGGAGCGGGTTTTATTTTTTGGACCTGCCCTCTTTGGTAATCCTGTTTAACTGTAGGAGCTGGCTTGCCAGCGATGATCGTTAACGATGACGCGTGCTTACTGGATAAACACGGCGCCTTTGAGACCATCGCTGGCAAGCCAGCTCCTACATTGACGGTGTCTACCGCGCTGGGTCTTTATTTTTTTCGACTTAAGTTGCCCACTATGCTCAAACGCCTTGCCTGGCTGGCGCTCTGTGTCTGCGCCCCGCTGTCCGCCGCGCCTCACATCGACAATCAACGTTTGCAGCAACTGGCCAACGACCCCTTCTGGATTTCCCTGGGGCATTACGAAACCGCCAAGCTCGGTGGCTGGCGCAGCTATGTCAGCGACAGGAAGTTCTTTCTGGCCCCCGATGGCAACGAACACCCCGACCGCGAACTGGCGGCCACCGTGCAGGCGCTGTACGCCCCGGCCAGTGCCGGCGAAAAACATGCGCAATGTGTCTACCCGGCGCGTACTCGCTGGCTCAAGGCGCAACTCAACCTGACTGACTTGCCGGCCCTGGACTGTGCCGAATTCAAGCAATGGTTCAAGGATGTCTCGCCCCACAGCGCGGTGATGATTTTCCCGGCAGCCTACTTGAACAGTCCGTCATCGATGTTCGGCCACACGCTGCTGCGCATCGATCAGGCGGATGTGCAGAGCGACAAGACGTCATTGCTCAGCTATGCCATCAACTTCGGCGCCTACATCGAAGGTTCCGACAACAGCATTCTCTACGCCTGGAAAGGTTTGATGGGCGGCTACCCGGGCCTGTTTGCGCTGGTGCCGTATCAGGAAAAACTCTCGGAGTACCGCAGCCTCGAAAATCGTGACCTGTGGGAATACCGGCTGAACCTGACGCAGCAGGAAACCGAGCGCATGGTCGAGCACGTCTGGGAACTCAAGCAGATCCAGTTCGACTATTTCTTCTTCGACGAAAACTGCTCCTATCGCCTGCTGGAACTGCTGCAAGTGGCGCGTCCAAGCCTGCGCCTGACCGAACAATTCCCGCTGACCGCCATCCCCACCGACACGGTCAAAGCGGTGAAAGAAGCAGGCCTGGTGGAATCCATCCAGTATCGGCCGTCCCGCGAACGCGAACTGCTGAGCCGCGCCGAACCGTTGAATCCTGAAGAGCAGCAGTGGGTACTGAAAGTCAGCGCCGACCAGAAACAGTTGCAGGAGCCGGCGTTCAAGGCGCAATCGCGCGAGCGTCAGGCACTGATCATCGACGCGGCTTACCGGCTCGAACGCTACCGCGCCAACGGCCAGGAACGCGACCCGCAGCGGGCTCAGCGCAGTTTTGAATTGCTGCGGGCGATCAACCAGAACCCGGCGCCGGAGCTGGACATCCCGCAACCGGGCTTGCCCGAAGATGGCCATGAATCGCGCACCTGGCAGGCCGGCCTCGGCACCCGGGGCGACAAGGCCTTCGGTGAATATGGCCTGCGCATGGCGTATCACGATCTCAACGACAACTCGGAAAGCTTTCCCCTCGGCGCGCAGATCGAAATCCTGCAAATGAAACTGCGCCAGTACGAAGGCAATCAGTGGCAGTTGCAGCAACTGGATCTGGCGACCATTCGCTCCCTGACCCCGCGCAACGAGCTGCTGCAACCGCTGTCGTGGCAGGTCACCGGCGGCCTGGAGCGGGTGCCGGGCAAACATGACGATGAAACCCTCGTTAGTCATGTCAACGGCGGTGGTGGCGGCACGTGGCAACTGGGCGACGACATGCTCGGTTTTGCCTTGGGCACCGTGCGCGTCGAGCACAACAACGACTTCGCCGGTTTCATCGCCCCGGCGGCGGGTTTCAACAGCGGTGTGCTATGGAAGAATCCGCTGGGGAATTTCAGCCTGGAGGCCAAGGGGGATTTCTTCACCAATGGCGAAGTGCGCCGTAGCGTGAGTCTGAACCAGCAGTGGGAATTGTCGCGCAACCTGGGTCTGCGTCTGAGCGCCCAGCGCGAATTCAGCCATCTGGCCACACCTGAGAATGAAGTGATGCTTGAGCTGAAGTGGTATCACTACTGACCTGTAGGAGCCGGCTTGCTGCGGGCGGCGTTCCGACGATGGCATCACCGCGGCGTAACTGAACGACCGTGTTGATGCCATCGCCAGCAAGCCGGCTCCTACAGGTGATGGCGTCATTGCGGTGTAGCTGAGCGACCGTGTCGATGCGATCGCCGGCAAGCCGGCTCCTACAAGGGATCTGTGTTGTTCAACGGATTCATCACAGGTCTTTCACGAAGGTCTCACGAATGCACTTCTAGACTTGAACCATAGGCCGTTGAACGGCCGGGAGTCCGAGATGTGGCGTTGTGTGGGTGTGATGGGTGTGTTGCTGTTGTGCGCGGGTTGCCAGACGACTCACGAAGACCTGATTGCCAAGGGTTATCCTCCGGCCTTCGCCGATGGTTTCGATGACGGCTGCAGCAGTGGTCGACAGGCTGCCGGGGCGATCACCGGTGAATTTCGCAAGAACGTGCCGCGGTATCTCAAGGACAAGCCATACGCCGAAGGCTGGAGCGATGGCTTCCGCCAATGCCAGGCCATGCGCGAAAGCGAAGACCGCGAGGACTATCGTAGCCACCATTGGGACGAACGTGAAAAAGCCTGGCAACAGCAGAAAGATCAGGACGCCGCCCGTGCGTTTCGCTCGCAATGAGTCGCTGACAGACATCCGCCGAAACTAAAAGCCTGTGACCATGGCCTAAACCCTATAACGGGAGGAAACCATGAGTCGCGCCTTCGTCAATGAAGATAACGCCGCCGCGCAAGTTGATCAGCCCGTCGAACGGCAGGTCAGCACGCAGCCCAATTACGTCACGCCCGCAGGCCTTGCCCAGTTGCAGGCAAAAGTTGCCGGGTTGCAACAATTGCACAATGAACAATCGGCCAAAGGCGAGCAGGCCGACAAGCAACGCCTGGTGGACCTTGAGCGGGATTTGCGCTACTTCAATCAGCGCCTGCAAAGCGCTCAGGTCGTGACCGCCGCCAGTTCAACGCAAAAGGTGCAGATCGGCAGCCGCGTGACCTTCGCCGATGAGCACAGCACCGAGCAAACCGTGCAATTGGTCGGGGAAGACCAGGCCGACGCGTCTGCGGGCCTGATCAACTGGGGTTCACCGCTGGGCCGGGCATTGCTTGGGGCGCAACTCGGCGACGAGGTGCTGTGGCAACGCCCGGCCGGCGATCAGACGATCGAAATCATCCGCATCGAACCGGCTTAAACCACGCCCTGGGCGAGCATGGCGTCGGCGACCTTGACGAAACCGGCAATGTTCGCGCCTTTGACGTAGTTGATGCGGCCGTTCTCTTCGCCGTAATGCACGCACGCATGGTGGATCGACTGCATGATCCCGTGGAGCTTGCTGTCCACTTCCCCGCCGGTCCACAGCAGACGCATGGCGTTCTGCGACATCTCCAGCCCGCTCACTGCGACACCGCCGGCGTTGGACGCCTTGCCCGGCGCGAACAGAATCCCAGCCTCGATAAACAGGTCCACGGCTTCCAGGGTGGTCGGCATGTTCGCGCCTTCCGCCACGCAGATGCAGCCGTTGCGCAGCAACGTGCGCGCGGCCTCGGCATCCAGTTCGTTTTGAGTGGCGCAGGGCAGCGCGATGTCGCACGCCAAGTCCCACGGGCACTGACCCGCACGGAACTCCAGACCGAAACGCGTGGCCAGCTCGCTGATCCGTCCACGCTTGACGTTTTTCAGCTCCAACAGCGCCAGCCACTGTTCTTCGGTCAAACCCGCCTCGCAGTACAGCGTGCCTTCGGAGTCCGAGAGCGAAATCACCTTGCCGCCCAGGTCCATGACCTTGCGCGCCGCGTACTGCGCAACGTTACCGGAACCCGAGATCGCTACGCGCTTGCCTTCGACGGCTTCACCGCTGCGCTTGAGCATTTCCTCGGCGAAGTACACGCAGCCGAAACCGGTGGCTTCCGGACGAATCAGGCTGCCGCCATAGCTCGGGCCCTTGCCGGTCAGCACGCTGGTGAACTGGTTGCTCAGGCGCTTGTACTGACCGAACAGGAAACCGATCTCGCGGGCACCGACGCCGATGTCGCCGGCCGGCACATCAACGTCTGCACCGATGTGGCGGTACAACTCGCTCATGAAGGCCTGGCAGAAGCGCATGACTTCCGCGTCGCTTTTGCCTTTCGGGTCGAAGTCCGAGCCACCCTTGCCACCGCCCATGGGCAACGAGGTCAGGGAGTTTTTGAAGGTTTGTTCGAAGGCGAGGAATTTCAGTACACCGAGGTTCACCGATGGATGGAAACGCAAGCCGCCCTTGTACGGACCGATCGCGCTGTTCATCTGGATGCGGAACCCGCGATTGACCTGCACCTTGCCGTGATCGTCGACCCAGGAAACACGGAACACAATCGCCCGCTCCGGCTCGCAGATCCGCTCCAGAATGCCGGAGGTCAGATAATGCGGATTGGCTTCGAGAAATGGCCACAGACTGCGCAGGACCTCTTCGACGGCCTGGTGGAATTCAGGTTGGTCCGGGTCGCGTTTTTTCAGTCGGGCAAGGAAAGTTTCGACGGATTCGATCATGGAAAAGTCTCGGCAAATTTATTGTCGTTGGAAGAGATTGGGCCGGACTTTAGCAAACGGAGTGCGCACAGTAATAGAGCAAAATGTCGCGTTTATGAAATTAAATGGTGCGCAGGATATAAATAACCTCCATTTTCAGGCTGATTTCGCACCTAAAAAGGGATTCACAATCTGGGTTTTGCACCATTAGTTACACCGCTATCGCGAGCAGGCTCACTCCTACAATTTGAATTGCATTCCCCCTGTGGGAGCGAGCCTGCTCGCGATGAGTTCGCCACGATGCCACTGAAAAAACGCATAAAAAAACGGAGCCCCGAAGGCTCCGTTTTTTATGCAACCAACCCGAAATCAGGCCAGTTTCTTGTGCCGTACACGATGCGGCTGGGAAGCCGCTTCGCCGAGGCGTTTCTTGCGGTCGGCTTCGTACTCGGTGTAGTTACCTTCGAAGAACACCGCTTGCGAATCGTCTTCGTACGCCAGGATGTGCGTCGCGACGCGGTCAAGGAACCACCGATCGTGAGAGATCACAATGGCGGCGCCCGGGAAGTCCAGCAGGGCTTCTTCCAGGGAACGCAGGGTTTCAACGTCGAGGTCGTTGGACGGTTCGTCGAGCAGCAGGACGTTGCCGCCCTCTTTCAGGGTCAGGGCCAGGTGCAAGCGACCGCGCTCACCACCGGACAGGTCCTTGACGAACTTCTGCTGATCGCCGCCCTTGAAGTTGAAGCGACCGACGTAGGTACGCGACGGGATCTCGTAGTTGCCGATGCGGATCTGATCCGAACCGTCGGAGATTTGCTGGAACACAGTCTTGCTGCCGTCCAGGTCTTCGCGGCTCTGATCGACGCAGGCCAGTTGCACGGTTTCGCCGACTTCGATGCTGCCCGAATCCGGTTGTTCCTTGCCCATCAGCATGCGGAACAGCGTCGACTTACCGGCACCGTTACCGCCGATCACGCCAACGATGGCACCTTTTGGCATGGAGAACGACAGGTTGTCGATCAGCACGCGATCGCCATAGCCCTTGGAAACGTTCTTGAACTCGATGACCTTGTCACCCAGGCGCGGACCGGCCGGGATGTAGATCTCGTTGGTTTCCGAACGCTTCTGGAATTCCTGCGATTGCATTTCTTCGAAGCGTTGCAGACGTGCCTTGGATTTCGACTGGCGGGCCTTGGCGCCTTTGCGCACCCACTCCAGTTCTTCCTTCATGGCTTTTTCGTGGGCCGACTGCTGCTTGGATTCCTGGGCCAGACGATCGGACTTGGCTTCAAGCCAACCCGAATAGTTGCCCTCGTACGGGATACCGGCGCCGCGGTCGAGCTCGAGGATCCAGCCAGCAACGTTGTCCAGGAAGTAACGGTC
Organism: Pseudomonas sp. PDM01; assembly: GCF_014852325.1. Taxonomy (NCBI): domain Bacteria; kingdom Pseudomonadati; phylum Pseudomonadota; class Gammaproteobacteria; order Pseudomonadales; family Pseudomonadaceae; genus Pseudomonas; species Pseudomonas sp. PDM01. The sequence continues at coordinate 104,446 of NZ_JACVBK010000010.1, forward strand.
GTGCGTGATCGCAACGACAGTGCCCGGGAAGTCGTGGAGGAAGTGTTCCAGCCAGGCGACGGAATCGGCGTCCAGGTGGTTGGTCGGTTCGTCGAGCAGCAGCATGTCCGGTGCGGACAGCAGCAGGCGGCACAGGGCCACACGACGCTTTTCACCACCGGAAAGGAATTCGACCTTGGCGTCCCAGGCCGGCAGGCGCAGCGCATCGGCGGCGACTTCCAGTTGGCGATCCAGGTTGTGACCGTCGCTGGCTTGCAGGATGGCTTCGAGCTTGGCCTGTTCGGCGGCCAGTTTGTCGAAGTCGGCATCTTCATCAGCGTAAGCCGCGTAGACCTCGTCCAGGCGTGCCTGGGCGTTCTTGATCACGCTGACCGCTTCCTCGACCACTTCACGCACGGTCTTGGTCGGGTCAAGGATCGGTTCCTGTGGCAGGTAGCCGATGTTCAGCTCCGGCATCGGACGTGCTTCGCCCTCGAACTCGGTGTCGACGCCGGCCATGATTTTCAGCAGCGTGGATTTACCCGAACCGTTGAGGCCGAGCACGCCGATCTTGGCGCCGGGGAAGAAGGACAGCGAAATGTTTTTCAGGATTTCCCGCTTCGGCGGAACAACTTTGCCCAGCCGATGCATGGTGAAGACGTATTGAGCCATGGAGAACCTTGGGTCAGTGACAGATGAATGATTGGAGCGCAGGCGATGCCCGGCCAGGCCGTGCGCGTCGACGACTGATAGGTATCAATGCTGCGCGCTGAAAAAACCTGATTCTAGGAGCTGGAACGCTCCCGCGTAACCGGCAAAGCTACCTTATTGACAGAAGGCAGTCCAGCCGGGAGGGTCTGGCACTTTGCCACAACTCAAGGCATGCTAGCCGCCCTCCGGGCGTCCGGCTTATAGTGCACGTCGCGCCAGTCCAGCTAAATCGCAGGATTACAGTTTGTCTAATGTCACTCCGCCCTTGACCACCCGTGCACCGACTGCTGTGCCCGGTTCCCCCCTGCGCGGAACATTAAAGGGCGCGCTGGCGACACTCGTGCTTTTGCTGCTCGCGTTGCTGTTCTGGCAACTGCTGGATCAGCTGCGTGAAACCCAGAAAAACCAGCGCCAATACACCATCGACTACACCGCCGATCTGGCTGCGCAAGTCAGCCTGAACATGTCGCTCAATGCGCAGATCGCCCTCAACCTGCTACCGATCGTCGAACAGCCGCAAAGCGCCGACGAACAGCAGGAGCTGCTGCGCAAGCTGCAAAAGTCCTTGCCCGACCTGCGTAGCCTCGCGTTGTTGAGCCCCTCAGGGAAAGTCATCAGCGACACCACCGCCGACAGCGACGACGCCGACTACCTCGTCGAACTGGTACGCCGCAGCCGTACCCAGGCACATTATTTCAGCAACGCCGATAACGGTTCGGTGGTGCACCTGTTGCTGCATCAAGCCAGCGGCAGCTCTCGGGGCTATTGGGTCCTGCGCCTGACGCCGAGCTTTTTCTCGTCATTGACCAAACCAGGCGAGGCCGGTATCCGCCCAATGTGGCTGGTGGAAAACCGCGTCAATCACCAGGTCATCAGCCGCGATGATTCACAGCCCCTGGCCAAGCCGAGCGAGCTGACCGCAAATGATGTGGCCAACAGCGTGCTGACAGTCCCCCTGACCGGCAGCGACTGGCAACTGCGCGGGTTGTTCGACCGGCAACGTGTGATCGAAGAACTGCTGCCGGCGTTTATCGGTAAATGCCTGTTGGGGCTGGCGCTCTCTCTGCTGCCGCTGATCGCCCTGTTGAACATACGCCGTCGTCAGCGCCAGGTGAGTGAAGGTCGTCGGCGCTATCAGGATATTTTCGAAGGCACCGGCGTCGCCCTGTGCGTGCTCGACGTGTCTGGCCTCAAGAACGTCTTCGACAAAAACCAGTTGCTCAGCACTGAACACCTGCAAGCCTGGCTGGAAACCCCGGAACAGCGCCAGCAACTGTTGCAGGAACTGCGCATCACCGAGGTCAACCAGGTCGCCCTGCAACTGCTCAACGTCAATTCCTGTGAACAAGCCTGGAAGTTGCTGATCGACGGCAATCCGCTGGATGGCACCGCCATCGGCAATCAAGTGCTCGAAGCGGTACTCAACCAGCAGAAACAGTTCGAGCTGGAAATAAAACTGCAAGACGCCAATGGCCGCGATCAACACCTGTGGCTGGTGATGCGCCTGCCGGAAAACCAGGACGACTATAAAGCGGTGATCCTGAGCATCAGCGACATCACCAGTCGCAAGCTCATCGAACTGTCGCTGCTTGAGCGTGAAGGGTTCTGGTCCGACGTGGTGCGCACCGTGCCGGATCATTTGTACGTCCAGGACGTGATCAGCCAGCGCATGATCTTCAGCAACCACCACCTGGGCCAGACACTCGGTTACAACCGCACCGAACTGCACCAGATGGGCGAGTACTTCTGGGAAATCCTGCTGCACCCCGAAGATGCCGACCACTACCACCGCGCGCGACAGACCCAGCGGCACGCGGGCTATACGCAATTGCTGCAATGCCAACTGCGCTTCCGTCACCGCAACGGCAAATGGCGACGTTTCGATATTCGTGAACAGGCGCTGGCGCGGGACAAACACGACCAGGTCACACGGATCATCGGCGTGGCCAAGGACATCACCGAGCAGATCGAGGCCAGTGAGTCCCTGCGCGACAGCGAGCAGCGCTACCGGATGCTCGCCGAAAGCATCAGCGACGTGATTTTCTCCACCGACAGCAAGCTCTCGCTCAACTACGTCAGCCCGTCGGTGCAAGCCGTGCTGGGCTACGACACCGACTGGATTTTCCAGAACGGCTGGCAGTCGACCATCGCCAACCCGCAACAGTTGACCGGCATCTACAACCTGATGGACCGCGTCAGCAAAGCGCTGGGCAAACCCGACCAACTGGCGCTGTTGCGCAGCCAGGTGCAGACCCAACTGTTCCTGTTCGACTGCCTGCGTGCCGATGGGCGCAAGATTCCGATCGAGTTGCGGCTGGTGCTGGTCTGGGACGAACACGGTGCCTTCGAAGGCGTGCTCGGTGTCGGTCGCGACATCAGCCAGCAACGCCGCGCCGAGAAAGACCTGCGCATGGCGGCCACGGTATTCGAACACTCGACGTCGGCGATCCTGATCACCGACCCGGCAGGCTACATCGTGCAGGCCAACGAAGCGTTCAGTCGCGTGAGCGGCTATGCGGTGGAGCAAGTGCTCGACCAGTTGCCGAACATGCTGACCGTCGACGAGCAGCAGGAAGCGCACCTGCGCTATGTGCTCAAGCAATTGAATCAGCACAGCACCTGGGAAGGCGAAGTCTGGCTCAGGCGTCGTAACGGCGAGCATTACCCGGCGTGGGTCGGTATCACGGCGGTGCTCGACGATGAAGGCGATCTGGCCAGTTACGTGTGTTTCTTCAGCGACATCAGCGAGCGCAAGGCCAGTGAACAACGGATTCACCGCCTCGCCTATTACGACGCCCTGACGCACCTGCCCAACCGCACGCTGTTCCAGGACCGCCTGCACACTGCGCTGCAATCGGCGGAACGGCAGAAGTCCTGGGTGGTGCTGATGTTCCTCGACCTCGACCGTTTCAAGCCGATCAACGACTCCCTGGGCCACGCCGCCGGCGATCGCATGCTCAAGGAAATGGCCACGCGCCTGCTCGGTTGCGTCGATGACGACGACACCGTGGCGCGCATGGGCGGCGACGAATTCACCTTGCTCCTGCAACCGCGGGCCAACCGTGAAATCGCCCTCAATCGGGCGATTCACGTGGCCGAACAGATTCTCGCCAGCCTGGTGAAACCGTTCGTGCTTGAAGGCCGCGAATTCTTCGTCACCGCCAGTATCGGCATCGCCCTGAGCCCGCAGGACGGCAACGAACTCAGTCAGCTGATGAAGAACGCCGACACCGCGATGTACCACGCCAAGGAACGCGGCAAGAACAACTTCCAGTTCTATCAGGCGGACATGAACGCCAGTGCCCTCGAGCGTCTGGAGCTGGAAAGCGACTTGCGTCACGCCCTGGAACAGAACGAATTCGTTCTGTACTACCAGCCGCAATTCAGCGGCGACGGCAAACGCCTGACCGGTGCCGAAGCCTTGCTGCGCTGGCGTCATCCGCGCCGTGGCCTGGTGCCGCCGGGGGATTTCATTCCGGTGCTCGAAGAACTGGGCCTGGTGGTGGACGTCGGCGACTGGGTGATCAGCGAGGCGTGCCGTCAGCTCAAGACCTGGCATCAGGCCAAGGTGCGGGTGCCGAAGGTATCGGTCAACATCTCTGCCCGGCAGTTCTCCGACGGCCAACTCGGCACGCGGATCGCCACCATCCTCAAGGAAACAGGCCTGCCACCGGCGTGCCTGGAACTGGAGCTGACCGAAAGTATCCTGATGCGCGAAGTCAGCGAGGCGATGCAGATTCTGGCCGGGCTGAAAAACCTCGGGCTGAGCATCGCGGTCGACGACTTCGGCACCGGTTATTCGTCGCTCAACTACCTCAAGCAGTTCCCGATCGACGTGCTGAAGATCGACCGAACCTTTGTCGATGGCTTGCCGTCGGGTGAACAGGATGCGCAGATCGCCCGGGCGATCATCGCCATGGCCCACAGCCTCAACCTGGCGGTGATCGCCGAGGGCGTGGAAACCCATGAGCAGCTGGACTTCCTGCGTGAGCATGGCTGTGATGAGGTTCAGGGTTACCTGTTCGGGCGGCCGATGCCGGCGGGCCGGTTTGAAGCGCAGTTCAGTAATGATGCGTTGTTCATGTTCGACTGAAATTTGTAGTGCTGCAGATGACCCCTTCGCGGGCAAGCCTCGCTCCTACGGATATCACCGACTGTAGGAGCGAGGCTTGCCCGCGAAGAGGCCGGCACGATCGCCGCCGATTCCTGCATGAACACCACTTGTCTGCGACATGATGCCCTTTCATATGCCATCTAAATCCCATTGGGTTAGAATGCCCCCCTTTTCTGCCCCGATCCTTGAGGACCGCCATGTTCAGCCGTGATTTGACTATTGCCAAGTACGACGCCGATCTTTTTGCCGCCATGGAGCAAGAAGCTCAGCGCCAGGAAGAACACATCGAGCTGATCGCTTCGGAAAACTACACCAGCCCTGCGGTGATGGAAGCTCAAGGCTCGGTACTGACCAACAAGTACGCCGAAGGCTATCCGGGCAAGCGCTACTACGGTGGTTGCGAGTTCGTCGACGTCGTTGAGCAACTGGCCATCGACCGTGCCAAAGAACTGTTCGGCGCCGATTACGCCAACGTTCAGCCGCACGCCGGTTCGCAAGCCAACAGCGCCGTTTACCTGGCCCTGCTGCAAGCTGGCGACACCATCCTGGGCATGAGCCTGGCTCACGGTGGTCACCTGACCCACGGTGCCAGCGTTTCCTCCTCCGGCAAGCTGTACAACGCCGTTCAGTACGGCATCGACGCCAATGGCCTGATCGACTACGACGAAGTCGAGCGCCTGGCCGTTGAGCACAAGCCGAAAATGATCGTGGCCGGTTTCTCTGCCTACTCGCAGATCCTCGACTTCCCGCGCTTCCGCGCAATCGCTGACAAGGTTGGCGCCTACCTGTTCGTCGACATGGCCCACGTGGCCGGTCTGGTCGCCGCTGGCGTCTACCCGAACCCGGTGCCATTCGCTGACGTCGTGACCACCACCACGCACAAGACCCTGCGCGGTCCACGTGGCGGCCTGATCCTGGCTCGCGCCAACGCCGACATCGAGAAGAAGCTGAACTCCGCAGTATTCCCGGGCGCCCAGGGTGGCCCGCTGGAGCACGTGATCGCTGCCAAAGCGATCTGCTTCAAGGAAGCGCTGCAGCCTGAGTTCAAGGCTTACCAGCAACAAGTGGTGAAAAACGCCCAGGCCATGGCCAGCGTCTTCATCGAGCGCGGTTTCGACGTGGTTTCCGGCGGTACTGAAAACCACCTGTTCCTGCTGTCGCTGATCAAGCAGGAAATCTCCGGTAAAGACGCTGACGCCGCTCTGGGCAAAGCATTCATCACCGTGAACAAGAACTCCGTGCCAAACGATCCACGTTCCCCGTTCGTCACCTCCGGCCTGCGCTTCGGCACTCCGGCTGTGACCACTCGCGGCTTCAAGGAAGCAGAGTGCAAAGAGCTGGCCGGCTGGATCTGCGACATCCTGGCTGACCTGAACAACGAAGCGGTGATCGACGCCGTTCGTGAGAAGGTCAAGGCCATCTGCAAGAAGCTGCCGGTGTACGGCGCTTAATTGCACCGCTAGACCGTAGTTAGAAAAAACCGGCCAGTGATGGCCGGTTTTTTTTCGCCTGCGATTTGTGGGAGGTGGCTGGCTGGAGCGCTTGTTCTTGAGCCTTGCATTGATCTTTTGGGCGCCATCGCCAGCAAGCCGGCTCCTACACACCCAGCTTCGCTGGTCAGACCGGTCATGCCAATTTTCAGGTTTTCACTTGTAATCGTAAAAAAATCCGGCGTAGACTGCGCCTGCACTGGACATACCGGTAAGACCACAATAATTAAGTCCTGAATCTGATGCGCGCAGCGCACGGCAGCCAGGACACCGACCAGGATTCCTCCCATGCTCAGATGGTGCTCGCGTTCAATCTTCCTTCAAGTGGTTCTCGGACTGGTGCTCGGCATCGTCTGCGGGCTGACCCTTCCCGAATACTCCGCCCAGCTCAAACCCCTCGGCGACGGTTTCATCAAACTGATCAAGATGCTCATCGGCCTGATCGTGTTCTGCGTGGTGGTCAGCGGCATCAGCGGTGCCGGCGACCTGAAGAAGGTCGGGCGCATCGGCCTGAAATCGGTGATCTACTTCGAAGTGCTGACCACCATCGCCCTGGTGATTGGCCTGGTGTTCGCCTTCAGCACCGGCATCGGCAGCGGCGCGAACATTCATCTGGAGCAGCTGTCTGCCGCCGACATGGGCGACATCGCCCAGCGCGGCCAGCACATGCACACCACCACACAGTTCCTGATGGACCTGATTCCGACTTCGGTGATCGGTGCCTTCGCCGACAACAACATCCTGCAGGTCCTGCTGTTTTCAGTGCTGTTCGGCAGCGCACTGAACCTGGTGGGTGAAGCCGCGTCGGGCATTTCCCGGCTGATCAATGAGCTGAGCCACGTGATTTTCCGCATCATGGGCATGATCGTGCGCCTGGCGCCGATCGGCGTATTCGGCGCAATTGCCTTCACCACCAGCAAATATGGCCTGGACTCCCTGCAACACCTGGGCAGTCTGGTCGGTCTTTTCTACCTGACGTGTGTCGCGTTCGTGGCGCTGATTCTCGGCCTGGTGATGCGCCTGTCCGGCCTGCGCATGTGGCCGCTGCTCAAATACCTGCGCGAAGAACTGATGATCGTCATGGGCACCGCATCGTCCGACGCCGTGCTGCCGCAAATCATGCGCAAGCTCGAACACCTGGGCATCGGCAGTTCAACGGTCGGGTTGGTGATTCCCACCGGTTACTCATTCAACCTCGACGGTTTTTCGATCTACCTGACATTGGCCATTGTGTTCATCGCCAATGCCACCGGTACGCCGTTGGCCATGACTGATTTGCTGACCATTTTGCTGGTGTCGCTGATCACCTCCAAAGGGGCTCACGGGATTCCCGGCTCGGCGCTGGTGATTCTGGCAGCGACACTGACAGCCATCCCGGCGATTCCGGTGGTCGGTCTGGTGCTGGTACTGGCGGTGGACTGGTTCATGGGCATCGGCCGCGCGCTGACCAACCTGATCGGCAACTGCGTCGCCACCGTGGCCATCGCCCGCTGGGAAAAAGACATCGATATCCAACGCGCAAACAAGGTGCTTTCCGGTCAGGTGGGTTATACCTTCCAGCCTCGAAAACCGGTCGCGCCCGCGCACCAGCAGGAATTTTAAACAACGTGTGCCCGCCTATGGGCGGGCACATTATCGCGACTTGGAGCGAACAGTGATTACCTCGTCAACCGTCGTAAATTCAGTAGTGGAAAAACTTCGTGCCGCGCTGGCACGTGGGCAATGGCGCTCCGGCGAGATGCTGCCGGGGCAACGTGAACTGGCCGAACAACTGGGCATCAGCCGTCCGAGCCTGCGCGAGGCGGTCATCGTCCTGGAAACCCTCGGCCTGGTGCGCTCGATGCCGGGCAAAGGCGTGGTGGTGCTCGATGCCCAACTGACAGACAGCCAAAGCCACGACAGTGCAGTGGCCGGCGCGAGCCTGGAAGACGTGCTGCAACTGCGCTACACCCTTGAGCCGTTTATCGTCGGCCTGGTGGCGCAGTCGATCAGCAGCAAGGAAGTCGGGCAATTGCGCCTGACCCTGATGGACATGCGCGAAGCCCTGGAGGCGAACGACAGCGAAGCCGGGGTCAACGCCTACATCGCGTTCCACGAAGAGCTGTTCACGCTGACCTCGAACCCGATTTTCCAGAGCGTGGTACAGCAGACCAGCAACGCCCTCAAGCAAAGCGCCGAGGTGCTGCGCAACTCACCCGAGCATCTGGCCGAACGCCTCGAAGAAAACGAAGCCGTGGTACGCGCGATCCGCAGCAAAAACAGCGCCCTGGCGAGTGCCGAAATGCGTCGACACATTCTTCGCGAAGGCCAGCGGATGGGCATCGAATTGAATATCCCGGACGACAACCTCGGCAGTTGAACCCTCTTGGAACCGGAGACAGGCCATGAACAGCTTCGCTTCAGCGCAAACTCTTGTTGCCCTGCCCTTTCCCGCGCCGACGGATGATCTCTACTCGCGAGTCTTCGACGCCATTCTTGAACAGCGCATCGATGCGGCCAGTCGCTTTACCGAAGAAAGCCTGGCGCAGATGTTCGGCGTTCGCCGCAGTGACATGCGCGGGGTGCTGACGCAGCTGTCCCATCAGCAGATCATCGTGTTGCGCACTCACCATCGCCCCCGAGTCGCTGCGCTCGATCATGAGCAAGTCCGGCAGACGCTGCATGCGCGGCGGCTGACCGAAACCACGGTGGTGCGGTTGGCGTGCCAGCAGCCCCGTGCGCAAGACTTGAAGTGTCTGCGTGGGTTGATTGATCGCGAGCGCCAATGTGCCGCGCATGGCTCGGCGATCAGGTTGGCGGGGGCGTTTCATCTGCAGCTGGCCGAAATGGCGGGGAATGCACCGTTGGCGCATTTTCTGGGCAGCCTGGTGCCACTCACTTCACTGGCGATTGCGCAGTTTGATGTATCGGTGGAGGGTTATTGCGATTGGCGGGTGCATTCCGCGATTCTGGATGCGGTGGCGCGTGGGGATGCGGTGAAGGCAGTCTCGCTGCTGAGCGGGCACCTGGATAATCTTGAGGAAATATTGCTGAACTCAGGACTTGGGCTTAGTCAGGATCGTGTTGCTGGTTAGATCGCTTTCGCGGGCAAGCCTCGCTCCTACGGATATCACCGACTGTAGGAGCGAGGCTTGCCCGCGAAGGCGTTATCACTGACGAACGAAATGATTCAATCCGCCGCCACCCGCGCAAACCCCTCGCGGATCTTCTCTTCCGGCAATTCATCGGCAATAAACACAATCACGCTTTCCCGCGCCTCGCCCTCTGCCCATTCCGTGTCCCAGTCGAAGCCATACAACTTCAGCACCCCCTGAAACACCATGCGCCGCGGCTCGCCAAGGATGTTCAGCACGCCTTTGTAGCGCAGCAACTGCTTGCCATGTTCTTCCAGCAGTTCGTTCATGAATTCGCTGAGCTTGTCGATATCCAGCGGCTTGTCGGTGCGCAGCACCAGGCTGGAAATGCGGTCGATGGAAGGCGCTTTGCTGACTGGGCGCAAACTCACGCCGCCACCCAGGTCGGCATTGAGGTTGAAGCCGCGCACATCGAGCAGTTCGGCCAGATCGATCTGGCCGTGGTCGACCACGCGAATCGGCGCGCGACGGTTGATACGGGTCAGGCGCTCGCTCAACGCGGTGAAGGTCGGTTCGTCCACCAGATCGCGTTTGCTCACCAGCAAGCGGTCGGCGAAACCAATCTGCGCCTGGGCGATGGTTTGGGTCAGGTGTACGTCGGCGTGTGCGGCATCGACCAACGTGATGATGCCGTCGAGGATGTAACGCTCACGCAGTTCTTCGTCGATGAAGAAGGTTTGCGCCACCGGTGCCGGATCAGCCAGGCCGGTGCACTCGATCACCAGACGGTCGAAGGCGATTTCTCCACTGTCCAGCCGTTCGAGCAACAGGTAGAGCGCCTTGGTCAGGTCGGTGTGGATGGTGCAGCAGACGCAGCCGTTGGACAGCGTCATCACCTGCACCGGCTCGTCGCCCAACAGTTGGGTGTCGATGCCGGCGTCACTGAATTCGTTTTCGATCACGGCGATTTTCAGGCCGTGCTCGGCTTTGAGCAGGTGGCGCAACAGCGTGGTCTTGCCGGCGCCGAGGAAGCCGCTGAGGATCGTGACGGGGATGGGAGAGGACAACTGGAGTCTCCTGCTTTACAAAATTAGAAAACAACATAAAACAAATGTGGGAGCTAGCCTGCTAGCGATGGCGGACTGTCAATCAACAGTGATGTTGAATGTTCAGCCGCCATCGCCAGCAGGCTAGCTCCCACAGGGATTGCTGTTAACCCGACAACCGGGTCAACAGCACTTCGGCCCACCCTTGCCACCGTAACGGGCTTCCTGACGTTCCCGAAAGAACATTTCGTAGCTCATCACCGGTTTGTCCGGGTGTTTGGTCTGCATATGCTCGACGTAGTTGTCGTAGTCGGGCATGCCGACCATCAGGCGCGCGGCCTGACCGAGGTATTTACCGAGGCGACTCAGGTCATTGAACATGCTGCAATCCTCGATTACGCGTCCGGCAAGGCCTGGAATGGCGATTCTTTATCCGTACGCTCTTTTTTACCCCAGGCGGCAATGCCGACCTTGAGTGCATAGAACAGGATACTGAACACCACGAACAGGAACAGCGCGGTCAGCGTTGCGTTGGTGTAGGCGTTGAAAATCACGTGTTGCATCTGGGTGATGTCCTTGGCCGGGGCGAGGATCTGACCGTTGGCCAGCGCATCGCTGTATTTTTTGGCCAGCGACAGGAAGCCGATCGCCGGGTTGGCGTCGAACAGCTTGATGAAGCCGGCAGTGGTGGTGCAGATCAGCAGCCAGACCGCTGGCACCATGGTCACCCAGACGTAGCGTTGGCGTTTCATTTTGATCAGCACGACGGTGCCGAGCATCAGCGCGATACCGGCCAGCATCTGGTTGGAGATACCGAACAGCGGCCACAAGGTGTTGATGCCACCCAGCGGATCGATCACGCCCTGATACAGCAACCAGCCCCACATCGCCACACAACCGGCGGTGGCGATCAGGTTGGCGGTCCAGGATTCGGTGCGTTTCAGCGCCGGCACGAAGGAGCCGAGCAAGTCCTGCAACATGAAGCGACCGGCACGGGTACCGGCATCGACTGCGGTCAGGATGAACAGCGCTTCGAACAGGATCGCGAAGTGGTACCAGAACGCCATGGTGTTTTCACCCGGCAGGACACTGTGCAGGATCTGCGCGATACCGACCGCCAGGGTCGGCGCACCGCCGGCGCGGGCCAGGATGGTGGTTTCACCGATGTCCTTGGCCACCGTTTGCAGCGCTTCCGGAGTAATTGCAAAACCCCAGCTGCTGACAGTTTGTGCAACCGCGACCACGTCACCACCGACGACGGCCGCCGGGCTGTTCATGGCGAAATACACGCCTGGCTCAATCACCGAAGCGGCAACCATCGCCATGATGGCCACGAACGATTCCATCAACATGCCGCCGTAACCGATGTAACGGGCGTTGACCTCGTTATCCAGCAGTTTTGGCGTGGTGCCGGAGGAGATCAGCGCGTGGAAACCCGAGACCGCGCCACAGGCGATGGTGATGAACAGGAACGGGAACAGGCCGCCCTTCCATACCGGACCGGTGCCATCGATGAACTGGGTCAGCGCCGGCATTTTCAGCTCGGGCATGGTCACCAGGATGCCGATCGCCAGTGCGATGATGGTGCCGATTTTGAGGAACGTCGACAGGTAGTCACGCGGGGCCAGAATCAGCCACACCGGCAAAGAGGCAGCGACGAAACCGTAACCGACCAGCATCCAGGTGATCTGCACGCCAGTGAAGGTGAAGGCTTTGGCCCAGACCGGGTCCGCGGCAATCTGCCCGCCCAGCCAGATCGAACCCAGCAGCAACAGCACGCCGACGATGGAGATCTCACCGATGCGGCCCGGGCGGATGTAGCGCATGTAGATGCCCATGAACATCGCGATCGGGATAGTCGCCATCACCGTGAAAATGCCCCACGGGCTCTCGGCCAGGGCTTTTACGACGATCAGCGCCAGCACCGCGAGGATGATGATCATGATCAGGAAGCAGCCGAACAGCGCGATGGTGCCGGGGATGCGGCCCATTTCTTCGCGGACCATGTCGCCCAGGGAGCGGCCGTTGCGGCGGGTGGACATGAACAGGACCATGAAGTCCTGAACCGCACCGGCCAGCACCACGCCGGCAATCAGCCACAGCGTGCCGGGCAAGTAGCCCATCTGCGCCGCCAACACCGGACCGACCAATGGCCCTGCGCCAGCGATGGCCGCGAAGTGGTGACCGAAGAGGATGTGTTTGTTGGTAGGGACGTAGTCCAGACCATCATTGTTGAGCACAGCGGGGGTGGCCCGTCGTGAATCGAGTTGCATCACGTTGTTAGCGATGAACAGACTGTAGTAACGGTACGCAACCAGATAAATGGCCACGGCAGCGACCACAATCCACAAGGCGTTGATTGCCTCGCCTCGGCGCAATGCCACTACGCCAAGGGCGCACGCTCCTACGATTGCCAGCAGCAGCCAGGGTAGGTGGCGTAGCGGGCTATTATTATTTTTCATTTTTTTATTCCAGCCAGGGTGGACAAGAAAGACAGCCACCCCGAGTTTAGCTCTCCTGACGGCAAAGGCCATACCCGACATTGGTCTAGACGCCCGTGTCAGCTGGCAGGCTTTGACAATGCGGGTCTATAGTCAGCGGACATTAAGAGGAAAAAGCCATGAGCGAACACCCTGCCAATCGCCGCCGCTTCAAACGTATTGCGTTCGATGCCCGAACCGAGCTTTGCCAAGGGGAATTCATCTGGCCAGTGAAGCTGATTGACTTGTCGCTCAAGGGAATACTGATCGAGCGACCCGAGCCGTGGCTGGGCGACCCGAAAAAGATGTTTTCTGTCGACATTCATCTCAGCAAGGACTTTGACATCAAGATGGATGTGCAACTGACGCACGACGATCCTCGCCATTTGGGATTCGTTTGCCGATATATCAGCCTGGAATCCATCGAGCGGCTGCGGCGATTGATCGAGCTCAATCTGGGGGATCCGCAGGAGCTGGAGCGCGAGTTGGGTGCCCTGATCGAAGTCTGAAAACCCGACACCAATCCAATGTGGGAGTGAGCCTGCTCGCGATAGCTGTTTAACATTCAACGATGATGTTGACTGACAGTCCGCTATCGCGAGCAGGCTCGCTCCCACAGGATCGGTGTCTATCTGGCAGGTTATTCGAACAGGGCGTCGAGGGCCTGTTCGAGGCGGGTCACGGCAATAATCTGCAATCCCGGCGGCGCCTCTTTAGGCGCATTGCCCTTGGGCACGATGGCCCGTTTGAAGCCGTGCTTGGCCGCTTCTTTCAAGCGTTCCTGCCCACTCGGCACCGGACGCACTTCGCCAGACAAACCGACTTCGCCGAACACCAGCAGGTCATGGGGCAATGGCCGGTTACGCAAACTGGACATTACGGCCGCCATCAGCGCCAGGTCGGAAGCGGTTTCCAACACCTTCACGCCGCCCACCACGTTGAGGAACACGTCCTGGTCGTGGGTCGGAATGCCGCCGTGTCGATGCAGAACCGCCAGCAACATCGCCAGTCGGTTCTGATCCAGCCCCAACGTGACCCGACGCGGGTTGGCCAGATGGCTGTCATCCACCAACGCCTGAACTTCCACCAGCATCGGTCGGGTGCCTTCCCACGTTGCCATGACCACACTGCCCGGGACTTCTTCCTGTGCACGAGTGAGAAAAATCGCCGAAGGGTTGGAGACTTCTTTCAAACCCTTGTCGGTCATGCCGAACACGCCCAGTTCGTTGACCGCGCCAAAACGGTTCTTCACCGCCCGCAGCAAGCGCAAGCGACCGTCGGATTCGCCCTCGAAATACAGCACGGTATCGACCATGTGCTCCAGCACACGCGGACCGGCCAGCGCACCTTCTTTCGTCACGTGGCCAACCAGGAAAATCGCTGTGCCACTCTGTTTGGCATAACGCACCAGCAAGGCTGCGCTCTCCCGCACCTGGGACACGCCGCCCGGTGCCGATTGCAGCTGTTCAGTGAAAATCGTCTGAATCGAGTCGATCACCATGACCTTGGGCTTTTCGACCCGGGCGGTGGCTATGATGGTTTCGATGCAGGTTTCGGTCATGACCCGCAGTTGATCCTGCGGTAATCCCAGGCGTCGGGCGCGCATGGCCACTTGCTGCTGGGACTCTTCGCCCGTGACGTACAACGCCGGCATGCTCTTGGCGAGGTTGCACAAGGTTTGCAGGAGGATGGTTGATTTGCCGATGCCCGGATCACCGCCGATCAAAACCACCGAACCGTCCACCAGCCCGCCACCCAGGACGCGATCGAGCTCACTGGAGGCAGTGGAAAAGCGCGGTATTTCTTCGACGCTGACTTCGGCCAGGGTCTTGATTTGTGCCTGCTGGCCGGTCCAGCCGGTGCGGCCGCTGGGGGCTGCGGCACCGCCGCTCTCGACCATGGTTTCGGTCAAGGTGTTCCAGGCCCCGCACTCGCCGCACTGGCCGGCCCACTTGGGGAAGGTTGAGCCGCACTCGGTGCAGCCGTACATGCGCTTGGCCTTGGCCATCTGAACTCCCGGCAAAAACCGCGATGATAGCTCAGCTGGGCTGGATCAGTGCGACGGAGTTGCCCAATGGAATTGTGCGGCAACTTGTTCGATTCTCGAGACAACGACAGCGCTGCAACTTTCATAACTTGTACAACGCGCTGCCAAAATAACTCGACCAACGTTAAATCCAAAACCCACAAAGCTGTACAACTCTTAACACTCTGCAAACTTAACGTACAACATCACCTAACAAACCAAGAGTTTAATACTGAAAATCAAATCGATGGCTTTACGGCATCACGCATTCTGTGTTTTTCCAGCCACTATTTTCCGAACCAGGAACTTATACTTGAAGTTAACCGCTGTAAAACTTATAGCACGCACTCTCCCATTACACTCAACAAGTCGCTCCTGTGACGCACGCACTTTTGATAAGGACCACCACCTCCATCGCTGATCAGCGCAAGCGACTGAATGACGAACAACACCCTTCAGATGGATAGCGGGCACACACCTGAAAAACGCAGATCAATGCACCAATGATGGCATTTTGAAAACTTTTTACCGTTGCCCCGGTCGATAGCAGGCAAGCGCTGTAAGCAGTTGTTTCGGGCAAGAACCATTTGGCTGATTTACACTGCGTTACCAACCTCATCTGTAACAAGGAAATAACCTATGGGCGTGCTAAATGAGTTCAAGGCCTTCGCGGTAAAAGGCAACGTGGTCGACATGGCCGTCGGTATCATCATCGGTGCCGCCTTCGGCAAGATCGTTTCGTCGTTTGTCGGCGACGTGGTCATGCCGCCAATCGGCCTGCTGATCGGTGGGGTGGATTTCAGTGATCTCGCCATTACGCTCAAGGCCGCCAGCGGCGACGCCCCCGCAGTGGTGCTGGCGTACGGTAAATTCATCCAGAGCATGATCGACTTCATCATCGTCGCGTTCGCGATTTTCATGGGCGTCAAAGCCATCAATCGCTTGAAGCGCGAAGAAGCCGTTGCGCCCACCCTGCCGCCGGTTCCGACGAAGGAAGAAGAGCTGTTGGGTGAGATTCGCGATCTGCTGAAGGCCCAGAATAATCGGCCTGAATGATCTGATGCAGATAAAAAACGGCGCCTTCGTGGCGCCGTTTTTTTTACCAGTAGTTTTCCACCGCCACGTGCCCGGGGCGTCGGCTGAGACTCAAGTGCATGTCACGCTGTTTCAGCAGTTTTCGCGTGTCATCGATCATCTGCGGGTTGCCACACAGCATGCCCCTTGAATGCTCGGCCGTCAGTGCCACGCCTGCCGCCCGCTCCAGTTCGCCACTCTCTATCAAGGTGGTGATCCGGCCATTCAAGGCACCTGGATGCTGTTCGCGGGTGACGGTGGCAATGTACTGAAACTTGTGCGCGTACTCGGCCAGATAGTCACGCTGCATCAATTCCGCGATCAGTTCCTGATACGCCAGCTCCCGGGCTTCGCGCACGCTGTAGACCAGGATGATTCGCTCGAACTTCTCCCAGACCTCGAAGTCCTGCAGGATCGACAGAAACGGCGCCACGCCCGTGCCTGTGGATAACAACCAGAGATCACGCCCATCGATGAAGCGGTCAAGCGTCAGGTATCCAAAGGCCTGGCGGTCGACCAGCAGCGTATCGCCGACGCCCAGCCGACTCAGCTCACTGGTGAACTCGCCCCCCGGCACCACGATGGAAAAGAATTCGAGGAACTCGTCATAAGGCGAAGAAACCATGGAATAGGCACGCCACACAACGCTGCCGTCTGCCTTGGTCACGCCCAGACGGGCGAATTGCCCCGCACGAAAACGAAAGCCCGGGTCCCGTGTCGTGCGCAGGGTGAACAGGCTCGGGGTCAACGGCTTGACGTCGAGCAGGGTCTGGCGCGTGAATTTTTCTGCACTGGCAGTCATGGGGCGCTCCATTCAACAGATAGCATCCAGTGTCCCGCAAAGCGGGGAAAACAAACACCGACGATTTGTAGTGCCTTTTATTATCAACCTGAACATTACAAAGAGTATTTGATCTTTTTTGACGTACCATTCAGTTAATAAAACGGTTAATGAAATTAAACTCAACATTCAAAACCCGCCGTATTTTTAAAAACTCCATTAGAACTTGATATTTATTTTTTAAAGCGCAGTAAAGCCAAAAAATCTCACTTTTATGTAGGATTCGTCCTACACTCGGCTCGTGCAGGATTTCGGATCCAATCAGCACCCCGGCAGATTGTAAAATGGAGATACATGATGGAGCGGTGGAAGGAATCACAACTCAACCAACTATCGAGCACGAAGCATATTGATGCCGCGTACCCGATCGCACTTGAATTCGCGAAAAACATCGGGTTTAAATTTTTCGCTTTTTCAACCACTTATCAAACAAAAAACAACCAGCTCAACACTATCCGACACAACAATTACCCAACCATCTGGAACAAGTATTATGAACAGAAAAACTTAAGCTCGGTGGACCCGGTAGTAGCTCATTGCAATCACTCAATGCTGCCCATTATGTGGAGCGAAACTCTTTTCTCCAAGGTTCCTTCCCTGTGGGAGGCCTTGGAAACGCATGGTTTGCAGCACGGCTGGTCACAATCGCTGCATGACGAAGACAGCGGCCTGTGCAGCATTCTGAGCCTGGCAAGGAGCCATTGCCCGATCACGGCCCTGGAGCTGTATGAAAACCTCGGTTTCTCGGTATTCATGTGCCGTCATCTTCATGCGCTGATCGCGCAATCGCTGCCCAAGAAAATGCTGAAACCACCCGCTGCGCATTTATCTCCACGGGAAATCGACGTATTGGAACTGGCGGCAGCCGGCAAGACGGCTGAAGAAAGCGCGCGAATTCTCAACCTGAGCGCACGGACCATCCATTTCCACATTCAAAGCGTGATTTTGAAACTCGGAGTCAGCAACAAGATTGCCGCGATCATCGCCGCGATCAAGGCCGGTCACCTCAAAAGCACCTCGACACGTTGATCGATTAAAACCTGCGAGTAACGTACCATTTGCGATTCCTCCTGAGTGTTGACGTGTGAACCTTCACGACGCAGTGCACTCGGACGGCCTCGCCCGCTACAACGCCCCTGGGCCGCGGGATACCCGTTGATTTACCCAGAGCCCCGCCCCATGCCTTTGCTCGAAACACCCTTCGCCCGCCTCGACCTGATCCGCCAGCCAGAACAGCAGAACGAACCGCTGCAAGCGTTCGATGCCGCCGACGAATACCTGCTCAATCACCTGGCCGAACAACAACCGACTCCGGATACGCGTGTTTTGGTGCTCAACGACAGCTTTGGCGCATTGGCTGCCAGCCTCGCTGGCAAGGTTCAGGTGACCAGCAGCGGCGACTCGTTCCTGGCCTTTCAGGGCCTGGAAAAAAATCTGATCCGTAACGCTCAGGCATTTGATGCCGTGCCTCGCGTGCCTGCCAGCGAAGCGTTTAGTGGCCCGTTTGATCGGGTCCTGATCCGCGTGCCGAAAACCCTGGCCTTGCTGGAGGAACAACTGATCCGTCTGCAAAGCCAACTGGCGCCCGGCGCCCAAGTGATTGCCGGCGCGATGATCAAGCATCTGCCACGCGCCGCCGGGGATTTGCTGGAGCGCTACATCGGCCCGGTTCAAGCCTCGCTGGCGGTGAAAAAGGCTCGGCTGTTGATGACCACCGCTGAAGCCAAAGCCCCCGCGACGTCGCCCTACCCGACTCGCTATCAGCTCGATGCGCCGGCGATTGAACTGCTCAACCACGCCAATGTGTTCTGCCGCGAAGGGCTGGATATCGGTACCCGAGCCTTTTTGCCGCACTTGCCGACAAACCTCGGCGCGGCACGGGTCGCGGATCTGGGCTGCGGTAACGGCGTTTTGGCCATTGCCAGCGCTCTGCAAAACCCGCAGGCGCACTACACGCTGGTGGACGAATCCTTCATGGCCGTGCAATCGGCCGCCGAAAACTGGCGCGCGGCGCTGGGTGACCGGGACGTGATCGTGCGTGCCGGGGATGGTCTGGCCGGGCAGGAGCCGCAGTCACTGGACGTGGTGCTGTGCAACCCCCCGTTTCACCAACAACAAGTCGTGGGCGATTTCCTCGCCTGGCGGATGTTCCAGCAAGCGCGCGAAGCGCTGGTGGTGGGCGGCGCGCTGTACATCGTCGGCAACCGTCATCTGGGTTATCACAGCAAACTGGCGCGGTTGTTCCGTGGCGTCGAACAAGTGGCGGCCACACCGAAGTTCGTGATCCTCAAAGCCCGAAAATAATCCCGGACAAAAAAAAACCCTCCAGCGCAGGAGGGTTGTAAATCCGTGCCGCAAGGCATCGGGATGGGATTTTGCGAATTCAGTGGGTCGACAGGCCTGCGGCATTCATGAACATGCGCATCAGGCTCGCAACGATGAACAGCGCCAGCACGCTGCCGGCCCAGATCATTGCCAGCCAGCCAAGTCGCTGCCAGAGCGGCTTTTTCTCTGCCGCCTGGATTTCTTCCAAAGTGTGTTTACCAGTCATGGCGTTCCAACCCTCCTCTTCAAGGTTGATGGCGTCAGTGATGACGCCATCGCGAGCAAGCTTGCTCCTACAGGATTAGTGGTAACCATCTTCATGGGTGACCTTGCCGCGGAACACGTAGTAGCTCCAGAAGGTGTAACCCAGGATGAACGGGATGATGAACAAGGTGCCGACCAGCATGAAGCCCTGGCTTTGCGGCGGTGCGGCGGCGTCCCAGATCGAGATCGACGGCGGCACGATGTTCGGCCACAGGCTGATGCCCAGACCGCTGTAGCCGAGGAAGATCAGCACCAGCGTCAGCAGGAACGGCGTGTAGTGCGCATTGCGAGCCACAGCGCGGATCAGGCCGTACATGGTCACCAACACCAGAATCGGCACCGGCAGGAACCAGAACAGATTCGGCAACGTGAACCAGCGTGCGGCGATTTCCGCGTGAGCCAGCGGCGTCCAGATGCTGACGATACCAATCACCGCCAGCACCACGAACGCCAGCGGCCGCGCCAGGTTGTGCATCTGCTCCTGCAACTTGCCTTCGGTTTTCATGATCAGCCAAGTGCAACCGAGCAGCGCATAAGCCACCACCAACGCCACGCCGCAGAACATCGTGAACGGTGTCAGCCAATCCAGTGACCCGCCGGCGAACTGACGGTTGACCACCGGCAGCCCATCGATGAACGCACCCAACGCGACACCCTGGAAAAAGGTCGCGGCGATGGAGCCGCCAATGAATGCCTTGTCCCAGAGGTGGCGCTTGTCGTCCTTGGCCTTGAAGCGGAACTCGAACGCCACGCCGCGAAAGATCAGCCCGATCAGCATGAAAATCAGCGGCAGGTACAGCGCCGAGAGCACCACCGAATACGCCAGCGGGAAGGCGCCGAACAACGCCGCACCGCCCAGCACCAGCCAGGTCTCATTGCCGTCCCAGACCGGTGCGACGGTGTTCATCATCACGTCACGGTCGGTCTTGCCCGGGATGAACGGGAAGAGAATCCCGATCCCCAGGTCGAAGCCGTCCATGACCACGTACATCATGATGCCGAAGATGATGATCACGGCCCAGATCAGCGGAAGATCAATACCCATGACTCAAATCTCCTTGGTCAGGCTGGGGCTGTGGTCGTTTTCGGCGCCATCATCGTCAGCCGCAGACAGGGGACGCGCCGGTGTGCGTTTCTGGCCGGGACCACCGTCGTTGGTTTCCTTGCCTTCGTCGATCTTCGGCCCTTTGCGCACCAGGCGCATCATGTAGCCCAGACCGGCACCGAACAGCGCGAAATAGACCACGACGAACAGGATCAGCGTGATGCTCATCTGCATGAAGCTGTGATTGGAGGACGCATCCGCCGTGCGCATCAGGCCGTAGACGACCCAAGGCTGACGACCGATTTCAGTGGTAAACCAACCGGCGAGGATCGCGATCAGGCCGGACGGCCCCATCCACAATGCCAGGTACAGGAACGGTCGCGAGGTGTACAGCTTGTCGCTTTTGCGCAGCCACAGGCTCCACAGACCGGTAAAGATCATCAGCATGCCCAAGCCGACCATGATCCGGAACGACCAGAACACGATGGTCGAATTCGGCCGGTCTTCCGGCGGGAACTCCTTGAGCGCCGGCACCTGTTTGTCCAGCGAGTGCGTGAGGATCAGGCTGCCCAGGTACGGAATCTCGACGGCGAACTTGGTCCTCTCTTCTTTCATGTCCGGCCAGCCGAACAGGATCAGCGGGGTCGGTTCATCACCGTGGTTTTCCCAGTGGCCTTCGATCGCGGCGATTTTCGCCGGTTGATGCTTCAACGTATTGAGACCGTGGAAGTCACCGATGACCGCCTGAATCGGCGCGACGATCAAGGCCATCCACATGGCCATCGAGAGCATGGTACGGATCGCCGGGTTGTCCTTGCCGCGCAGTAAATGCCAGGCCGCCGAGGAACCGACGAAGAATGCGGTCGCGACAAACGCGGCCGTCGCCATGTGCATCAGGCGGTACGGGAACGACGGGTTGAAGATCACCGCCAGCCAGTCGGTTGGAATGACCTGGCCGTTGACGATTTCGAAGCCCTGCGGGGTCTGCATCCAGCTGTTGGAAGCGAGAATCCAGAAAGTCGAGATCAGCGTGCCGATGGCGACCATGACCGTGGCGAAGAAGTGCAGATTGCGCCCGACCTTGTTCCAGCCGAACAGCATGACCCCAAGGAAACCGGCTTCAAGGAAGAACGCGGTCAGTACTTCGTACGTCAGCAACGGCCCGGTGACGGAACCGGCGAAGTCCGAAAAACGGCTCCAGTTGGTGCCGAACTGATAGGCCATGACCAGCCCGGAGACCACGCCCATGCCAAAGTTGACGGCAAAGATCTTCGACCAGAAGTGGTACAGATCGCGGTAGGTGTCGTTATTGGTTTTCAGCCACAGGCCTTCGAGTACCGCCAGGTAACTCGCCAGACCAATGGTGATGGCCGGGAACAGGATGTGGAACGAGATGGTGAACGCGAACTGAATTCGGGCGAGATCAAGCGCCTCCAAACCGAACATAAGTCTTCCTCTGTCAGGTAATACCGGCTGAAGGCTTGCGGCCTACACCCACGGCCCCCACGAATAGGAGTGTGGCGAATTTGAATTCGTTCTTCTTTTTACAAACATCACACGTAGGGAATTCGGCCATCTGGCCACCAGATCAATTCCGCAAAGGCCTTGATCTGGATCAAGCATGGGTAAAAGAGTAGTCCGGTTTTTGGCGATGGACGGTGTGGTCTTTTGCCGCGTGACAGGTTGCCTCATAGCCACAGTCATAGCTGGCAACACATTCCTGTGGGAGCGAGCCTGCTCGCGAAAGCGGTCTGTCTGTCCCTTATAGGTTGTATGTACCGACGCCTTCGCGAGCAGGCTCGCTCCCACAGGGGATTTCAGGGATTTCGGGATCGGTGTCTAGCTAACTAAATTTCCCGCCTCTGCAACTTTTGGTTACAGGTTGGTGATAATCTCGGGCCTCCCCTCGCTCAAGATCTGCCTCCGATGCCCAGCCAAGCGCCTTTGCTGTTACGTCATCACCGCCCTTTCATCGCGTTCTGGCTGGCCCGGGTGTTTACCGCCAGCGGCTTTCAGATGCTCACCGTGGCCATCGGCTGGAACCTCTATCAACTGACCGGCAACGTGCTGGATCTGGGCCTGGTCGGTCTGGTGGAGTTCGCCCCGCGCGTGCTGTTCATGTTGCACACCGGGCATGTCGCCGACCGCTACGACCGGCGTAAAGTCGCGGCGATCTGTCAGTCGCTGCAAGCCTTGATTGCCTTGACGCTGGCGATTGGCGGCGCCACCGGCCATGTCACCCGGGAAATGATCTTCATCCTCGCGTTTCTGCTCGGCGCCGCGCGCTCCTTCGAGATGCCGACCACCCAGGCGCTGCTGCCAAGTATCGTTCCCTCCGCGCTGTTCCCCCGCGCCGTCGCCGCTGCACAGTCCGCCCAACAATCGGCGACCATCGTCGCGCCGGCCCTCGGCGGCTTGCTGTATGCCTTTGGCAGCGTCTGGGTCTACGGCCCGACCGTGATTCTCTATGTGATCGCCTGCCTGCTGATGCTCAACCTGCCTGCGCGGCAAACGCCATTGAACAAAGGCAAGGCCACCCTGGACTCGCTGCTGGCGGGTATCCGCTTCATTCGCAGCCGACCGGATATTCTCGGGGCGATTTCTCTGGATCTGTTTGCCGTGCTGCTCGGCGGCGCGACGGCCTTGCTGCCGGTGTTTGCCAAGGACATTCTGCTGACCGGGCCATGGGGCCTGGGCTTGTTGCGTTCGGCTCCGGCAGTGGGCGCGTTGCTGATGTCGCTATGGCTGGCGCGGTTCTCCGTGGATCGCAAGGTCGGTCGGGTGATGTTTACCGCCGTCGGTGTATTCGGCGTCGCGACCAT
This sequence comes from Pseudomonas sp. PDM01, assembly GCF_014852325.1. Lineage (NCBI taxonomy): Bacteria > Pseudomonadati > Pseudomonadota > Gammaproteobacteria > Pseudomonadales > Pseudomonadaceae > Pseudomonas > Pseudomonas sp. PDM01. The sequence goes on from NZ_JACVBK010000010.1 coordinate 127,737, forward strand.
TGCGTTCGGCCTGTCCACTTCATTCTGGTTCTCGCTGGCGGTGCTGGTCGTGTTGGGCGCAGCAGACATGATCAGCATGGTGATCCGCGCGTCCTTCGTGCAACTGGAAACCCCGGATGAAATGCGTGGCCGGGTCAGCGCCGTCAACGGCCTGTTTATCGGCGCTTCGAACCAGTTGGGCGAATTCGAATCCGGTCTCACCGCCCATTGGTTCGGCACCGTGCCGGCGGTGGTCATGGGGGGTATCGGCACGCTGGTGGTGACCGGGGTCTGGATCAAACTGTTTCCGACCCTGGCCAACCGGGATCGCATGCATGTGCCAGTGGAAGAAACGACGGCCTGACACTCGTTAAACCACCAATTCCCCCGCCACCGTCGCACGCATGGCCTTGCCGCAAAGTTGTTCCACCAGTGTCAGGGCAAACTCCAAAGCGCCGCCTGAACCTTGAGCGGTCACGCAGTTGCCGTCGACCACCACCGGTTGGTCGACGAAGTTGCAACCCGACAGTTGATGACTGGCGGTCGGCAGGCACGTCATCCGCCGTTGACGCAGGACGCCAAAGGCCTGAAGTGCCAGGGCCGGGGCTTCGGCGATGCCGGCGAACAGACGGCCGGCTGCCGCCTGATCCTTGATCAATTGCTGCAAGGGTTGATGGCCTGCCAGATGTTGCGCGCCGACGGCACCGCCAGGCAGCGCGACCAGGTCGAACGGCTGGGCCAGCAAATCCACCAGCATTGCATCGGCCGTCACGCGGGTGCCGCGGGCACAGGTGAGCATGCGCCGGCCCTCGATGCTGGCCACCACCACTTCAACCTTGGCGCGGCGCAGCACATCGATCAGCGTCACGGTTTGCAGGTCATCGATGCCCTCGGCGAGGGTAATCAGGGCTCTAAAGGTCATGGGCGCAATCCACAGAATGATCTTTAAAGCGTAGTCAGCTTTCCTGACCCTTGTTCGAGCCGGCCGTTACTTGATGTAAAGCTGCGTCGACAGCGTGTTGCCCGGCGCATTGATGGACGTGTTGCTGAAGGTGAACGTGCCTTCTTGCTTGCCGGCCAGATCGAAGACATACAGATAGCCCACGGTTTTTCTGCCGACGGTGCAATCGGTAAGGTTGCCGTTATCAAAGGCGCAGATCGGGGTCCGGGTGCCGTCCACATCAAAACCGTCCAGCCCGACTTGCGCCTTGCGGCCATAGCCGACTTCCAGCACGTAGATCTTGATGTTCGGCCCGCTGTGATCGCAGCGTGTGGTCTCCTGCCCCTCGCCAATGTCCTCAAACCCACAAGCCGGCGACTCGACCTTGAGCACCTTGACCTGGCTCAACGGTGCCGCCGAGGCAGCCGAAGCGGTTTGCGCCCCCAGCATCAAGGCAATCAATACTCCAAATACGTTAACCAGACGCTTTTTCATGCAATCCCCATGTCCCCCAAAACCAGCGCGCAGTATGGCGCACTTGGCTTTAACGCAAAACATCGACGACGATCACCACCATAAGCAGCCACAACCCCACGCGGCTGGTATGATGCGCGGCTTTTTCCGACCCACAGAAAATTACCAGGCGCCTGCAGCGGTCTGTGCTTTGCTGTTGAGGTCGATACATTCACGGCGCCGGGCGCGCCACGGGGAGCAGACATGCTGGAAAGGCTGTTTCAACTCAAGGCACACAACACCAACGTGCGGACCGAGATTCTTGCGGGCGTCACGACCTTCCTGGCCATGGCCTACATTCTGTTCGTCAACCCGAGCATCCTCGGCGAGACCGGCATGGACAAAGGTGCGGTGTTTGTCGCCACCTGTCTGGCAGCCGCCATCGGCTCCACGACCATGGGCCTGATCGCCAACTACCCGATCGCCCTCGCACCGGGCATGGGCCTGAACGCCTTCTTTACCTACACCGTGGTCCTGCACATGGGCCACACCTGGCAAGTGGCGCTGGGCGCGGTATTCATCTCGGCAGTGTGCTTCTTCCTGCTGTCGATCTTCCGCATCCGGGAATGGATCATCAACAGCATCCCGCTGCCGCTGCGTTCGGCGATTGCTGCCGGTATCGGCCTGTTCCTGGCGCTGATCGCCCTGCACAACGCCGGCATCGTGGTCAGCAATCCGGCGACCATGGTCGGCCTCGGTGACCTGAAACAACCGGCACCGATCCTCGCCACCCTGGGTTTTGCCCTGATCGTTGCCCTTGAAGCCCTCGCCGTGCGCGGTGCGGTGCTGATCGGGATTCTGGTCGTGACCATTGCGTCGATTGCCCTCGGTTTCACCCCGTTCGGAGGCGTGATGTCGATGCCGCCATCGCTGGCGCCGACCTTCCTGCAACTGGACATCAAGGGTGCACTGGACATCGGTCTGGTCAGCGTGATCTTCGCCTTCCTGTTCGTCGACCTGTTCGACAACTCCGGCACTCTGATCGGCGTCGCCAAGCGCGCCGGCCTGATGGGCAAGGACGGCCACATGCCGAAAATGGGCCGCGCGCTGATCGCGGACAGCACCGCGGCCATGGCCGGTTCGTTGCTGGGTACGTCGACCACCACCAGCTACATCGAATCCGCAGCGGGCGTGAGCGCCGGTGGCCGCACCGGTCTGACGGCCATTGTGGTGGCGATCCTGTTCCTGCTGGCGCTGTTCTTCTCGCCACTGGCCGCCAGTGTTCCGGCATTTGCCACGGCGCCGGCACTGCTGTTCGTCGCAGTCCTGATGACTTCCGGCCTGGCCGAAATAGACTGGGACGACATCACCGTTGCCGCACCGGTCGTGGTCACTGCGCTGGCCATGCCATTCACTTACTCCATCGCCAACGGCATCGCCTTCGGTTTCATTTCCTGGACCGCCATCAAGCTGCTGTCCGGTCGCGGCCGTGAGCTGAACCCGGCGCTGGTGATTCTGTCGATTCTGTTTGTGATCAAGTTGGGTTGGTTCAACGCATGACTTTTGATTCCCAGGCTTACACCGTTCAGCTCGAAGAAAAGGTCACGCGCCTGCGCGACCTGCTGGCCCCGTTCGATGCGCCTGAGCCAGCCGTATTTGACTCGCCGCTGAAGAACTTCCGCCTGCGTGCCGAATTCCGCCTGTGGCGTGAAGCCGGCGAGCGTCACTACGCGATGTTTTCCCAGGAAGACAAACGCACGCCGATCCTGATCGAAGAGTTCCCGATTGCCAGCCTGCGCATCAATCAACTGATGCCGCAGCTCAAGGCCGCGTGGAAAGCCAGTGCGGCCCTGAGCCACAAGCTGTTTCAGGTGGAGTTCCTGACCACCCTGGCCGGCGATGCAATGATCACGTTGTGCTACCACCGTCCACTGGACGAACACTGGCACGCGGCGGCATCGAAGCTGGCAGCCGACTTGAACGTCAGCGTGATTGGTCGCTCGAAAGGCAAACGCGAAGTCATCGGCCACGATTACGTCGTCGAAAAACTTGAAGTCGGTGGCCGCACGTTCAGCTACCGCCAGCCGGAAGGCGCGTTCACTCAGCCCAACGGCACCGTGAACCAGAAGATGTTGAACTGGGCTTTTGACGCACTCGGCGATCGTCCCGACGATCTGTTGGAGCTGTATTGCGGCAACGGCAACTTCACGCTGCCGCTCGCGACCCGCGTACGCAAAGTGCTGGCCACCGAGATCAGCAAGACCTCAGTCAACGCAGCGCTGAGCAACCTCAGCGAAAACGCGGTGGATAACGTCACGCTGGTGCGCCTGTCCGCTGAAGAGCTGACCGAAGCCCTGAACGAAGTTCGCCCGTTCCGTCGCCTGCACGGCATCGACCTCAAGAGCTACGAGTTCGGCAGCGTCTTCGTCGACCCGCCTCGCGCCGGCATGGACCCGGACACCTGCGAGTTGACCCGACGCTTCGACAATATCCTGTACATCTCCTGCAACCCGGAAACCCTCGCGGCCAACATTGCCCAGTTGCACGACACCCACCGCATTACCCAATGCGCAATGTTCGACCAGTTCCCGTGGACTCACCACATGGAATCCGGGGTGTTGTTGACCCGTCGTTGATTGCTGCTGAGCGATACAAAACAGCCGTCATTTCGACGGCTTTTTTGTGCGTGCTCATTCGGTGATTTCTGGTTTGCGCGGACGTCCGCCCTTGCGACCATTGGCTCGCGCCGCCTCCGCTTTGGCGGCGCTGCTTTGGCGACCATTGCGCGAAGCGATGACCGAGGCGGCCATGTTCATCAGCGGCTTGCTCGCCGAGATCATGCCAGCGATGGATACATGCAAATCCTTGCCCTCATGGCAGAGGGCGGTTCCGGAAAAACCGACTTTCAGGTCGGCGAAATCCTCGACCTCGAATCCATCGAACTCCGGATAGTGCTGCACCGGCAGCAGCACGCCACTGCCATCAACGAAACTGACCGCCAGACACGGCTCCACAAAGGTCACGGCCGTCACCTGAAAACCACCTTTGTGACGCGCTTGCCCACGACGGATGGCCGTATCCAGCGCGGCTTCTGTCACAGGCCGATCCGCCAGTGTTTTCGCCTCTATAGATTTCATAACTTGATCTCCACACCCTCCGATACGCCAAACAGCGCCAGCAAGGTCTTGTTCGCCTCGGGCTCATAGCAAGCCGAATAAATCATGTTGGTCGCACTGGAGGAACAATTTCATGCTAACCCATCCGTTAGGTTAATGAGCCCAATGACCCGTCATTCCCTTGAAAATCCGATAGCCGGTGCAAGCCTTCACGTTATCGCCCGAACTTGAGGCTAGCGTTCCAACTCGCATCGGGCGTGGCGATACGCTGCAAAAATGGTAAGCAATCCTTTCCGCAATTTGATAAACACTGCATCAAGTCCTTCATTTGATCCCCGGTGTAATCAATCATGCAGCGAACATTCGACGATCTTCAGCTCGGCAGCATCGAACTGTTTTGCCTCGCCGCCGAAGCGGGCAGCTTCACCGCCGCTGCGCTGGTCGCTGGCGTGACGCCGGCAGCGGTGAGTCGGTCCGTGTCGCGCATGGAGGAACGCCTGGGCGTGCGGCTGTTCGCGCGCACCACTCGCAGCGTCAAACTGACGGATAGCGGGCGCCGGTATTACGAAGAATGTCGTCAGGCGCTGGCGCAATTGGTCGAGGCCCAACGCGAGGTGATGGGCCAGCAGCAAGAGCCTTCCGGCACCTTGCGCATCAGTATTCCCACGACGTATGCACATCACCGGATCCTGCCGTTGCTGCCGGCGTTTCGGGAGCGTTTTCCGCAGGTGAAAGTCGAGTCGCACATCAGCAATCGCAACATCGATTTCGTCGGTGAAGGCTATGACCTGGCCATCCGCGTGCGGGCGATTCCGGATTCCGGGCTGATCGCCCGGCAACTGGAGGACGCGCAATTGGTGATGATCGCCAGCCCCGATTACCTGAAGCGCGCGGGCACGCCGCAAACCCTGGACGACCTGAAAAATCATGAATGCATCCAGTACGATTTGCCCAGCAACGGTCGGCGGATTGCCTGGCTGTTCAACGACGATGGCGTGCAGCGCGAAATCCTCGCCGAGGGCGATCTCAGTTGTTCCGACGACGTGCTGGGCGGCGTGACCCTGGCCAAACATGGGGCGGGTCTCTTCCAGACTTATCGTTTTATCGTCGAAAAGGAGTTGGCCGATGGCTCGCTGGTGGAAATCCTCAAACCTTACGGCGGACGGTCACGACCATTCACCCTGCTTTACCCGCAAAGCCGCCATGTGCCTCTGCGATTACGGGCGTTTATTGATTTTCTGATCGAGCATTTGCCGCGTTGAGATGCCGAAACCGTCCGATCACCGCACACAAACCTCCGTCTCGGCGCCTGTTCAATTGACCAAATTAACCATCTAGTACAATTTATCTCCACAGGCTGGAACAACAGCCCATGCCAAAAATAATATGTGGAGAGACCCTGATGAACCCTATCGTTCTGGTGCTCAACGGCCCGAACCTGAACCTGCTCGGCACCCGTGAACCGGCAACTTACGGCCACGAAACCCTGGCGGATATCGCAGCGTTGTGCGGCCGGGCCGCCGAAGAGTTCGGCCTGGCGGTGGAGTTTCGCCAGACCAACCATGAAGGCGAACTGCTCGACTGGATTCACGCCGCCCGCGGTCGTTGCGCCGGGATCGTCATAAACCCCGCCGCCTGGACCCACACCTCGGTCGCCATTCGTGACGCCCTGGTCGCCAGCGAATTGCCGGTGATCGAAGTCCACCTGTCCAACGTCCATGCTCGTGAACCTTTCCGCCACCACTCCTTTGTTTCAGCCATTGCCACCGCAGTAATGGCCGGTTTCGGCAGCCACGGCTATCGCCTGGCGCTGGAGCATTTCAGCCTGCGCTTGAAAGGGTGAACGCCGTGACTCAGAACAACGCGGTACTGGCCGGGCTGATCGGCGCCGGCATTCAGGCGTCCCGTACGCCCGCACTGCATGAACATGAAGGCGACGCCCAGGGTTTGCGTTACCTCTACCGCCTGATCGATCTCGATCAGCTGAAACTCGACAGCAGCGCCCTGCCCGACCTGTTGATGGCGGCGGAACGTATGAACTTCACCGGTCTGAACATCACCTTTCCGTGCAAGCAGTCGATCATCCCCCTGCTCGACGAATTGTCGCCGGAAGCCCGCGGTATCGGCGCGGTGAACACGGTGGTGTTGAAGGACGGTAAACGCATCGGCCATAACACCGATTGCCTGGGTTTTGCCGAAGGTTTTCGCCGTGGCTTGCAGGGCGTTGCCCTTGAGCGTGTCGTCCAGATGGGCGCCGGTGGTGCCGGTGCGGCGGTGGCCCACGCGCTATTGAGCGAAGGCGTACAGCGGTTGAGCATTTTCGATGTGGAAATCAGTCGCGCGCAGAGTCTGGCGGACAATCTCAATCAGCATTTCGGCGCTGGCCGAGCCGTGGCGGGTCATGATTTGCCGAACACGCTGGCTCAGGCTGACGGCCTGGTAAACACCACGCCCATGGGCATGAAAAAACTGCCTGGCATGCCGGTCCCGGTGGAGTTGCTAAGGCCACAGTTGTGGGTGGCAGAGATCGTGTACTTCCCGCTGGAAACCGAACTGCTGCGCAACGCCCGCGCCTTGGGGTGCCGCACGCTGGATGGCGGCAACATGGCGGTGTTTCAGGCGGTGAAGGCGTTTGAATTGTTCAGCGGCGTGGTGCCGGATGCACAGCGAATGCTGGCGCATTTTCAAAGCATGAATGGTTAACGCAAATTGTAGGAGCCGGCTTGCTGCGGGCGGCGTTCCGACGATGGCGCCCTTGAGTACGCCATCGCCGGCAAGCCGGCTCCTACAAATACGCGTCAGGCCTGCAGGTATCGCAACACCGACTCGCAAATCATCTCTCGATGACGCTGCTTGATGCTTTCGTCCGGCAGGTCGATCTGAAAAATCTCACCAAACGTATGGCGGTTCGACACGCGATAGAAGCAGAACGAACTGATCAACAGATGCACATCCAGCGGCTCAAGCCCCGCCCGGAACACACCCTCTTCAGCCCCGCGACGCAATATCACGCCCAGTGAATCAAGAATGGTGTTGTTCATCGCCTTGATCGCATCGGAGCGCTTCACGAATTCGGCATTGTGAATGTTCTCGATGCTGACGATGCGCACGAAATCGACATTGCGATCATGGTGATCGAAGGTGAATTCCACCAACCGCCGAATCGCCTCCACCGGCGCCAATTCGGCCAGGTGCAGGCGGTTTTCGGTGCTGCGGATATCGCCGTAGAGCTTCTCCAGCACCTCGATGTAGAGCTGTTCCTTACTGCCGAAGTAGTAATAGATCATGCGTTTTGAGGTGTGAATGCGCTCGGCGATCGCATCGACGCGAGCGCCGGAAAGCCCCTGCTGGACGAACTCTACAATGGCCTCTTGAAGAATGTTCTCGCGGGTCTTTTCCGGGTTGTTCTTGCGACTCTTGCGTGGCTCGGCCAAGGGTTCGTCGGGCGCTACGGAGAGTTCTGATGTCATTGTCATTGCGGGCTCACGGCCATCACTGCACAGGCTGGCGATTATGAGCCGCACGGCACAGTGAAGGAAGCCGCGCGGCAGCGGTTTAACCTCGCGTTTACGAAATTGCTACAACTTCGCCTGACGAACGGCGCCGCTGCGGGACTTGGCCATCGCCGCCAGCCGCACCGCCACATTCGCCGCACCGTAACCGGCATAGCCGTTTTTACGCTGGATGATTTCAAAGAAGAATCGCCCTTCGAACGGCTCGGTGTAAACGTGGAACAGCTCACCGCCCTGGGCATCACGGTCGTAGAGCACGTTGTAATAAGCCAGTTCGCTGAGGAATTCGTCGTCGAAATCGAACCGCGCCGCCAGGTCATCGTAATAGTTGAGCGGGATATCCAGCAGCGGTACGCCCGCCTCCTTGGCCCGACGGACTTCGGCAAAGATATCGTCGCAGTCAAACGCGATGTGATGCACACCGGAGCCGCGATAACTCGACAGCGCGTGTGAGATCGCGGTGTTGCGGTTCTCGGAAATGTTCAGCGGCAAGCGGATCGAACTGTCGCGGCTGCGCAGCGCCCGGCTCTTCACCAGACCATACGGATCGGGCAGCACCACTTCGTCATCGGCTTCGAAATCCAGCAGGCTTTTGTAGAACAGCACCCAACTGTCGAGGCTGTCGGCCGGCAACGCCATGGCCATGTGGTCGATGCGCTTGAGGCCACCGCTGGCCGTTTCCGTCGGTTGCAGATTGAAGTCGGTGCCGTAGACGTCGGCGTCCTGGTCCACCAGGTAAATCAGGCTGCCATCCGGCGCGCGCACCGCAGCCAGTTCCAGCTCATTGGGGCCGACCAGTCCGCGATAAGGCTGACCTTTGTAAGCCACGGCCCGGGCCAGCGCGCTGGCGCTGTCATTGACCCGCACCGCAGTGGCGCAAAGCGACGGGCCATGCGCTTCGAAAAAGCTGTGGGCAAACGAGTAGGGCTCGGAGTTGAGAATCAGGTTGATGTCGCCCTGACGCATCAGGCTCACGCTTTTTGAACGGTGTTGACCGGCCTTGACGAAGCCCAGCCGCTCCAGCCAATGAGAAAGCCTGGCGCCGAGGCTTTCGTCCACGGCGAACTCAAGAAATTCGATGCCGTTGTATTCACTGGCCTTCGGCGTCTCGAACAGAATGTCCGGGCTGGCCGCAGGTTTGGTTTCCTGCGCCAGCCGCTCGCGGGTCTTCTCTTCCAGGTACAGCAACGAACGTAAACCGTCGGCGGCGTTGGCCCGTGGCGGTGCGGCGCGGAAGCCGTCGTTGAAGATCTCGAGCGACAACGGCCCGGTGTAGCCACTTTTGATGATCGGTGCGAGGAACCCCGGCAAATCGAATTCGCCCTGGCCCGGGAAGCAGCGGAAATGCCGGCTCCATTCCAGCACGTCCATGGCCAGGATCGGCGCGTCGGCCATTTGCACGAAGAAGATTTTGTCGCCGGGAATGTCGGCGATGGCACTCGGATCGCCCTTGAGCGACAACGTGTGGAAACTGTCCAGCAACACGCCCAGACTTGGGTGGTCCGCCTGGCGAACGATGTTCCATACCTGTTGCCAGGTGTTGACGTGCCGGCCCCAGGCCAACGCCTCGTAACCGATTCGCAGGCCACGCGCACTGGCGTGTTCGGCCAACAGGCGCAGGTCGTCGATGAGGATTTGCTCATCACCCACGGAATCGGCGGAAGCGTTGCTGCACACCAGCACCAGGTCAGTGCCCAGTTCCTGCATCAGGTCGAACTTGCGCTCGGCCCGCTCCAGATTTCGCGGCAGGCGGTCGCGGCGGCAGCCTTCGAAATCGCGGAACGGTTGAAACAGCGTGATGGCAATCCCGAGATCGGCGCACATCTGTTTAATTTCCCGAGGACTGCCGTCGTAATAGAGCAGGTCGTTCTCGAAAATCTCCACCCCGTCGAAACCGGCGGCGGCAATGGCTTCGAGTTTTTCCGGCAGGGTACCGCTCAAGGACACGGTGGCAATGGAACGCTGCATGTTTCGACTCCCGGTGGTGGAGACTGTCTTGTTAGAGGTTTTGTAGGAGCCGGCTTGCTGCGGGCGGCGTTCCGACGATGGCGATTTCGCGGACGCCATCGCCGGCAAGCCGGCTCCTACAGGGACCGCGTTTTTCATGGAGTAAATTATTGGCTGTAGTATCGAGCACAGCGATTCAAAGTGTACTATCCGGTTAGTTTTCCGTGCGATTATCGAACACAATGGCCTTTGGCGAATTGACGATTTTTCGTCCACTGCCCACCATCCACTACACATTGAGTCCGGTCACAACCATCGGTCTCGGTGACCCAAGACTCAGAACACCACATAAAAATAATCGGTGGCCTACATGACTCCTTCTCAAAGCTCTCCCGTGGAGCGTTCCTCCACGACTCCTGCCGTCGGTGGCATCGGCGACAAGATCCGCGGCGCCATGGCCGTCGGCAAGACCCGTTGGGGCATGCTGGCGCTGGTGTTTTTCGCCACCACCCTGAACTACATCGACCGTGCCGCACTGGGCGTGATGCAGCCGATCCTGGCCAAGGAAATGAGCTGGACGGCGATGGATTACGCCAACATCAACTTCTGGTTCCAGGTCGGCTACGCCATCGGTTTCGTGCTGCAAGGCCGCTTGATCGACCGGGTCGGCGTGAAGCGCGTGTTCTTCTGCGCGGTGCTGCTCTGGAGCCTGGCGACCGGCGCCCACGGCCTGGCCACGTCAGCGGTCGGCTTCATGGTTTGCCGCTTTATCCTCGGGCTGACCGAAGCCGCCAACTACCCGGCTTGCGTGAAAACCACGCGGTTGTGGTTCCCGGCCGGCGAACGCGCCGTGGCCACCGGCATCTTCAACGCCGGCACCAACGTCGGTGCGATGTTCACCCCGATGCTGCTGCCACTGATCCTGCACGTGTGGGGCTGGCAAGCCGCGTTCCTGTGCATGGCGTCGCTGGGCGGTATCTGGCTGCTGTTCTGGGGCCTGAAGTACTTCAACCCGGAAGATCACCCAAGCGTTAAACAATCGGAACTGGACTACATCCAGAAGGAAGTCGAACCGGAACAATCCCGCGTACCGTTCTCCAAAATCCTGCGCATGCGTGGCACCTGGGCCTTCGCCCTCGCCTACTCGATCACCGCGCCGGTGTTCTGGTTCTACCTGTACTGGCTGCCACCGTTCCTCAATCAGCAATACAACCTGGGGATCAACGTGACCCAGATGGGTATCCCGCTGATCATCATCTACCTCACCGCTGACTTCGGCAGCGTTGGCGGCGGCATCCTGTCCTCGTTCCTGATCGGCCGCGGGATCAACCCGATCAAGGCGCGCCTGATGTCGATGTTCCTGTTCGCCTGCTGCATCATCGGCGTGGTCATGGCCGCCGGTTCGAGCAGCCTGTGGGTGGCGGTGTTTGCGATCTCCCTGGCCATCGGTGCACACCAGGCCTGGACCGCGAACATCTGGAGCCTGGTGATGGACTACACGCCTAAACACATGATGAGTACGGTGTTCGGCTTCGGCGGCATGTGCGCCGCGATCGGCGGGATGTTCATGACCCAGTTGGTCGGCCACATCCTGACCATCACCAACAACAACTACACCGTGCTGTTCACCATCATTCCGGCGATGTACTTCATCGCGCTGACCTGGATGTACTTCATGGCGCCGCGCAAGATTCCTACAGTCGAAAACTGATACACCCCAAACGCAGGCCTGATCCCGGGCCTGCGTTTTTTTATGCGCAGGATTTATGAATGCCCCTTTTTTTCTCAACACCACAGAGACCCACCATGTCGCCAGGTCACTTGAGCATTGCCAAACGCGCCGTGATCAGCTTCGGCGTTATCGCCCTGCTGGTTCTGTTGCAGGGTTTGTTCGCCCTCAAACAGGTTGCGCAGGTCCGCGCCACCGGCCAGCACACGGAAAACATCTCCCTACCGAGCGTTCGCTACCTGGGTGAAATCCGCGACTACGTCCTGAGCATTCGCGTACTCAGCCTGCGCATGGCCCTCAACCGCGACCCCAAAGTGCTCGATGCTACCGTCACACGCCTGCATCAAGTACAAGGCTGGCTGGGCGAGACGCTGGAAAAATTCACCCCGCTGGTCGGTGATTACAACCGGGAGCCGTACGAAAAGTTCGTCGCCACCGTCACCCGTTACCGTCAGGCGTTGGCGCAATACGAAGCACTGTCGCGGGAGAACCGCAGCGAAGACATGACCGCGCTGCTCAACGGCAAAATCCAGGAGTACTCGACCCAGACCGGTGACCAGTTCGCCGAATTGATGGCCCTTGCCGCCAATGAAGTCAGCCTGTCGGCCAACCAGGCCGACTCGCTTTCCAACCAGGTGAAGTTCACCGTGATCGGTGCGCTGATCGCCGTTGCGCTCCTGACCTTGTGCCTGGCCTGGCTGCTGATTCGCAGCATCGTCGTTCCGATCCGTCAGGCTGTCGCCGTGGCCGAGCAAGTCGCCGCCGGGGACTTGAGTAAACCGATCCACAGCCACGGCAGCGATGAAACCGCACGTTTGCTCAAGGCCTTGTCGGCCATGCAAACCAGCCTGCGCGAAACCCTGCAACTGATCAGCGGCACCTCGACGCAATTGGCGGCGGCTGCGCTGCAGATGAATCAGAACACTCGGCAGGATTCCGCTCGACTGCAACAGCAACACAATGAAATCGAACAAGCCGCCACGGCCGTCAACGAGATGACGGTCGCGGTGGAAGAAGTCGCACGTAACGCGGTGTCGACTTCCGACAGCACTCGCCTGTCCACGCAGCAAGCCAACCAGGGCCAGACGCGGGTCATTGAGACACTGGATTCGATTCAGGCGATGAGCAGCAATGCCGGCCTCGCTCTGCAACAGGTGCAGACGCTGGCCGAGCAATCCCGGGAAATCGGCAAGGTGCTGGACGTGATCCGCGCCATCGCCGAACAGACCAACCTGCTCGCGCTCAATGCCGCCATCGAGGCCGCCCGCGCCGGGGAAGCCGGGCGTGGGTTTGCAGTGGTGGCCGATGAAGTACGGGCGCTGGCTCATCGCACCCAGCAATCGACCCGCGAAATCGAACAGATGATTGGCCGGGTGCGGGGCGATACCGACAGCGTGGTGCTGTCGATGCACGACAACAGTCAGCGCGTCGCCGACACCTTGTCGATTGCCGAACAGGCGGGTCTGGCACTGGCAGAAATCACCCGGGCCATGGAGCAGATCCATGAACGTAATCTGGTGATCGCCAGCGCGTCAGAGGAACAGGCGCAAGTGGCCCGCGAGGTGGATCGCAATTTGCTGAACATCCGCGACCTGTCGCTGGAAAGTGCCGACGCCTCGACCCGGACCAGCGCCACCAGCCAGGAATTGTCGCAACTGGCGACCGGCCTGCAAAACCTGGTGGTGCGTTTCAGATTCTGACCCTGTTCAGCGACGGCTTTGCTGCCAGGCCGCCGCCAAACCGCTGCAGCAAATCACCGCGATCCCGACCACCGTGGTCAGGGTCGGCGTGTGGGAAAACAGCAACCAGCCGAGCAAACCGGCGAAGACAATCTGGCAATAGCCGAACGGCGCCAACAGCGCAGGGGCGGCGTAGCGGAATGCCTGAGTCAGAAACAAATGCGCCGTCATCCCGCACGCACCCAGCGCCACCATCATCAATCCATGCCCAAGGCTCGGCACTTGCCAGAAGAACGGCACCAGCGCGCTCATTACCAGGGTGTTGCACAACCCGGCGAAAAAGTTGCTGGTGGTCGGGCTGTCGACGCTGCTGAGCTTGCGGGTGAGCAATTGATAGAAGCAGAAAAACAGCGCCGAACAGAGCGGCAGCAGCACCGCTGGCGTGAACAGATCGCCGCCGGGGTGGACGATGATCAATACGCCGATAAATCCGCAAATCACCGCGATCCATTGGCCACGGGTGACGCGCTCACGCAGCAGCGGCACCGACAGCGCAGTCACCAGGACCGGTGCAAGAAAGTTGACCGCGGTGGCTTCGGCCAACGGGATGTACTGCAAGCCTGTGGTGAAAAACAGACTGGTGCCCAGCAGGCACAACGCTCTCAGCAACTGCAGCAACGGCCGTTTGGTGCGTAGGACTCGCAGCCCGGATTGCGGCAGAAAAATCCCGGCCATCAACAAGGTGTGAACCACATACCGGGCCCAGACCACCATGACAATCGGGTAGAACCCCGAAAGGTATTTCGACAAGGCGTCATGGCTGGAGAAGAGAAAGGTGGCGAAGACGATCAGCAAAATCCCTTTGAAGGGTTGGTTTACGCCGGAGAGCGGGGTGCTGACGGTCATTGGGGATCCTTTTTTACTTCGAAAGTCAAAAGCTTCGCGGGCGAGCCTCGCTCCTACAAAAGCAATGGAAAACCCTGTAGGAGCGTGGCTTGCCCGCGAACAGGTGCGCAGCACCTTCTAGATTCTTGCCAACAATTCCCGGGCCTTATCCATCGCCATCTGTGCCCGTTGCAACCCGCTCACGCCCTGCTCCAACAACTTCACCGTTGGAATCTCCAGGCTTAGCGGAATATCGGCCGGCAAACACTGCAACAACCCCGCCAGATCACAATCGCCATCACCTGGAAAACGTCGCTCGTTGCGGGCCTGACGCAAAATCTCCGCCATGTCCGTCGGCCGCGGCCCCGCTACATCGCACAACTGCGCATACCGTAACCGTGACGGGGCGACTTTGGCCAGATCTTCCAGCCGAGAACCCGAGCGGTCGAAATGGAAAGCATCAACCAATACCGCGCCGTTTTCACGATCAGCGTTTTCGACAATGCGCACCGCTTGCTCAAGATTGCGCGCATCGGTCCAGGGCATGAACTCCAGGTGCGGGTGCAGTCCGTAAGGCGCCGCCAGATCACAGAGCCGGGCGAAGTTTTCCGTCAGCCGCTGCTCGTCAGAATCATTACCCGCCACCAGCAATTCACTGGCACCAAACTCCGCACCGACTGCCAGAATTTTCTCGAAATCGGCGACGACGGTGTCCGGTTTAAGACGCAGGATTTCAACATCCAGCACACGAATACCGGTGTCGCGCAGCCGCGCCAGCGTCTCACGCCGCAAACCGACATCGGCTACCAGCGCAAAGTGATGTTCTTCGGGTGTCGCCGGCTCAAGGCGTAGTCCCACGTGGCTGTACCCGGCACGTGCCGCGACGTCCACCATCTGCGGTGGTGACAATTCCAGTACCGTCAGGCTGGCCAGGGAAAAGATCCGTTCATTCATGTTCATTCCTCGATCACCACGGGGGTGCAGGCGCGACCGGTTTCGGCGGCTTCGCGGATGGCTTCAATCAACGCCAGTGTGCGTGCCGCATCGGCAGCGCTGACCAACGGTTCAACTTCCCGACGCACCACGCGCACGAAATGCTGCAACTGCAAACCCAGGGCTTCATCGGCGCTGACGCTTTCCTGCATCGACAACAAGGGTTGATGCCATCCCCCATCAGCGTCGGCGTAATGCCAGCGCTTGAGTTGCGGAATGCTCAACGCGCCGCCGGTACCGGCCAGCAAGTAACACGGCTGATCCGCCTGACGCGGATACACCGGGTTCTCCCCGGAATCCAGCTCCCAACTCCAGGGTGCCGCCACCGCGTCGGAACCGGTCAGGCTGCCCAGAGCGCCGTTGTCGAATTGCAGCAACACCGCCGCACAATCCTCGTTGGCAAACCCGCGCACGGCATTACTGGTGATCGCTTGAACCTGCCGCACTTCGCCGCACAGATGGCGCAGCAGATCGAGGTCATGGATCAGGTTGGTCAGCAACATTCCCGCGCCTGGTTCGCGGCGCCACGGCGTTTCGAAATAACTGTCGGGTTTGCGCAATTGCCAGAGCGCGGTCACCATCGTCAGCCGTCCCAAAGCACCGCTTTGCACCAGTTCGCGGGCGCGGACGATCAGTGGATTGTGCCGACGATGATGGCCGACCAGCACCGGGACGCCGGTGGCTTTCGAGGCGGCTACCAACTCGCGCGCCTCATCCAGGTGCACGCCGACCGGTTTTTCCAGCAGGACCGGCACGCCGGCAGCCAGGCAATCGAGCGCGGTGCTGACGTGCAGCGTGTTCGGGTTGGCCACGATGACCGCGTCCGGCTTCACCTGCTCCAACATCTGACGGTGATCGGCGAAATACCCCACGCCCCATTCGGCGGCGAGGCCTGCCGCTTGCGGGCCAGGGTCGGCTACCGCGCACAGGGTCGCGTCCTTCAGGATGTGCAGATGCCGGTAATGCTGCTGGCCCATGTTGCCGGCACCGATCAGGGCGATGCGAACGGGCGAAGTCATGGTGCGGTCCTCTTGTGATTATTGTTGATTGACCCTCAACAATTTAGAACCTGGTTCCAGATTCTTACACAAGCGATTCACGAAAGCGTGCGAACAACGCACAACTTTCCGGCGAACAAAGATCCATGTGGGAGCGGGCTTGCTCGCGAATGCGGAGTGTCAGTCGCAGCATTTATGCGCTGATAGACCGCATTCGCGAGCAAGCCCGCTCCCACAGGGTTTCCTGTGCGGCGGTGGTTAACTGAAGAATTCTGACGCGAGACTCGCCGCCGACAACTCTTCGGCAAATCTCAACAACAGCGGCGCCAACTCATGCAGCCGCACCCCCGGCATCCGCGCGCTCGGCCCGGCAATGCTCAGCACCCCGATCACTCGCCCATCACTCGGGTGACGCACCACCGCCGCAATCGCCGAAGTGCCCACCGCCGAGCTCTCTTCGACCCAGGCGTAGCCCTGCTCCCGCGCCAGACGCAGGCGCTCGAGCAATTCAATGTTGGAGCGCGGCGCGTTCGGCCCGAGGTCTTTTGGCCGCTCGCCGCCCTGGCGTTCCACCAGCGACAACGCTTCGGCATCGCTCATGCACGCCAGCCACGC
Organism: Pseudomonas sp. PDM01; assembly: GCF_014852325.1. Lineage (NCBI taxonomy): Bacteria > Pseudomonadati > Pseudomonadota > Gammaproteobacteria > Pseudomonadales > Pseudomonadaceae > Pseudomonas > Pseudomonas sp. PDM01. Next base: position 144,583 of record NZ_JACVBK010000010.1, read on the forward strand.
ATGGCCCGACGCCGTGTAAAACAGCGGCGCATCACGGCCCATGTCCGGGTCGTAACGCAGACCGGAGCGGGCGCCCTGGGACTTGGCGATCCAGGTTTGACGCTCGCCCTCGATGACCCCGAGGCGCACCAGTTCGCCGGTTTCCTGGGCGAGGCGATCAAGCACTGGCTGCACGATATCGGCGCCGCTTCCCGACAGATAACGGAACCCCATGGCCACCAGTTTGGTCGACAGGTGATAGCGCAGGTTATCCGGATTCTGCCGCACGTAACCCAGCCGAATCAGCTCGGCGAGCAAGCGATGAGTCGCGCTTTTAGGGATGTCCAGTTGCTCTGCCAGCGTCTGCATCGGCAGGCCGCGAGGGTCACTGGTGAGGCTTTCCAGCACGCTGAAAACACGTTCGATCTGACTGCCGGCCATGGAAGGTTCCGCCTGAAATTTGCCCGATTCTAGAAGACAAACCGCCTAATGCGAAATCTGGAACTGCTTGTTCGGTAACCGCCCGTTTTATCGGCTGAGTGGTTGCCGAGCGGATTCACGTCGCTATATTTTCTGGAATCCAATTCTAAAAATATGCACTGGAGTTTTAAACAATGCCTGCCGAATCCCACAGCTCACCAGACATCGACTGCGATGTATTGGTCGTCGGCTCCGGTGCAGCCGGGTTATCGGCAGCGGTCACCGCTGCATGGCACGGATTGAAAGTCATCGTGGTGGAGAAAGACCCGGTATTCGGCGGAGCCACGGCGTGGTCCGGCGGCTGGGCCTGGGTGCCGTGCAATCCTCTGGCCCGCCGCGCCGGCATCGTCGAAGACGTCGAGTTGCCGCGCACCTATCTCAAGCATGAACTCGGTGAGCGCTACGAACCGGCAATGATCGATGCGTTCCTTGAGGCGGGCCCACGGATGGTCGCCTTTTTCGAACAGCACACCTCGCTGCAATTCGCCGATGGCAATGCCATCGCCGACATACATGGCGATACGCCCGGTGCCGGAACGGGCGGACGTTCGGTGATCGCTGCACCCTATGACGGGCGAAAAGTCGGCAAGCTGCTGAGGCGTCTTCGCAAAACCATGCGGGAAACTTCGTTCATGGGCATGCCAATCATGGCAGGGGCGGACCTGGCCGCGTTTCTCAACCTGACCCGTTCGGTGCCCGCCGCGTGGCACGTCACCCGGCGCTTCACCCGGCACCTGCTCGACCTGATTGTGCATGGCCGGGCGATGCAGCTGGTCAACGGCGTGGCGCTGGTCGCACGCCTGGCAAAATCTGCCGAAGACCTTGGCGTGCTGCTCTGGGAATCGGCGCCTGTCAGCGAGTTGCTTCGCGAAGGCGATCAGGTCCGGGGCGCGCTGGTGAGCACCGCCAAGGGCAAGGTCCGCATCCATGCGCGCAAGGCTGTGGTGCTTGCGGCCGGTGGGTTTGCCAATGACATCGAGCGGCGCAAGGCACTGTTCCCGCGCACACCGACCGGCAACGAACACTGGGCGCTGCCCCCCCTCGGCGTGGCCGGTGACGGTTTGCGCCTGGGCGAAAGCGCCGGGGCCCGGGTCAACACCAACATGGCCTCTCCCGTAGCGTGGGCACCGGTCTCGCAAGTGCCACACAGGGATGGCAGCATCGGTCACTTCCCGCACATCATCGAACGGGGCAAACCGGGGATCATCGGCGTACTGAGCAACGGCCAGCGCTTCGTCAATGAAGCGAACGGCTACTACGACTATGTAACGGCCATGGTTGCCGCTGCGCCTGCCGGCGAAGAGGTTGCCTCCTGGCTGATTTGCACCCATGGTTTTCAACGCCGATATGGACTGGGCATCTCTCGGCCGTTTCCGGTTCCGTTGTCATCCTTTATCCGCAGCGGCTATCTGAAAACCGGCAACACGATCGAGGAATTGGCCCACGCCTGCGGCATCGACCCGAACGGGTTGCGCAGCACTGTGGCGGACTACAACCAGCATGCGCGCAACGGTGAAGACCCCTTGTTTGGCCGCGGTTCGACGCCTTACAACCGCAAACAGGGTGACGCCTTGCAGCAACCCAACCCGTGCGTCGCCCCCATCGAGCAAGGGCCGTTTTACGCGGTGAAGGTCCAGCCCGGCTGCTTCGGCACCTTCGCCGGGCTCAAGGTCAATCAACACGCCCAGGTCCTCGGCGAATCCGGCCAGGCCATCACCGGGCTGTACGCTGCGGGCGGCGACATGGCCAGCATCATGGGCGGGCATTACCCCGCCGGCGGCATTAATCTCGGCCCGGCGCTGACGTTCGGCTACATCGCCGCGCGACATATCGCCGGCATCACTGCTTACGAACAGGAGATCGACCATGCAGCGCATCGTTAATGCACAGGGCTTGAACATGCCCAAACTCGGCCTCGGCACCTGGCCGATGCTCGGCGAAGAATGCACACGCGCCGTTGAACAGGCGTTGAAGTTGGGTTATCGGCATATCGACACTGCTGCCGCCTACAACAACGAAGAGGCCGTCGGTCAGGCGCTGGTGAACAGTCCTACGCCTCGCAAGCAGATCCACGTCACCACCAAAGTCTGGTGGGATCAACTGCAACCCGATGCCATGCGCCATTCCATGGACCGCAGCCTCAAGGCCTTGCGCAGCGATTACGTTGACCTGTTCATGATCCACTGGCCGACCACCGATTGGGACCTGCCACGCACGATCGAAACCCTGGTGTCATTCAAGGAGCAAGGCCTGGCGCGCAATATCGGCGTGGCGAATTTTCCGCTGCCGCTGCTGCGCAAAGTCGTCGAAGAACTGGGCGCGCCGCTGTCAGCCATTCAGGTCGAATACCACGTGTTGCTCGGACAAAACGCGCTGCTGGACTACGCCCGTCAACATGACCTGGCACTGACGGCCTACTCGCCGCTGGCCCGCAACAAGGTCTCGGACATCCCGCAAATCCAGCAGATCGCCGCCAGACACGGGGTTCTGCCAACACAAGTGGCGCTCAAATGGCTGCTTGATCAACCGAACGTTGCGGCGATCCCCAAGGCCAGCAGCGAGGCTAATCAACTGGCCAACCTGGCCTCGCTCGAAGTCCAGCTCAATGACGAAGACCGGGCGTTGATTGCCGGATTGTCGAAACGCGAACGACTGGTCAGCCCTGACTTCGCGCCGGTGTGGGATGCGTTCGACCGGTAAGCACCGGACTGCTTTTCGTAGGAGCCGGCTTGCCGGCGATAGCGTCCATAAGATCGCCATCGCCGGCAAGCCGGCTCCTACAAGTCATAGGGCGTTCGCCCTGACGTCATAAAAAACCCATCACCTGACGGAATTCGATGGGCTATCCACGTTCAATACACTCAGTAATGTTCCCGCCCGCATAAAAGCCGGACGACCGGACTGGCGCCGCTCCCACTCACCAGCAACACTCATCCCCACGATAATCAGAGGATTCCCACATGCTATGGAAAAAAGGCCGACGCAGCGACAACGTGGTCGATGCCCGTGGTGATGATGTCGGCGGTGGTGGCGGCGGGATGCGTTTTGGTGGCGGCAAGGGCCTGAGCCTGACCGCGATCATTCTGATTGTCGGGATCGGCTGGATCACCGGCCAGGACCCGTTGCAGATCCTCGGCCAACTCACCGGGCAGATGACCGAGCAATCGGCACCGGCACCGACGCAAACCCGCAAGGCACCGCCAGCCAATGATGAAGGGGCGGAATTCGTCCGTTCGATCCTCGGTGACACCGAAGACACCTGGGGCCAGATTTTCCAGCAGGCCGGCCGGCAGTATAAAGATCCTACGCTGGTGCTGTTCAGCAACCGGGTGAACTCGGCGTGCGGCCTGGCCACCTCGGCGACCGGGCCGTTCTATTGCCCAGCAGACCAGAAGGTTTACCTGGACATGAGTTTCTTCCAGGAAATGTCGCAACGCTTTGCCGCTGCGGGTGATTTCGCTCAGGCCTACGTGATCGCTCACGAAGTCGGACACCATGTTCAGACCTTGCTCGGCGTTTCCGCGAAAATTCAGGCCGCCCGTCAGCAAGGCCGGCAAATGGAAGGTGACGGTGGTTTGTTGGTGCGTCAGGAACTGCAAGCGGATTGCCTCGCGGGTGTCTGGGCCAACAATGCACAGCAACGCCTGAACTGGCTGGAGCCGGGCGACATCGAAGAAGCCTTGAATGCCGCCAACGCCATCGGCGACGACCGCTTGCAGCAGCAAGGCCAGGGTCGCGTGGTGCCGGACTCGTTTACCCATGGCACGTCGGCGCAAAGGGTGCGCTGGTTCAAAACCGGATTTGCGCAAGGCCAGGTGGGCCAGTGCGATACCTTTGCGGCGAAAAATCTGTAAATGAAAAAGTGGTTGTTGATGTTGTTGTTTACTTGCACCTGCACCCAGGCTGACGAGCATGGGGTCAAGGAGATCAGCCCCGGCCGACTCTTGTTGAAAGAAGGTGAGATGGCGGTGGGCATCGGCCCGGCGCCGGCGAAAATCGAGCGCGTGCTGATCATCATCCATGGTCGGTTGCGCAATGCTGAAACCTACCGCCAGAGTGCCGAGCGGGCGGCAGAGCAAGCCGGGCAAAGCGCCAATACGTTGGTGATCGCTCCGCAATTTCTCAATGAAACTGACGTAGCACTCCATCCAGTCGCCGACACCGTGTTGCGTTGGCAGGGCAATGACTGGATGGCTGGCGGTTTATCCACCGCTCCGTTTGCCCTGAGTTCCTACGCGGCGCTCGACCAGATCATCGCCCGGCTCGGCGATCGTCGACAGTTTCCGGATGTGAAGGATGTCGTCATCGCGGGCCACTCCGGCGGCGCTCAGGTGGTTCAGCGTTATGCGTTGTTGAGTCACGATCAACCGGAGCTCAAGGCGGCTGGCGTGCACGTGCGCTACGTCATTGCCAACCCGTCTTCCTACGCGTATTTCGATGAACGGCGGCCAGTGGCGTTCAGTCACGCCGGTTGCCCGGCGTTCAATCGCTGGAAGTACGGCTTGTCAGATTTGCCCGCTTACGCCGAAGGACAAACGCCCGCGCAACTGGAGGAAAACTACGTTCAGCGTGACATCGTTTATCTACTGGGGCAGCAGGACATTGATCCGAACCATCCGGCACTGGATAAAAGTTGTGAGGCGAAAGCCCAGGGCGCTAATCGATTGATTCGCGGGCGCAGTTATTTTGAGTTTTTGAAGCGTAGCCATCCGCAAGGATTGAATCAGCAATTGATCGAAGTGCCCGGGGTTGGGCATAACGGGGATGGGATGTTTACGTCGCCGGAGGGGCAGAAAGTGTTGTTCGGGCAGTGATGACGCCTTCGCGGGCAAGTCGGGTCGCCGCACCGCTCGCTCCTACAGGCGCATGCAAAACCTCGTAGGAGCGAGGCTTGCCCGCGAAGGGTCCCTCAAGCCAACAACATTTCCCGCAACGCCACGCAATCCGCCGCATGCCAATCAGTCAGCTCAGGCCACGGGTTATCCGGCAAATTCACCAACACCGTCCGCGCCCCCGCCGCTCTTCCGCAATCCAGATCAAACCGGTAATCACCGACCATCACCATCTCGCTCGCCGGCACGTTCCAGGCCTCGGCCAATTTCAACAAACCACCGGGGTGCGGCTTGGGCGGCGCTTCGTCACGCCCCAGCACATCCTCCACCGCGAAGCAGTCCGCCAGGCCAATGGCCTCCAGCGTCACATGCGCCAGTTCCCGAGCATTGCGCGTAAGGATGCCCAGGCGATAACCGCGCCCCGCCAACTCGCGCACCAGTTCCACAGCACCCGGCGCCGGTTTCGAACCCAGCGCCAGATCCCGTTCATGCTCCAGCAACCATGCATGTTTGGCCGCGGCTTCAGCAGCCGGCAGCGCGGCGAGGTGGGTCAGGATGTCGTCTTCGGCCGGGATCGCCAGCGCCACGCGAATCGCCGCGAAGTCATGCACGGCCACCGTCAGGGTGCCGTCCATGTCGAACACCCAGTGCCGCACCTCGGCCAGGCTCATGCCCAATCCTTGCGGTGACGGATCAGGCCTTCCTGAGTGACCGACGCCACCAGTTGCCCGGCGCGATTGAACACGCTGCCACGGCTGAACCCACGGGAATTGCCGGCCCACGGGCTGTCCATCGCGTACAGCAACCAGTCATCGGCACGCAGATCCGCATGGAACCACAGCGCGTGATCGAGGCTGGCGACCTGCATGTCTTTCTGCCAGACCGACTTGCCATGGGGCAACATCGAGGTGGTCAGCAGATTGAAGTCCGACGCGTAGGCCAGCAGGTATTTGTGCAGCGCCGGGGAGTCGGCCAACGCGCCGTCGGCGCGAAACCAGACGTACTTGACCGGGTCGGATGGCTGCGGGTTGTAGGGATCTTTCTCGGTGACCGGACGGAATTCGATCGGCTTCGGGCACAGCAGTTTTTCACGCATGTGCTCGGGGATCAGGTGCGCGCGCTGATGGGTCAGCTCCAGTTCCGAGGGCAGGTTTTCCGGCCCGACCACCGTCGGCATCTGGCCCTGATGCTCGAAGCCTTTTTCGTCATATTGGAACGATGCGCTGCACGTGAAGATCGGGTTGCCCTTCTGGATCGCCGTGACCCGACGTGTGCTGAAACTGCCGCCGTCGCGAACCCGATCAACCTGATACACCACGGGCAACGTGGAATCGCCCGGACGCAGGAAATAACCGTGCATCGAATGCACATGACGCGCGACTTCGACCGTCTGGCTGGCCGCCGACAGGGACTGACCGATCACCTGGCCGCCGAACAACTGACGAAAGCCCAGGTCCTGGCTGCGGCCACGGAACAGGTTTTCTTCGATCGGTTCCAGGGTCAGCAAATCGACCAGATCATCCAACACTTGGCTCATTCAGACTCTCCTCACACATCGCAATGCCGCGCAGTCTTGGCTGCGGCGGTCGATTCAGTTTCCGGCCAGGGCCATCATTGGCGCCATTGTAAACGTCCGGGCCGTCTTATCCATGCAAGGTTTGCAGCCATTGTTCACGGGTGATGCGGTACAGCACATGGTGACGCAGAGGATGATCGACCGCGAGTTTCGGGTGGTCGAAGTCACCGGCTGAATCATGGTGCATACCGATGGCCTGCATGACTTTCTGCGATGGCGTGTTGGTTTCCGTGGTGAAGGACACGACTTCTTGCAGCGCCACCCGGTCAAACCCGCAGCGCAGAGCGGTCCACGCCGCCTCACTGGCGTAACCCAAGCCCCAGTGTTCGCGGGCCAGGCGCCAGCCAATCTCGATGGCCGGCGTGAAAGGCGCGTCGAAACCGACCACGCCGAGCCCGGTAAAACCGATGAATGCACCGGTGTCCTTGCGCTCCAGCGCCCAGAGACCAAAACCATGCTCGGCGAAATGCCCACGAATCCGTCCGATCAGCGAAGCACTTTCCAGTCGACTCAAGGGCGCCGGGAAATAACGCATCACCTGTGGATCGGCGCACATCGCCGCAAACGCCGGCAAATCCTCGTCACGCCACTGCCGCAACAGCAGTCGCGCGCTCTCGAGTTCCAGTATCGGCTCCATCGTGCCCCTCCGTTTCCATGCCGCAAGTCTACATCGCTGGTAGGATCGTTCACTCATTCCTACACGCCGTACTCATAAAAGCCCGTCATGCCGCTGCCACTGATCTACCACGAAGACTACAGCCCCGAGTTCCCGGCGGAACACCGCTTCCCCATGGACAAGTTTCGCCTGCTGCGCGATCACCTGGTGGACAGCGGGCTGACCCGGGACGCCGACCTGCTGCGCCCGGAACTCTGCCCGCCGGAAATTCTCGCCCTCGCACATGACGCTGCCTATATCGAACGCTACATGAGCGGCGAGTTGTCCCGCGAAGACCAGCGGCGTCTTGGCCTGCCGTGGAACGAAGCCCTGGCCCGGCGCACGGTGCGGGCGGTCGGCGGTTCGCTACTGGCGGCGGAACAGGCGCTGGAACATGGATTGGCCTGTCACTTGGCCGGCGGCACGCATCACGCGCATTACGACTACCCGGCGGGGTTCTGCATCTTTAACGACCTGGCGGTGATCAGCCATTACCTGCTGGAAAGCGGTCGTGTGAATCGGGTGCTGATCTTCGATTGCGACGTGCATCAGGGCGACGGGACTGCGCGGATTCTGCACAACACCCCGGACGCGGTGACCGTTTCCCTGCACTGCGAGAAGAACTTTCCTGCACGCAAGGCCGAAAGTGACTGGGACATCCCGCTGCCCAAGGGCATGGGCGATGCCGACTACCTCAAGGTCGTCGACGACGCGCTGAATTATTTGCTGCCGCTCTACCAGCCGGACCTGGTGCTATACGACGCCGGTGTCGATGTGCATAAGGACGACGCGCTCGGTTACCTGAAGCTGACAGACGAAGGCGTGGCCGCTCGGGATGAAAGCGTGATGCGCCATTGCCTCGGGCGGGATATTCCGGTGGTCGGGGTGATCGGCGGCGGCTACAGCAAGGACCGCAAGGCGTTGGCGCGGCGGCACGGCATCCTGCATCACAGCGCACAGCGGGTGTGGGCGTCATCAGGTTGTCATTGAGGTGTGCGCCTTTACCCACAATGCCTGTGGAACTGCCTGTGGATAACCTGAGCGAAAGGGCCTACAGGCCATGCTGCATATGGCATGCAGAGCGCTGGTTGTTTTTTGATCACTATTTTATGAACACCCCGGAACCAATGTGGGAGCGAGCCTGCTCGCGATGAGGCCCTCACATCCAACATCGATTTTGACTGACCCACCGCCATCGCGAGCAGGCTCGCTCCTACAGTTAACCGTGCTGGTAGAATGCCCGGCTTATTCCGCCGAACCGCAGCGCACACCATGACCCAATCTTCCGCCGCCCTCCCCCCTAAAGTCGCCATCATCGGCGGCGGCCCCGCCGGCCTGATGGCGGCCGAAGTGTTGAGCCAGGCAGGGATCAAGGTCGATCTGTACGACGGCATGCCTTCGGTCGGCAGGAAATTTCTCCTCGCTGGCGTGGGCGGCATGAACATCACCCATTCCGAAGCGTACCCGGCGTTCCTCTCACGCTACGCCGAGCGTGCACCGCAGATTGCACCGCTGCTGCGAGCCTTTGGTGCCGAGGCGCTGTGCCAGTGGATTCATGACCTGGGCATCGAAACCTTTGTCGGCAGCTCCGGCCGGGTGTTTCCGACCGACATGAAAGCCGCGCCGCTGTTGCGCGCCTGGCTCAAACGGTTGCGAGAGGCCGGCGTAGTTATCCACACCCGCCATCGTTGGCTCGGCTGGGATAACAACGGTGGTTTGCGTGTTGAAAGTCCTGAGGGTGAAAAAACCCTGAAGCCCGAAGCAACGCTGCTCGCCCTCGGTGGCGGCAGTTGGTCGCGCCTGGGTTCGGACGGCACGTGGATGCTGCCACTGGAGCAGCACGGCGTAGGACTGGCGCCGCTGCAGCCGAGTAATTGCGGCTTCGAGGTGCAGGCCTGGAGCGAATTGATGGTCAGCAAATTCGCCGGCGCGCCGCTGAAAAATATCGCGATCGGTCTCAATGACGACATCCCTCGGCTTGGGGAATGTGTGATCACGGCCACCGGGATTGAAGGCAGTTTGATCTACGCCCTGTCGGCGCCCATCCGCGAAGCGATCAATCAGCAGGGCTCGGCGACCATTCATCTCGACCTGTTGCCGGGCCGGCCTGTGGATAAAGTTCAGGCGGCGCTGAGCAAACCGCGCAGGTCTCGTTCAATGTCCAAACATCTGCACAGTCAGCTCGGGATAGATGGCGTGAAAGCGGCACTGCTGCGCGAATTGACGCCGGCAGAATGCTTCGCCGATCCGGCGTTGTTGGCTAAAGCGATCAAGGCGTTGCCGCTGACATTGGTGAAAACCCGTCCACTGGACGAAGCCATCAGCACTGCCGGTGGCGTGATGTTCGAGGCAATGGATGAACGTTTGATGCTCAAGCAGTTGCCTGGCGTGTTCTGCGCGGGGGAAATGCTGGATTGGGAAGCGCCGACGGGCGGTTATCTGCTGACTGCGTGTTTCGCCAGTGGGCGAGCGGCGGGGTTGGGGATGGTGGAGTGGCTCAAGCGCAAGGCTTGAGACCGAGTTGCGCCCTTCGCGGGCAAGTCGGGTCGCCGCACCGCTCGCTCCTACAGGACACCACTAATCTGTAGGAGCGAGGCTTGCCCGCGAAGGCGGCCTAACAGTCGCCGCAATCAATCAAGGCTTACGCTTACGCGGCCCAGTATTAAACACCGGCACCTTACGCACAGGCTTGATCGAAGGCTCCGGCGCCGAAGCATCCCCGCTCTCAACCCATTTACCCAGATTGCGTTTACCGCCGCTGGACGTCTTCGGCTTCTTCGGTTTTTTCGGCTTCTTCACCACCTGACCGCTGGCATCGGTGTCCGGCACACGGTGCTCAGGTTCGAAATCGTGTTCCATCTGCCGAGGCAACGTCTGACGCGTCAACGTCTCAATGGCCGACAGCAAATTCACTTCATCGGCGCAGACCAACGAAATGGCCTGCCCGGTGGCACCCGCACGGCCGGTACGACCGATGCGGTGGATGTAGTCCTCTGCCACGATCGGCAGGTCGAAATTGACCACCAATGGCAAATCTTCAATGTCCAGACCACGGGCCGCGACATCGGTGGCCACCAGGATCTGTACTTCGCTGGCCTTGAAACGGTCCAGCGCACGTTGACGCGTAGCCTGAGGTTTGTCGCCATGGATGCCGTCGGCGTTGATGCCCAGGCCCTGGAGTTTTTCCACCAGCGCGTCCACGCCATTACGGGTCTTGGCGAATACCAGCACCTGCTTCCACTTGCCCTTGCGCAGCAGGTGGATGAACAGCTCCGGCTTGCGCTTCTTGTCCACCGTCACCACCCACTGTTTAACGGTGTTGGCGGCAACGTTGCGCGGGCTGACTTCGATGCTCAGCGGATCATTGAGCATTTGCCCGGCCAGCAGGCGAATCGCATCGGAGAAGGTCGCGGAGAACAGCAGTGTCTGACGTTTCTTCGGCAGCACGCGGTAAATGTTCCCCAGCTCCTCGGAAAAGCCCAGGTCGAGCATGCGGTCGGCTTCGTCCAGCACCAGGGTTTGCAACTGGTTGAACTTCAGCGCGTTCTGGCGGAACAGATCGAGCAGACGGCCCGGCGTCGCCACCAACAGGTCGACGCCTTTGCGCAACTTCATCATTTGCGGGTTGATGCTGACGCCGCCATACACCGCATAAGTGCTCAGCGGCAGGTTCTCGGCGTACTGACGCACGGCTTCGTGAACCTGCTCGGCCAGTTCGCGGGTCGGCACCAGAATCAATGCGCGCACCGAGTTGGCGGTGACTTTCGGCCCTTCCATGGCCAGCAATTGCAGCAGCGGCAGCGCGAAACCGGCGGTCTTGCCGGTGCCGGTCTGGGCGGCGGCCATCAGGTCGCGACCGGCCAGCACCGCCGGAATGGCTTGCGCCTGAACCGGCGTCGGGGTCTGGTAGCCGAGCGTCTCGAGAGAGCGCAGCAAGGGTTCGATCAGGCCAAGGGTGGCGAAAGTCATGGGATTACCGTAGGAAAATTCAGCGCGGTTGTGCGAAACAAGTGTGCAATGGCGCGCAGTTTACCCTAATTCACACTCGATTCTGTCTGCACCACCGCAGCAGGTCGTTCCGGCGCCCGGCGCCACTGCGGCAAACCGATCAACACCACGGCACTGATGATCACCAGCATGGCCAGGGCTTCTTCGATGCCGATGGTCTCGCCGACAAACACGATCCCCAGCAACACCGCCACCGCCGGGTTGACGTAGGCATAACTGGTGGCCGCTGCCGGACGCACGTTTTTCAACAGGTACATGTAGGCATTGAAGGCGATGATCGAACCGAAGAAGGTCAGGTAGGCCAACGCCGCCCACCCTTCAATCGGTGGCATGGCTTCCATGTGTTCGCCGCTCAGCGCACTGCCGATCAGCAACGCCACGCCGCCCACCAGCATTTCCACGGCACTGGCCATCGCGCCCTGGGGCAACGGCAAGTGTTTGCTCCAGACTGAACCGAACGCCCAGGCCGCCGCCGCAAAGATCAGCAACATCGCACCCAGCGGGCTCGATTGCAGGTTGGAACCGAGGTTGAGCATGGCGATGCCGATCAACCCGAGCACAATCCCCGCCCATTCGAGACGGGTATTACGCGCACCCCAGAAATATCCGCAGAGCAAGGTAAACAACGGCACCGTCGCCACCGCCAATGCCGCGACGCCGGAAGCGACGCCCATGTGCTCCGCCACACTGACCCCGCCGTTACCGCACGCCAGCAGCAAAATCCCGATGATCCCCGCCGCTTTCCACTGCGCCCAGGTCGGTGCAGGTGCCCCGCGCCAGCGCAGGAACGCGTACATCAACGTGCCAGCAATGACGAAGCGAATACCGGCGAGCAACAAGGGCGGCCAATACTCCACGCCAATGCGGATCACCAGGTAAGTCGAGCCCCAAATCACGTACAAGGCGAAAAAGGCAGCGATCAACGGCAAGGGAAAACGACGGAGGCCAGGCATGGGGGGCAGCTCGCAGGCAAGGACAAATGAACAGCTATTCTAGAAAGGCGAACAGCAGAAAATAAGTTACAAAACCTGTTTATAGCGCCGGTACACTTTTCAAATCACGGAGATCAGCGCTATAAACCGTGCTTTCGAAAGTCAGCCATTTTTCAGGAATTCGCTCATGGACAAATACGACCGCATGCTCCTCAGCGCCCTACTGGAAAACGGTCGTGCGTCCTACGCCGACCTCGCACGCAAAGTGAACCTGTCCGCCCCGGCCGTGGCCGAGCGCGTGGCCAAACTTGAGGCCAGCGGGGTGATTACCGGTTATCAGGCGAAAGTCGACATGGCCAAGCTGGGCTTGCCGATCCAGTGCGTGATCGAACTGCGCCTGAATCAGCACGGCAACCAGAAAGCCTACGACGACCTGATCAAAATCCCACAGCTGACCGAATGTCACCGGGTGACGGGTGATCCGTGCGTGATCATGCAAGCGGCGGTGGGTTCGATGCCGGAGCTGGAAGAGCTGATCAACCGGATTGCCACATTCGGGTTCAGCAAGACGTCGATTGTGTTGTCGAGCGCGATAGAGAAGCGCGTGCCGTTGGGGCAGTTGGAGGGGAACGGTAAGTAGTGATGCGGATGACGTTTCGCGGGCAAGCCTCGCTCCTACAGGATTTCATCGTACCCGTAGGAGCGAGGCTTGCCCGCGAAGAGGCCCGTCCGAACACCGCTGAACTTAAAACCCGCGATGGCGCTTGAGGTGTTCGTTGATTTTGGCCGCCGGGACTTTCTGCAGGCTGACCAGCAGATCATGGGACAACTCGCGCAACCCATGCTTCTGCCGCAATTCCTGCGCCAGATGCGCCGTCAGGTTGGCCGCCATCTCGGCGTCAGCCATCGCCCGGTGAGCTTTACCGGTGTCAGGCAGTTGGGCGAAGGTGGTGAGGGTGCCGAGCTTGTGATTCGGTGCAGCCGGCATCAACCGACGGGCCAGTAGCAGCGAGCAGGCAAAATTCTGCAACCGCGTACGCTTGATCCGCCCCAGTTCAAAGTCCCAGAACTTCTGGTCGAACGCGGCGTTGTGCGCCAGCAGCGGCGTGGTGCCAACAAATTCGTTGACCTCGTTCATCACCTGTTCCGCCGATGGCGCGGTGCGCAGCATGGCGTTGCTGATGCCGGTCAGTTGTTCGATGAAGGCCGGGACGCGTACGCCGGCGTTCATCAGGCTTTGGTAACGCTCGACGATGCGCCCCTGTTCAAGGATCACCACGGCAATTTCCGTGGCCCGGCAGCTGCTGCTCGGGGAGATCCCGGTGGTTTCAAAGTCGATGACTGCTATGCGTTCCAAACCTGTTTCAACTCCGTAAAAATCAATTCTTGAGCAGCAACGCGCCTTCGATCGGCACGTAGCGGCTGGCGGCGCGGATCAGCGAGTTGGCCGTCAGGCCCGGTACGCCGTAGGCCACCGCTTGCACGCCATGCTTGGCGATGATGCGCTCCAGCAACATGTCGAAATCACCGTCGCCGGAGGCCAGCACCACTTCGTCGACGTGATCGGCGGCGTCCATGATGTCGAGGGTGATGCCCACGTCCCAGTCGCCCTTGGCCGAGCCGTCGCTGCGCTGGATGTAGGGTTTGAGCTTCACGGTGAAACCGAGGTTGCGCAGGATCTGCTGGAACTGCTGCTGTTTGCTGTCGCCGCGATCGATCGCGTAGGCATAGGCTTCGACGATATCGCCCTGCTTGCTGATGTCAGCCCACAGCGCGGCGTAGTTGAAGTGGCAACCATAGGCCTGACGCACGGTGTAGTAGAGGTTCTGGACATCGGCGAACACTGCAATTTTTTTCACCGTGCATCCTCTTTCGCGCAGGCGGGATCAGGCACCGGGCCCGAAAAGTTGCCCAGTATGCCAGCCCGGAGGATTGTTCCGCGAATAATCGGCCCGGAGCGCCGCAGCGCTCCGGACGAATGGCGTGTCAGACGAAGGAATCGTCGTCGCCGCCGAAGAACGATGAACTGTCATCGTTGTAGTCGGTGTCGGCATAGTCTTGGGAGTTGTCAGCCACGCGCTGGTCATCGTCCCAGCCGTTGTCACCGCTGTGATCGTTGACCTGAGCCGGCTCTTCCTTGATCACTTCCACCACTTCCGGCTGCTGGTTGTGATGGAACAGGCTGCTGATGCCTTGTGCCAGCATCACGCCACCCGCCACACCCGCTGCAGTTTTCAGTGCGCCGCCGAGGAAACCGCTGCCAACCGCCGGCGCCTGCTGTTGCGGCGCGTAGTTCTGCTGCGGTGGCGGCGCAGCGAAATTCTGCTGTGGCGGCTGCGCGTTGAACGAAGGCCGTCCCGGCTCACGCCAGCCGCCGCTGGAGGGCGGTGCACTTGGCGCAGGCGTTTCACGGGAACTGCCACCGAAAATGCTCGACAGGAACCCACCGCTGCTCGGCGCCGGAGCAGGTGCCTGGGACTTGGCCGATTGCAGTTCGGCCTGCAATTGCTGGATTTGCTCGGTGAGTTGCTTGTTCTGTGCGTCGAGGCTCTTGATCGCTGCCTCTTGCACCAGAATCGCCTGGGTCATGAAGTAGCCCGCCGCGGGTTGGCGAGCCAGATGTTCCTTGATCCGCGCCTCGGCCAGGGCATCGCGCGGGGCTGCGTCCGTTTCGGCCTGTTGCAGCCGGGAAAACAGTCCATCGATCAGGGTTTGCTCTTCGGTGTTCATGGCGACCTCGTAGATTGCCGGGGAAATCGTTGACCTTCTCCAGGGAGGATACGGCGCTCGACCTTAATGGAGGCTGAAACAAGTTGTTTCAATGACCTTTACCGAACGTTTACGTTTGCGCCCCGACGCGCTGCATCGGTTAAAGTGGGCCACTGCTTTCAACCTGCGATACCGACTGATGAATCCGTTCGATGTACTGCGTGACTCGCTGTATTTCTTCAAGCGCAATCTGAGCCAGATCGTGCGGCTGTGCCTGCCGCTGGTGATTTTCGAAGCGCTGCTGCAACAAGTGGTCGACCACAACACCGTGCCGGACAGCTTTCCCGGCGTGAGCGTGATCGTCGGCCTGCTGGTATACCCGCTGTACACCGCCGCCCTGATCCTGTTTCTCGACGCGCGCAGCCGTGGCGAATCGCCGCGCAACCGTGACCTGCTGGCGAGGTCCGCGTACCTGTGGCCGCGCTTCGCCCTGCTCACGGCGCTCAATACATTGATGATCCTGCTCGGCCTGTCGTTGTACTTCCTGCCGGGCATCTGGCTGATGGTGACGTTGGCGTTCAGCGAATACCTGCTGGTGCTGCGCGGCCTGGCGCCGCTGGCGGCAATGAAGGAAAGCCTGCGCCTGACCCGCGGTCATTTCCTGCGCATTCTGGTGTGCATCCTGTGTGTGATGGGCCCGTTGTGGGTGCTCAAGGGTGTGACGCTCAACGTGTATCCGGAACCGCAGAACCCGGTGATTTCCCTGCTGATCGACAGCGCCCACAGCTTCCTGCAACTGTTCACCAGCGTGGTGTTGTTCCGTTTGTTCATGCTGATCAGCGACGTTCCCGAGAAAATCGACCGGCCGCTCTGATCGTGGGCTTCGGCCCGGCTCTCGGTTATGCTCGGGTCCATCTTTTGTAACGCTATAAGCCGAGCCATGACCCGACTACTGCGCTACACCCTGCTGGGCCTGTTGATAGCAATCGGCCTGATTGCCTTGCTGATCTACAGCCTGACCTGGCGCCCCGAAGCCAAGGAAGTTTTGCCCGTCAGTTGCAACGCTCAAGCACCGACACTGGTGCCCGGCCAGGCGTTGAAAGTGATGACCTGGAACGTTCAGTACCTGGCGGGTAAGCGCTATGTGTTCTGGAATGACCTGGCCGCCGGCGACGACGAAAAACCGACGCCTGAAGACATGGCCTTCAGCCTCGATGAAGTGGCGCGGGTGATTCGCGACGAACAACCGGACCTCGTGTTGCTGCAAGAGCTCGATGACGGCGCCAAGGCCAGCGATTACCAGAACCAGTTCAAACTGCTTCAGGAACGCCTCGCCGATCTCTATCCGTGCAGCGCCCATGCCTTCGACTGGAAAGCCGACTTCGTCCCGCAACCGCACATCTTCGGCAGTGTCGGCCGGCAACTGGCAACCCTCAGCCGCTACCGGATCGAACACGCCGAACGCCTGCAACTGCCGGTCGCGCCGACTAACTTCATCAGCCGTCAGTTCCAGCCGAAAAATGCCTTGCTGGTCACTTACCTGCCGTTGAGTGACGGCGGGCAATTGGCCGTCCTCAACACCCATCTGGACCGCGCCACCCAACCTGACGAAACGTTACAGACTCAGGTGACGGCGGTGGCCAAAGTCCTCGACAAATACGAAAGCCATAGCACCCCGTGGCTGATCGGCGGCGACTTCAACCTGTTGCCGCTGGGGCAATATCGACGCCTGCCCACCGAACAACGCACGCCCTACTCCGCCGACAGCGCGCTGCACCTGTTGTGGGACAAGTACCCGATGATCCCGACCAACAATGAAGCCAGCGGCATCGATCGGGCACGTTGGCTGACGCACTACCCGAATGATCCAGGCCTGAACGGCCCGGACCGCACCGTCGACTACCTGTTTTACAGCCCTCGGATCAAACGGGTCGAGGCGACGGTGCGACAGGACGATACCTTGCGGATCTCCGATCACCTGCCGGTGATTGCGCGGTTCCTCCTGCCGGCTGCGCCGTAACCCCTGCCAAACACAATCCCCTGTAGGAGCCAGCTTGCTGGCGATAGCGGTGGGTCAGTCAACGAAGATGTTGGATGTTATGGCCTCATCGCCGGCAAGCCGGCTCCTACAGGGGATTGCGTGACACTCAATGCACCTCCTCCAGGTCATCATGCAGCAGCCCGAAAATATCGCGTTTCATCTCGATGAATGAGCGCTCCATGACCATGTCCAGGGTCCGTGGGCGTTCAATCGGCACGTCCAGAATCTGCTTGATCCGCCCAGGCCTGGCGCCCATCACGTAGACGCGGTCACCCAGCAGAATCGCCTCGTCGATGTCGTGGGTCACGAACAGCACGGTCTTCTTGCTGTTACCCCAAACGCGCAACAACAGCTGCTGCATTTGCAGGCGCGTCTGGCTGTCGAGGGCGCCGAAGGGTTCGTCCATCAGCAGGATCTGCGGGTCATTGGCCAAAGCGCGGGCAATCGCCACACGCTGCATCATGCCGCCGGACAGTTGCTTGGCGTAGTTGTCAGCGAACCCGCTGAGGCCGACTTCGTTGACGTAGTAATCGACGATGTCCTTGCGCTGCGCCGCCGCCATGCCGCGACGCTTGAGGCCGAACTCGACGTTCTGTCGCACGGTCAGCCACGGGAACAGCGTGTAGCTCTGGAACACCATGCCGCGGTCCGCGCCAGGCCCTTGAACTTGCTGGCCGCCGACGTAGATCTCGCCTTCCGTGGGCTCGTTC
Source organism: Pseudomonas sp. PDM01 (assembly GCF_014852325.1). NCBI lineage: Bacteria > Pseudomonadati > Pseudomonadota > Gammaproteobacteria > Pseudomonadales > Pseudomonadaceae > Pseudomonas > Pseudomonas sp. PDM01. The sequence goes on from NZ_JACVBK010000010.1 coordinate 162,505, forward strand.
AAACCGGCGGTGAGGTACAGCAAACTCGACTTGCCACAGCCCGACGGCCCGACCAGCACGGCGAATTGCTGATCCGGAACTTCGAACGAAACCTGATCCAGCGCGGTGAACACGCCGCCGTCGGGCTTCTGGTAACGCAGGCTGACTTTGTCCACTTGCAAACGAGGCGCGGCGTAGGCCGGGGCAGCCATCGGTGTGACGATACGCGGGTTGACGGCGGTTACTGAGCCCATGCGGCAATCCTCAGACGAAGGAAACGGAACAGTTGATCGGTGACCAGGCCCAACAGGCCGATGATCGCGATGGCGAGGAAAATCACATCCACCTGAAAGCCGCGCATGGCCTTAAGGCTCAAGTAACCCAGGCCACTGGAAGCGGCGACCAGTTCGGCGACCACCAGGTACGTCCAGGCCCAGCCCATGGTCACGCGCAAGGTGTCGAGTACACCCGGCAACGAGGCCGGCGCGATCACATGCAACACCGCATCGCGGCGGTTCGAACCGAGTGTGTAAGAGGCGTTGATCAAGTCCTTGGAGATGCCTTTGGACACGTCCGCGATCATCACCAGTTGCTGGAAAAACACACCAAAGATGATTACCGAGACACGCTGCTCCAGACCGATACCGATCCACAGAATGAACAACGGCACGAACGAGGTCACCGGCAGGTAGCGGATGAAATTGACCATCGGTTCGAGGAACGCCTGAACGATGCGGAAGCTGCCCATCAGTAACCCCAGCGGCACCGCCACCAGCGACGAAACGACGAAACCGACCACCACCACTTCAAGACTGGCCCACACGTGCAAACCGAGCGTGCCGTCGCGGCTCAGGCGCACGGCGGCTTCGACCACCGCGCCCGGCGTCGGCAAGAACATGCCCGGCACCACGCCGCCGTAAGACAACCCGGCCCACAGGCCAACCAACAACACCCAGGCCAGGCCGCTCGCGCTCCAGATCACCGAAACCGGCAAGCCGGTCTTGGGCGTGATGCAACGGCTCAGCCATGAATTGCGCTTGAACATGCGAACCTCCTACAGCGGGCTGACGAAACGGTTGTCGATCAGGTCGTCATTGCTGACGTTGTAGGGTTTGCCCTGCAATTCACTGGCGGTTTCGTTGGCCAGTTTGATCAACGGTTCGCTGTCGCCCGGATTGCCCGGCGAGCCCAGGAGTTTTTCGCTCATGGCCTGATCGTAGAAGCGCACGCCTTGCGCGGCGGCTTCCAGTTCCTTCGGATCGGCGAGGTAGCCGCCAACACCCTTGGCCATGATTTTGTAGGCTTCCTGCGGATGGTCCTTGGTGTACTGCACTGCTTTGTACAGACCGGCGACCAACGCCTTGACGTCTTCCGGCTGTTTCTCGATGACCGTGCAGTTGAGCGCGACCACATCGACAATCACGCCAGGCGTGCTGCTGCTGTCGATCAGCACTTTGCCTTGTTTCTTGTCACGCACCATCGACAGGTGCGGTTCCCAGGTCACGGCGGCAGGCACACGACCGGCGATGAACGCGGTGGCGGCGTCGTCGGCCGTCATGTTCTGCACGGTGATGTCGCTCATGCTCATGCCGTGTTTTTTCAGCAAGTACGACAGCCAGAACTGCGAAGTCGAACCTTCGTTCACCGCCACGGCTTTGCCTTTCAGCTCCTGCAGGCTCTTGATGTCCTTGCCCACCAGAACACCGTCGCCGCCATGGCTGTCATCGAGTGCGGCTACGGCCTTGAAGCAGAATTGCGGACGGTATTTCAGTACTTCGTCGATGGTCGACGCCGAGCCGGACAATTCGCCCGAGGCTTGCGCAGCCATGTACATCGAAGCCTCTTCGACGACGGGCAACTCGACGGTCAAACCGCCTTCCTTGAAGTAGCCCAGGTCCTGGGCGAGGTAGAGCGTGCCGTAACCGACCCATGTGGTATGGCCGATGGACAGGGTGCCGGCCTGGGCGCTGGTGGCGACCGTGGCGGCGATGGCGGTGATCGCCAGTGGATGAGCGACGCGGGTTAGCAAGGACTTGATCATGGAGCACTCCCAAAGCTGTTGATTTAGTTTTGTCATGGGCAGTACGGCCAGCAGCCTTTGGAGAAGAGCTGCCACGGGTGGTCTCTGATGGACCTTTGGGTGGGCAGTGTTCGGCTGACTGGCGAGGTCGATGTTGGACCAAGGTGGGGAGAAGGAAAATTAGGAAATATGTCGGTGGGAGTGATGAAAAAACTGGGTAGCGTGCGCGGTAAAAGGGCGGGGTTGGCGGGGGTGCACGGGCTTTGTGCAAAAGGTGAGAGGTGGGGTGAATCGGCAAAAGCTTTCGCGGGCAAGCCTCGCTCCTACAGGTTATGTGTCAGGCCTAAAATCCGAGGTCGACAATAAACCTGTAGGAGCGAGGCTTGCCCGCGAAAAGGTCCGCAGGACCTTCGGCTACATCAGAGCCGGCCGTATTCCTGAGCCGTACGATCGACCGCTTTCAGCGTCTTGCCAACCAACTCATCAACCTCTTCCCGACTGGCAATCAACGCCGGCGCCATGATCATCCGCCCCAGCGTCGAACGAATAATCACCCCTTCCTCAAACCCAATCGTGCGGCAGCGCCAGGCAATATCATTCTCGTTGGCAAAGCGCTTGCGACTGGTTTTGTCTTCGGCCAACTGCAACGCCGCCACCATCCCGACACCCTGGATATCCCCCACCAACGGGTGATTGCCGAACACTTCGCGCAGGCACTGTTGCAGGTACGGCCCGATGTCGTCCTTGACCCGCGTCACCACCCCCTCATCGCGCAACGCCTTGAGGTTGGCGATGGCCACCGCTGCCGCCACCGGGTGTCCGGAATAGGTCAGGCCGTGGGCAAACACGCCGCCCTGCTCCACCAACACTTGCGCCATTTTCTTCGACAGGATCAGCCCGCCCATGGGGATGTAACCAGAGGTCAGCCCCTTGGCAATCGACAGGGTGTCCGGCTCGAAACCGAAGTGCTCATGGGCGAACCATTCGCCAGTGCGACCGAAGCCGCCGATCACTTCGTCGGCGCACAACAGCACGTCGTACTTGCGGCAAATCCGCTGAATTTCCGGCCAGTAACTCTCTGGCGGGAAGATCATCCCGCCCGCGCCCTGGAACGGCTCGGCGATAAACCCGGCGACTTTGTCCGCGCCCAGTTCGAGAATCTTCGCTTCCAGTTGTTGCGCCGCCCGCAGGCCGAATTCAGCCGGGGTCAGGTTGCCTTCATGGGCGAAGAAGTACGGCTCGTCGATGTGTTCGATGTCCGGCAGCATGCCGCCCATTTCGTGCATGAACTTCATGCCACCGAGCGCCGTCGCTGCCAGCGTCGAACCGTGGTAACCGTTCCAGCGACCGATCATGACTTTCTTCTCGGGCTTGCCGAGGATGGTCCAGTAACGGCGCACGGTGCGGATCAGCACCTCGTTCGCTTCGGAGCCGGAGTTGGTGTAGATCGCGTGGCTGTAGTGCCCCGGCAGCAGGCTGAACAGCAGCTCCGAGAGCTCGATCACCTGCGGGTGAGTGGTGTGGAAAAACATGTTGTAGTACGGCAATTGCTCAAGCTGCTGAGCCGCTGCCGCCGCCAGGTCCTTGCGGCCGTAACCGAGGTTGGTGCACCACAGCCCGGACATGCCGTCGAGGTAGCGCCGACCATCGTTGTCCCACAGGTGCAGGCGCTCGCCACGGACCATCACCCGCGGTCCTTCATCGTTGAGCGCTTTCTGATCGACGAATGCGTGGATGTGGTGCGCAGCGTCGGCGGCCTGGTAGTCGCGGGTTTCACGTGGTGTGGTCATCGCCAGTTCTCCGTTTTGTTATTAGCGCAGTTGAAACCAGGTGGTCTTCAACTGGGTGTATTTATCGAATGAGTGCAGCGACAGGTCACGGCCGAAACCGGACTGCTTGCCGCCGCCGAACGGCACCGTCACGTCGAGCGCATCGACGCTGTTCACCGACACCGTACCGGCGCGCAATTGCCGCGCCACACGGTGGGCACGATTGAGGTCGTCGGTCCACAGCGAAGCGGCCAGGCCGTAGACGCTGTCGTTGGCCAGCTGCAAGGCGTGTGCCTCGTCATCGAACGCCGTGACGGCCAGCACCGGGCCGAACACCTCGTCGCGAAACAGCGGCATGTCCGGGCTCACGTTAGTGAAAATCGTCGGCTGGATGAAGTTGTCGGAGCCGTTGAAAATCGACTGCCGACCACCGCACACCTTGGTCGCACCCTGGCGCTGGGCTTGCTCTATGAACTTCATGATGCGCGCGGTCTGACGGCTGTCGACGATCGCCCCGGCGCTGCTCGACGGGTCCAGCGGATCGCCCGGCAGCCAGCGTTCGGCCTGCGCCTTGAGACGCTCGACGAACTCGTCATGGATCGAACGCTGCACCAGCAACCGCGAGTTGGCGGAGCACACTTCGCCCTGATTGAAGAAGATGCCGAACGCGGCTTTCTCGGCCGCCAGATCCAGGTCCTGACAATCGGCGAACACCAGGTTGGCGCTCTTGCCGCCGCACTCCAGCCACACCTGTTTCAGGTTCGATTGCGCGGAATACTGCATGAAAAATTTGCCGACTTCGGTGGAGCCGGTGAACACCAGGCAATCGACGTCCGGGTGCAAACCGAGGGCTTTGCCGGTCTGCTCGCCGAGACCGGGCAGCACGTTGAGCACGCCTGCTGGCAAGCCGGCTTCAAGCGCCAACTCGGCCAGACGCAGGGCAGAAAACGGTGATTGCTCGGCGGGTTTGAGGATCACCGAGTTGCCTGCCGCCAGCGCGGGCGCGAGTTTCCATGCAGCCATGTCCAGCGGGAAATTCCATGGCACCACGGCGGCGACCACGCCCAGCGCTTCGCGGGTGATGGTCGCCAGTACGTTCTGCGCGCTCGGAGCGATCTGGTCGTAGAGTTTGTCGAGGCTTTCGGCGTACCAGCGAAACACCCCGGCGGCGCCCGGCACGTCGATGTTGTAGGCGTCCATCACTGGCTTGCCCATGTTCAGCGAATCCAGCAGCGCCAGTTCTTCGCGGTGGGTCATGATCAGATCAGCCAGACGCAGCAGCACTTGCTTGCGCTCGTTTGGCGAACGCGCCGACCAGGTGCCGGCCTCGAACACCTGCCGCGCATTTTTGACGGCGACATTCACTTCTTCATCACCGCACGCTGTCACGTTGGCCAGGCGCTGGCCGGTGGCCGGGTTGATCGCGGCGAAGGTTTGCCCCGACTGCGCCGAACGGGGTTTGCCATCAATCAGGGCCTGGTCGGGAAACGCCAGCGCAGCGGCCTTGTTTTGCCAGTAGGTAAGCTCGAACACGTTCAGATGCTCCATGGGCTTTTCTTGTGAATTGGATGGTGGCCCAGGCCCGTGTCGAGGAAAAATAGTAAAAATGTCTTCGCAGACCATGAAAAAACTGGGCAGCCCATCTCCCCGGTCGTGCGGTATGTGGTTATTGTTCAGGCACAACAACACCGTCGTCAGAACGGACGCAGTCGGCGCAAAAATTGCTGGATGTCGAGTCCATCCACCCCGAGGTTTGCCGTGGCTGCCTACAACCTGCGTCAATTGAAGTACTTCATCACCACCGTCGAATGCGGCAGCGTTGCCGAGGCGTCGCGCAAGCTGTACATCGCCCAGCCGGCCATTTCCACGGCGATCAAAGGCCTGGAAGACAGCTTCGGCGTGCAATTGCTGATCCGTCATCACGCACAAGGCGTGTCCCTGACGCCCAGCGGCGCACGCTTCTACCGCAAAGCCCAGGAACTGTTGCGCATGGCCAAGGAGTTCGAACAGAACGCCCTGGCCGACAATGACGTGGTGGCCGGACAAATCGACATCGGCTGCTTCGAAACCGTCGCGCCGCTGTACCTGCCGCAATTGATTGCCGGGTTCTCGGCGCTGTATCCCGGCGTGAAAATCCGCATCCGTGACGGCGAACAGCAGGAGTTGGTGCAAGGCCTGACCTCGGGCACCTTCGACCTGGCGATCCTCTATGAACACGACCTCGACGCCACCATCGAAACTGAACCCCTGATGCCGGCGCAGCGGCCTTATGCATTGCTGCCGGCGGATCATCGCTTTGCCCAACTCAAGCAAGTGTCCCTGCGCGATCTGTGCCTGGAGCCGATGATTCTGCTGGACGTGCAACCGAGCCGGACCTACTTCGTCAGCCTGTTCGAAGAACTGGGCCTGTCGCCGAACATTGCGTTCAGCTCACCGTCGATCGAGATGGTTCGGGGCATGGTCGGCCAAGGGTTCGGCTTCTCGATCCTGGTCACCCGCCCGCACTCGGAGTGCACCTACGACGGGCAGAAAGTGGTGTGCGTGGACATCGTCGAAGACGTCACCGGCTCGGGGTTGGTGGCGGCGTGGCTGAAGCGCGGGCAGTTGACCAAACCGGCGCAGTTGTTTGCCGATTACTGCCGCGAACAGCTCACCGCCAAGGCCGAAAGATCACACCCGACCTTGTAGGAGTCCGGCTTGCCGGCGATGGCGTCCGAAAGACCGATGCAACATCCAAGGGCCCCATCGCCGGCAAGCCGGCTCCTACAAGGTGCGTGGATGTATGAGGGATCAAGGCAAACGCAAACCTGTAGGAGCCGGCTTGCTGGCGATAGCGGTGGGTCAGCCGCTGATTTATTGACTGGACGGACGCCATCGCCAGCAAGCCGGCTCCTACAGCGGGGGGCACCTCACTTCCGGGGTTTGATTCGTGCGGTCGCTTCAGCCACCAACGGATCATCCGGCCAGTAATGCTTCGGATACCGCCCCTTCAGATCCTTTTTCACCTCGGCATACGTGCTGCGCCAGAAGTTCGCCAGGTCCTGTGTCACCTGCACCGGCCGCCGCGCCGGGGACAACAGATGCAACTTCACCACCTGCCGCCCGCCAGCGATGCGCGGGGTTTCGGCCAAACCGAACAACTCCTGCAACCGCACCGCCAGAATCGGCGGCTGCTCGCTGTAATCCAGACGAATCGACGACCCCGACGGCACGCTCAAATGATGCGGTGCCAGCTCATCGAGCCGTTGCGGCAGCGGCCACGGCAATAGGTTATGAACAATGCTTGAGAGATCCAGATTGGCAAAATGACTGAGCCGCGAAACCTTCCCCAGATACGGCATCAACCAGTGTTCAAGGCTTCTGAGCAGCGCAGCATCACTGACATCCGGCCACTCACTCTGATCCTTGCTGGCCATGTCCAACTGCCGCAACAACGCCACCCGCGCCTGCCACTGACGCAACTCCGGCGTCCACGGCAACAGCTCCAGCCCCTTGCGCCGCACCAGATTCACCAGCGCCTGACTGCGCGCGGTTTCATCGAGCCCGGTCAACGGTTCACGGCTGAGGATCAACTCGCCAACCTTGCGCTGACGCTCGGCGCGTAACACGCCTTCGCGCTCGTCCCAATCCAGCTGATCGACCACCCGCACCTGTTCGGCGAGCACCGAATCGAACAACGCCGGATCGAAATCCGCCGCCAGATAAATCCGTTCCTCGCGCTGCCCCTGACGGCTGCCGAGATCGGCGATTACCAGCCACGGTTGTTTCATCAAACTGTCGGCTTCGGCGAACAACGCCGCACGACCGTTGGCCAGGCGATATTCCGCGCCACCCGCTCGACGTTGTTGCGCAACACGGTCGGGATAGGCCAGCGCCAGCAAGGCGCCGAGCCAGCGCGGATGCTCCGGATCGCTGACCGGTTCCGACGCCTTGCCACGCAGATAACCACGGTATTGACGCGCCAGTTGCCGCGCTCGCTGAACACCGCCCTGAGCGCCGCGTGCAGCACGCTCTTCGCCGGACAACAGCACCTGTCGACTGTGCAGATCGGCGCCGGCACCGCGCAAGATATCCCGCTCGCCGAGCAACGCCGCGACATCGCACGCCATGTCAGCCAAGCCCAGCGCCTGACCGCGCAGAAGCAAATGAGCGATGCGCGGATGCGCCGGCAGTTCGGCCATGGCCTGACCGTGTCGGGTCAGCGCTTCGCCATCCAGTGCGCCGAGGCGATCAAGCAAGTCCTGAGCCTGGGCATACGCGGCGGCGGGCGGCACGTCGAGCCACACCAATTGCGTCGGTGTCACGCCCCAGCGACCGAGTTGCAACGCCAGACCGGCAAGGTCCGCCGAAAGAATTTCCGCACTGGCAAACGCCGCCAGTTGCTCGTGTTGATCCTGCGACCACAAGCGATAACACACGCCCGGCTCCAGCCGCCCTGCCCGCCCCGCACGTTGCGTGGCACTGGCGCGAGAGATGCGCTGCGTGTCGAGGCGGGTCATGCCGCTGCCCGGATCGAAACGCGGCACCCGCGCCAACCCGGCATCGATCACCACACGCACGCCGTCGATGGTCAGGCTGGTCTCGGCGATGTTGGTCGCGAGCACCACTTTGCGCTTGCCCGCCGGGGCTGGATCAATCGCGGCGCGTTGCGCGGCGAGGTCCAGTTCACCGTGCAACGGGCAGAGCAACACCTGTGTGTTTTCGCCCAGCGCATCGGCCAGTTGTTGATGCACCCGGCGGATTTCCGCTTGCCCCGGCAGGAACACCAGGAGGCTGCCGGTTTCATCGTTCAAGGCTTCGAGGATGGTTTGCACCAGGCGCGGTTCGATGAACTCACCGGGCTGGAACGGTCGGCCCCAGCGCATCGCCACCGGGTACATGCGCCCTTCACTGCGCAGGATCGGCGCGTCATCGAGCAACCCGGCCAGGCGTTCGCCTTCAAGGGTGGCCGACATCAAAAGAATTTTCAGCGGTTGATCATCGCGGAACAGTTCCCGGCCATTCAGGCTGAGGGCCAAGGCCAGATCGGCATCAAGACTGCGTTCATGAAATTCGTCGAAGATCAGCAAGCCCACGCCTTCCAGCGCCGGATCATCCTGCAAGCGCCGGGTGAGAATGCCTTCGGTGACCACTTCAATCCGCGTCCTGGGCCCGACTTTGCTGTCCAGCCGAATGCGATAACCGACGGTTTCACCGACCTTCTCGCCCAGCTCACTGGCCAAGCGCTCAGCCGCCGCACGTGCAGCCAACCGACGCGGTTCAAGCATCAGAATGGTCTGCCCGGCCAGCCACGGCTCGTTGAGCAGGGCCAATGGAACACGGGTGGTTTTACCGGCGCCGGGCGGTGCTTCGAGCACGGCTTCGTGGCGTGTCGCCAAGGCTTCACGCAGGGCGGGTAAAACTTCATCAATCGGCAAAGAAATCATGCTGGCTCCAAAACAGAGGGCCGAGTATAACGGCGAACTGCTCGGCGTTTATCAGGGTCCTAATTCATAGAGACGCCCTTTCGTTTTGAAATTACCCAGGAGATTTCATATGCGTGTTCCCTTTCGCCTGATTGGCGGTGTATTGGTTGCCACCTTGCTGACCCAGGTAACCGCTTGCGGCTCGATCTTCTACCCTGATCGCCGCGGGCAGATCGAAGGCAAGATTGACCCGGCCATCGCCGCGCTGGATGCCGTGGGCCTGCTGTTCTACATCATCCCCGGCCTGATCGCGTTTGCCGTGGATTTCGCCACCGGCGCGATTTACTACGCACCGGGCGAGACCGCGCAGGTGGCGCCGGAAAAACTCAAGGAAGCGATCGGTGCCGACGGCAAGGTCGATACCCACAAGTTGCAGACTATTCTTGAAACCGAACTGGGCCGCAGCTTCCCGCTGGACGATCCACGTTTGATTCAACACAAGGGCAGCACTCAGCAACTGGCCTTGCTCGGCCTGCAACCTGCCGCGTAATCCGTGCACATAAAGGAATAGCCGCACTTATGATTTCCAGCTCCGAACACGCCCGCCTGCTGCGGCTGGCGACCCGTGCCTCGGTGGCGGTGGCGTGCACGTTGATCGTCGCCAAAGCCATCGCGTGGTGGTTGAGCGGTTCGGTGAGCATGCTCGCCGGGTTGACCGACTCGGCCCTCGACGGTATCGCCTCGTTGCTCAACCTGCTGGCAGTGCATTACGCCTTGCGCCCCGCCGATGAAGATCACCGTTACGGGCACGGCAAGGCCGAATCGCTGGCGGGCATGGCGCAGGCGTTGTTCATTGGTGGCAGTGCGGTGCTGATTGCGTTGCAGGCGTTTGATCGGCTCAAGCATCCGGAACCGGTGGGTGCGCCGTGGATCAGCATCGGCGTGATCGTGTTTTCCCTGGCGCTGACATTGGTCCTGCTGATGTTGCAGCATCGGGTCGTCAAGGCCACCGGCTCCAACGCGGTGCGTGCCGATTCCCTGCATTACCGTTCGGACTTGCTGCTCAATGGCAGCATTCTGGTTGCACTGGTGCTGGCCGGGGTTGGCTGGCATCAGATGGACGCGTGGTTTGGATTGGGGATCGCCGCTTACATCTTCTGGAGCGCCATTCAAATCGCCCGGGAAAGTTTTAAGGTGCTGATGGACGAGGAGCTGCCGCCAGACGTCAGCCAACACATGCTCGAACTGGCCTGCAGCGTACCGGGGGTGCTGGGCGCGCATGACCTGCGCACACGGGTTTCCGGCAACCAGTGGTTCGTGCAATTGCACCTGGAATTGCCGGGGGAGCTGACCCTGTCAGTCGCCCACGGCATCAGCGATCAGGCGGCCGATGCAATTCACGCGGTGTACCCGCGAGCCGAGGTGCTGGTGCACGCCGACCCGCAGGAAGTGGTGAAGGCCGCCAAGGCAAATCAGAAACTCACCTGATACCCGCGACTGCTCAGGCAGTTGCCCTGGGCCTGACGGTAGGCTTGCACCACCGACGGATCCGGCTGGTAGGTGGCCGTGCGCGGATCGAAGCCACTCTGCTGCACTGCGTATTGATAACACTCGTAGCCGTCCTGATTGACCTGCTGCGGCGACTGCCCGTTGGCGGGATACGCCACCACGTCATAGCCATTGCCGGTCGGTTGCGGTTGCACGGGCGGCTCGACCACCACGTAATCCTGAGTGCTTTCCTGATAGGCGTAGTACGAGCCCGCCGCCAGGAACAACAGCGCGCCGCCGATCCACACTTCACGGGCGTAATCAGGCAGGTAGCTGACGCGAATCCCGCGCGGCGGCTGTACCACGACATAACGCGGGCCGAGCGGGCGATACCAATAGCCGCCGGAGAAGAAATAATCCTGCCCACGATACGGCACGCGATAGTCGCGGTCCGGGAAGCGGTCGATCACATGCCCGGGACGGTACTGCGGGCCTGGCCCCCAACCGTTACCGTGGCCATTCGGGCGACCGGCCCAATGATGATCGTCGGGACGTGAACCCGGCCCGCCGGTCTGCCATTGCTGGTTGTAACCATTGTTTCGCGGGATGTCCTGATAGTAACCACGTTGCGGCTGCTGGGTCTGGCGCACGGTGTCGGGCCGGCCCTGGATCGGCAAATCGTTGGCCGGCAATTGTGGCGGCGGCGGTGGTGGCCGCACGGGACTGTTGAAGTCGCGCGGCGGGTTGTCTCGCGGCTGATTGTTCTGCCACTGCCCGCCATTGCGCGACTGGCCGTTGTTCTCGAACTGACGACTGTTGTCGCCACGAATGATGTCGTTGTTTTGCGGACGCGGCTGATTGTTGCCACCACGGCCCTGATTGTTGCCCTGATGACCGTCCCCACGCTGTCCGTTGTCGGGACCCCGGTTCTGCGGCTCATCGGCCAGCGATTGCGCAGTGACACTGACACACAGCAAACCAACACCGGCCAAACGCCAGATGCGCGACTTCATGCTTTTCCTCACTGCGGGTTAGGGCCTGTACGTAAGACTGGGAAAGCACAGGCCGGTTCTGCAACAGGTTATCAGTCGCGCAACTTATTTATTGAGGGCGGGTGAAAAATTGCGGGCAAAAGAAAAGGGAGACCCGTCGGCCTCCCTTTGAGAACTTCGTCCGTGCTCGACGCTTATGACGTCGGCTCACCTCACGCCGTCTTCTGGACAGTGTGTAGCTCGGGGGCCGGCACATCCCCGGTGGGGGTGGCGGCCGCGACTGGCCTGATTGGGCGAGTCGCTGTGGACTGTTTGTCCGAGCAGTGATTCTGGTGATAAGAATAGGCCTGGGGCGCCGGCAGAGGATTGCGAAGATTGCTCAAATAAACATGACTTGCGCAATTTTTAACCCTGGATAGATAATCTGCCGCAATCGATATGACAAAGGCCTGATTGATGAGCAAACTCGACCGATACGACCTGAGCATTTTGGCGGAATTGCAGCGCGACGCGCGCATCTCCAACCAGGAGCTGGCCGAACGCATCGGCCTGTCACCTTCACCGTGCTCGCGCCGGGTCAAGCAACTGGAAGACGACGGCTACATCACCCGCCAGGTGGCCCTGCTGGATCGCAAAATGCTTGGCCTGAGCCTGACGGCTTACGTGCTGATCGGCATGGACCGGCATACACCGGAGCGATTCGAGAATTTCGAAGCGGCGATTCGCACCTTGCCGCAAGTGCTTGAATGCAGCCTGGTGACGGGGATGGATGCGGACTATCAGCTCAAGGTGGTGGTGCCGGACATGGATCACTATCAGAAATTGCTGCTGGGGCACCTGACAAGGATTGAAGGGGTGACGAGTGTGCGGTCGAGTTTTGTGTTGAATCAGGTGCTCAACAGCACTGAGTTACCGCTGACTCATCTGCGCAGCTGACGACGCCTTCGCAGGCAAGCCTCGCTCCTACAGGTTTTGCGCGAGCCTTTGTAGGAGCGAGGCTTGCCCGCGAAGGGGCCGGAACAGGCGACGAATAGCTGCGACACGCTGCCGCAGGTCAATGCCGCGCCAATCCCCCATGCCGTATACTCCAGCGCCTTTTAGCCCCGCCCTCGCTGGAGATGTCCGATGGATCCTGCAGTATTCGAAGAGTGGATGATGACCGGACTGGTCAGCATTCTGATCATTTTCATGGGTTTCATCGTCTGGGATCTGGCAAAGAAATCCAAGGCCGGGCGCTTCGGTTCGTTCATCCTGTTCTTCGTGCTCGGCCTCGGTGTGGCCGCGTTCGTGATCAAAAGCGTGGTGATCGGCCTGATCGAATCCGGCACGTTATAAGCGCGCCGGCACTTCTTTCCACTGGCCCTGATCGAGCCCTTCGATCGACCAGTCGCCGATCCTGACCCGCACCAGGCGCAACGTCGGCAAGCCGACCGCTGCGGTCATGCGCCGGACCTGACGGTTACGCCCCTCGCGAATCACCAGTTCCAGCCAACTGGTCGGCACGCTTTTGCGAAAGCGCACCGGCGGGTTGCGGGGCCACAGTTGCGGCTCATCCAGTTGCCGCGCTTGCGCGGGCAAGGTCATGCCGTCATTCAGCTCGACGCCATCACGCAAACGCTGTAACTGCTCGGCACTCGGCTCGCCCTCCACTTGCACCCAATACGTCTTGGCCAGTTTGTGCTTGGGGTCGGCAATCCGCGCCTGGAGCTGGCCGTCGTTGGTCAGCAGCAACAACCCTTCGCTGTCGCGATCCAGACGGCCTGCCGGGTAAATCCCGGGAATCTCGATGAAATCCTTGAGCGTCGCCCGCCCTTCACCGTCGCTGAATTGCGTCAGCACATCGAACGGTTTGTTGAACAGAATCAGCTTCGGCTCGGCCGGCGGCGCTTTGGCGACACGGCGCGGGGCTGATGACGGGGTGTTCGCGCCAGGGCGGCGGGACACGGGACGTTGGGGACGGGACATGGCGAAGAGAACATCTAACGGTCAGGGCTGCTAATGCTAGTGCCCTGACCGCCAAATGACCATGACAACTATTACCGGAACGGCGGCTCGTCGAAGCTGCGCAGTTTGCGCGAGTGCAACGAGTTGAGTTCGGTGCGCAACAAGTCCACCGCCTCGATACCGATCTTCAAGTGCTGGCTGACCGCGCGCTCATAAAAGGCGTTGGCCGAACCCGGCAGCTTGATTTCGCTGTGCAGCGGTTTGTCCGAGACGCAAAGCAATGTGCCGTACGGCACCCGCAAGCGATAACCTTGCGCGGCGATGGTGCCGCTTTCCATGTCCACCGCCACGGCGCGGGACAGGTTGATCAGCGGACGCTCCTGGGCCCAGCGCAATTCCCAGTTACGGTCGTCGTAAGTCAGCACGGTGCCGGTGCGCAGGCGTTTCTTCAGCTCGTCGCCCTTCTCGCCGGTGATGTTGGCCGCCGCTTGCTGCAACGCCATCTGCACCTCGGCCAGGGCCGGAATCGGAATGTTCGGCGGCACGACCCGATCGAGAATCCCGTCGCGGCGCATGTAGGCGTGAGCCAACACATAATCGCCAATGGTCTGCGACTGACGCAGACCGCCGCAGTGACCGATCATCAGCCAGCAATGCGGACGCAATACCGCCAAATGGTCGGTGATGTTCTTGGCGTTGGACGGGCCGACGCCGATGTTCACCAAAGTCACGCCATGACCGTCGCTGGCAATCAGGTGATAGGCCGGCATTTGATAGCGATGCCAGACCACGCCGGCCGCAATCGCCGACGCTTCGCCGTGATCCATGCTCTTTTCGATGATCACGTTGCCCGGCAACACCATGCGCACGAAACGCGGATCGCTGCGCAACTGCTCAAGGCCATGAACAATGAACTGGTCAACGTAGCGGTGGTAGTTGGTCAGAAGAATCCACGGCTGCACATGGCGCCAGTCGCTGCCGGTGTAATGCACGAGGCGGCGCAGGGAGAAATCCACCCGCGCGGCATCGAACAGGGCCAGCGGCAGCGGATCGGTGTTTTCCCAGTCGTACAAACCGTCAGCGATACCATCGGTGGCGGCGGACAGATCGGTGCTCGGGAACACCCGCGCCAGCACGGCCGCGGTCACGCCGGAGCCGGCCAGTTCATCGCCCTGCTCGACCACGTACGGATAAGGAATATTCTGCTGGCTGATGCCGACTTCCACGGTCACGGTGAAGTCGTGCATCAACGGCACGAGCTGTTCCAGCAAGTATTTACGGAAAGCCGCCGGATGGGTGACGGTGACGCTGTAGGTCCCCGGCAGCTGCACCTTGGCGTAGGCGCGGGTGGTTTGCGGGACTTCGCCCTGGCAGTGGTAGGTCAGACGCAGTTCAGGATAACGAAACATCGCACGCTGTTCGGCGTCCGGTTCAACTCGATCCTTGAGGTAACGCTTGAGCGCCTGGCTCAGTGCGGTGGTTGCGCGATTGTGCAAGTGAGCAAGCCGGTCCACGGCTTGCTCGGCGGTTTGAACGATAATAAAAGCTTCGGTCACGATCAGCATCCTGTGTTCTGACTTGCAGGCCTTCATCTTGCCTGCATCGTCGCTTCACGGGAACAGTGGTGGCTACACAAATGCCAAGTCCACAGTAGATCCAATGTGGGAGCGAGCCTGCTCGCGATGACGGACTGTCAGCCAACAAAATTGCTGAATGTTGAACCGCTATCGCGAGCAGGCTCGCTCCCACAGGGGTTCGGTGTTGGTTACATAGATGGGGTCGAGCGGGCGACGATCGCTTCGACATCCAGCCCTCGCGGCAACGCGCCGTATACCCGACCAGTGGAACCGAGGCGGCTGGCGATGAACGCATCGCTGACCGCCGAATTGCCGGCCTCCAGCAACAGCTTGGCTTGCAGCCCCAACGCAATGTCTTCGGTGAGCTGCCGCGCACGATACTGAATGTCGCTGGTGTCCTTGAACGCCGCCTGCAACTGGCTGATGTGCGCGGCCAGCCGTTTGTCGCCGTGACCATCACCCAACTCGCTGAACAGCACATCGAGCACACCCGGTTCTTTCGACAGCGCCCGCAACACATCCAGGCATTGCACGTTGCCGGAGCCTTCCCACGTCGAATTGACCGGTGCTTCGCGGTACAAGCGCGGCAGGATGCTGTCTTCGACATACCCGGCACCGCCCATGCATTCGGCAGCTTCGTTGATCATCGCGGGCGCGCGCTTGCAGATCCAGTACTTGCCCACGGCGGTCACCAGGCGCGCGAATTTGGCTTCGTGCCCGTCATCCAGATGATCCAGCGCCTTGCCCATTCGCAGGCTCAACGCCAACGCCGCTTCGCTCTCCAAGGCCAGATCGGCAAGGACGTTCTGCATCAACGGTTGTTCGCTGAGCAGCTTGCCGCCGACGCTGCGATGAGCGCAGTGATGACTGGCCTGGGTCAGCGCCTGACGCATCAAGGCGCTGGAACCGACCATGCAATCGAAGCGGGTCATGGCAACCATTTCGATGATGGTCGGAACGCCGCGCCCCTCTTCGCCGACCATCCACGCCAGCGCACCGCGAAACTCGACTTCGCTGGAGGCGTTGGAGCAATTGCCGAGTTTGTTTTTCAGGCGCTGGATGTAGAACTGATTGCGTGTGTCGTCCGGGCGATGGCGTGGCAACAGGAAGCAGGTCAAACCTTTGTCGGTCTGGGCCAGCGTGAGGAAGGCATCGCACATCGGCGCAGAACAGAACCATTTGTGGCCCACCAGTTCGTAGGCCTGGCCCGGCCCGCTGGCACCCACCGGATACGCCTTGGTGGTGTTGGCCCGCACATCGGTGCCGCCCTGTTTCTCGGTCATCGCCATGCCAATGGTGACACCGGCCTTATGGGCCATGCCGACATTGCGCGGATCGTATTCGGTGGCGAGGATTTTCGGCAGCCACTGCTTGGCCAGGTCCGCTTGCAAGCGCATCGCCGGCACACTGGCGAAGGTCATGGTCAATGGGCAACCGCTGCCGGCTTCAGCCTGGCTGTGCAGGTAGGTCATGGAAGCGCGGGCGACATGGGCGCCGTCCTGTGGATGCGCCCAGGGCAGCGAGGTCAACCCGTGCTCGATCGCCGTGCGCATCAGCTCGTGATACGCCGGGTGAAATTCCACCAGATCGATGCGATGACCGTAGCGGTCGTGGCTGCTGAACACCGGTTTGTTCTGGTTGGCCAGGAACCCCGCTTCCATCAGCGGCCCGCCGGCCAGCGCGCCGTAAGTGTCGATCCGCGACTCGGCCCAACCGGCCCCGAAACGCTGCGACCACTCCTGCAAAGGCAGGTCGATGCGATACAGGTTGGCGCCGTCCAGCGACGGCGGCTGGTTGGTGACTTCGTGGGTTTCGGCGAACTGATGCAGGTTCATGACGGGGCTCCTTTGGTCAGCCAAGGAGTTCAGTTAAGCACTGCCCCGAGGCCGAACAAAGTGGCATATCCGCCTAACTGTCGGCGCTTTCGCCTTGTTTTGGACAAAGCACGCGTCGATACAACGCGGCCTGCAAATCTTCGAATTTCACCGGTTTGCTCAGGTAATCGATCAAGGCACCGGTTGGGCAGCGCTCCCGATCAGCGCTCAAGGCAATCATGAACACCGGCAATTCGGCACAACCCGGCAAGTCCCGGATCTGGCAGCAGACAGACTCCCCGTCGAGGGGCGGTAGCTGACAATCGAGGAGTACGGCATCAAAGGTTTCACGCTGCAGGACTTCCAGCGCGGTCACCCCGTTGTCCGCCGTACGGACCCGAAACCCGAGCTTGAGCAACATGCCGCGCATCACCAATTGATTGATGCTGTTGTCGTCCACCAGCAGCACCGTGCAGTCCTGAGGCAAGCGCAGGCGCGGGAATTCCCGGGTCATCAATGGCGTTGTCACGCGCTCGACCACCGGCAATTCAAACTCGACGTCAAGCTGGAAGCGGCTGCCGCGACCTGGCTCGGAGCGGTGAGTCAGGTTCCCGCCGAGCAGGTCGACCAGTTGTCGACAGATCGCCAGGCCGACACCGAGGCCGCCATATTCACGGGTCATCGAGCCGTCGAGCTGGAAGAACCGCTGATACAGCGTCGCCTCGCCCAGATCGGTAAAGCCGATGCCGGTGTCGATGACCGCAAAGGACAATGCCAGCTTGCCGGGCTCCACGTTTTTACCCGAGACCCGCAGCGCCACCCCGCCCACTCGCGTGAACTTGATCGCGTTATCCAGCAGGCATTCCAGGCATTGCGCCAACTTGACGTTATCGCCGTACAAGCGGTCCGGCAGGCCCGGTGTCACCTCGACCTTGAAGTCCAGCGACTTGCCCGACGCGTTGCCTTCGAACTGCACGCGCAAGGTATCGACCACGCTGCGCAAACTGAAGGTGGACGCC
The DNA here is from genome assembly GCF_014852325.1 of Pseudomonas sp. PDM01. Taxonomy (NCBI): domain Bacteria; kingdom Pseudomonadati; phylum Pseudomonadota; class Gammaproteobacteria; order Pseudomonadales; family Pseudomonadaceae; genus Pseudomonas; species Pseudomonas sp. PDM01. Next base: position 180,512 of record NZ_JACVBK010000010.1, read on the forward strand.
GAAGCCTTGAGCTTGCCGGCCTGCAATTCGGTCAGGGTAAGAATGCCGTTGACCATGCGCATCATGTCGCGTGCCGAACCGGCGGCCGTTTGCTGGTATTGCTCCAGCTCCGGGTCCATCTCGACGGTTTGCATCAATTCCAGCGAACCGATCACGCCGTTCATGGGGGTGCGCAATTCGTGGGTCAGCGTGGCGAGGAATTCATCCTTGAGCTTGTTACTGTGCGCCAGTTGCTGGTTGAGCACTTCAAGCTTTTGCCCTGCATCGAACAAGGTTTGCGCCTGTTGCTCGCGCATGGCGTTGATGCGGTCGGCCAAGGCCAGGGACAGCAGCGCCACCTCGATGGCCGAACCGATCTGGCTGGAGTACATGGTCAGGAATACGTTCGGCAGGTAACCCAGCACCATCATCGTATTGATGATGCCGCCGAGCAAAAACGCCGACCAGGCGATGATGAAATAGCGCGCCACCCGCAAGCCGCGCCACCAGGCGAAAAACCCTGCGGCGAAAATCACCACGGTGAACGACAGGGCCAGCGTCGTCGCCAGGCGCAGGGCCAGAGCGTAACTGGTCATCAATGACAACCCGACGACTACCGCACTGAACGCAATCAACGCCAGCAGCAAGCGATCGAGCCAGCGGCTGAGGGTCGCCGTTTGCAGGAAGCTGCGGGCGAACTGGCTGCCGAACAGCCCTGCACAACCAATGAAAAACGGCGTCGCGGCGTTGGCCCACCACGGGTTGTCTGGCCAGAAATACTCTACGGCCGCGCCATTCACCGACAGCTGATACAGGCCGAACGAGGCAATATAAAAAATGTAATAGAGGTAGCTGGTGTCGCGCACGCTGAGGTAGATGAACAGGTTGTAGACCAGCATCCCCAGCAACACGCCGTAAATCAGGCCCAACACATAAAGCCGCACCGGCTGTTCTTCGAGGAACGCAGTGCTCGACCACAACGTGACCGGCGCCTGGATCGACCCTTCGCTTTGCAGGCGCAAGTACACGGTTTGCATTTGGTCGGGCGTAAAGTTCAGATCGAACAGGTAGTTGTTCTGGCGAATCTCGCGACTGCTGAACGGCAAGGCGTCGCCGGTCTGACGGGCCAATTGATAGCTACCGCTGGCATCAGGCAAATACAGATCAAGGTGATCGAGGGGCGGATAGGCCAGTTCCAGCAGCCACGTCCGCTGTGCAGCGGGATTGGTCGGGCGGTAATGCAGGTCGATTTTCAGCCAGAACACCGAACGCGAGTAACCGGCGTTGAGCGTGGCCTTGTCATGGGGCTTGAAGTGTCCGGCAGCGGCTTGCGCGCGGATATCGGCAATGCTCGCCTGACCATCGGCGTCTTCGAACACTTGCAGGGTTCGGCCCAAGGGCAGGCTTTGAGTGAACTCATCGAACTCGACTGCGCTTGCCATGAGGGGCAAGCAAAACAGCAACATCAGCAAATAGCGCATTTAAGCCCCAGCGTGGCCTGTCCGGTTATCTCAGGAAGCCCCTCATTCCTTTTGAGTAGACGTAAAACCGGCATTACCTGTTATTGGTTTGGATCCACTCTAGCATAGCCGTTGATGGCCATTGAACACCATTGAAATTTTTCTTGGAAAGGCTCTAGAACGGGTGTTCCAGAGAAGAATATAGAGCCAGAGCTGTTTGCTCGGTCAGATTGTGACAATCCCGGACGACTGCATTTCCAGCCCATGACACTCTATCGGCAGACCTGGCGGGCACTGCACCCGAAAATCGATGTTTGGTGGTAAGCTCGCGCACCATGAATATCTACAGCTCTCGCCCCGTTGTCCTCTGTCTCTCCGGCCACGACCCAAGTGGTGGCGCCGGCTTGCAGGCAGATATCGAAGCCCTGCTTGCCCAGGGATGTCATGCGGCTCCGGCCGTCACCGCCCTGACCGTGCAAGACACGGTCAACGTCACGGATTTCCGCGTCCTCGACCGTGAGTGGGTGCTGGCTCAGGCCAACGCCGTGCTCAACGACTCCGAAGTCGCCGCCGTCAAGCTGGGCATGCTCGGTTCCCTGGAAATGGTCGACACCGTCGTCGAACTGCTTCAGGCGCACCCGCATTTGCCGATGGTCTGCGACCCGGTGCTGCGCGCCGGCGGCGGCGGACGACTGGGCAAGGACGAAGTCGGCTACGCCATGCGCGAACGCTTGCTGCCCCTGGCTATCATCGCCACCCCTAACCTTCCCGAAGCCCGCATCCTCGCTGAACTGCCAGAAGGCACCGCCGACGAGTGCGCTGAAAAACTCCTGCCGTTCGTCAAACACCTGCTGATCACCGGCGGCCACGGTGATGAACACGAGATACACAATCGCCTGTACAGCCGCGACGGTCTGCGCGAAACCTATACCTGCCAGCGCTTGCCCGGCAGTTACCACGGTTCGGGTTGCACATTGGCGAGCGCCCTCGCCGGTCGTCTGGCCCAGGGTGAAAACCTCATCAGTGCCGTGCAGAGCGCGCTTAACTACACGTGGCGCACCCTGCGCGATGCCGAGCAGTTGGGCAAAGGCCAGTTCGTGCCGCGCCGCCTGCCACTGGATTTCTGTTCGTAACGCCATGAGGCATGCCCGATGAAACTACGCGGCCTGTACGCCATTACCGACAGCCAGTTACTGGCCGGTAAATTTCTTTCGTACGTGGAGGCGGCGCTGGAAGGCGGCGTCACCCTGCTGCAATACCGCGACAAGAGCAGCGACGAGGCCCGCCGTCTGCGTGAAGCTGAAGCCCTGCGCGATCTGTGCGAACGCTACAAGACCCATCTGATCATCAATGACGATGCCGAACTGGCCGCACGCCTGAACGTCGGCGTGCACCTGGGCCAGACCGACGGCCCGCTGACCCCGGCCCGTGCGTTGCTCGGTCGCCAGGCGATCATCGGTTCGACCTGTCACGCGCAACTCGAACTCGCCGAACAAGCGGCCAAAGAAGGCGCCAGTTATGTCGCCTTCGGCCGTTTCTTCAATTCCAGTACCAAACCCGGCGCACCGACTTGCAGCCTCGAACTGCTCGACCAGGCCCGCAGCACATTGCACCTGCCGATCTGCGCGATCGGCGGCATCACCCTGGAAAACGCCGCCCCGCTGGTGGCCCACGGGGTCGATCTGCTGGCGGTGGTCCACGGCCTGTTTGGCGCCGAGAGCACGGCTGAAGTGACCCGCCGCGCCCGCGCATTCAACGAATTACTAAAAATCTGATTTGAGAGCCCCATCATGTCTCGTTCCGAAACGCTGTTTGCCAATGCCCAGAAACACATTCCCGGTGGCGTGAATTCACCTGTTCGCGCGTTCAAGAGCGTTGGCGGCACCCCCCTGTTTTTCAAACACGCTGAAGGCGCCTACGTCACCGACGAAGACGACAAGCGTTATGTGGATTACGTCGGTTCCTGGGGGCCGATGATCCTCGGCCACAGCCATCCGGACGTGCTGGACGCGGTGCGCAAGCAGCTGGAACACGGCTTGTCCTATGGCGCCCCGACCGAGATGGAAACCGAGATGGCCGACCTGGTCTGCTCGATCGTCCCATCGATGGAAATGGTGCGCATGGTCAGCTCCGGCACCGAAGCGACCATGAGCGCGATTCGCCTGGCCCGTGGTTTCACCGGTCGCGACAGCATCATCAAGTTCGAAGGCTGCTACCACGGCCACTCCGACAGCCTGCTGGTTAAAGCAGGTTCCGGCGCCCTGACCCAAGGCGTGCCGAGCTCGGCCGGTGTACCGGCGTCCTTCGCCAAACACACCCTGACCCTGCCGTTCAACGACATCGACGCCGTAGAAACCATGCTCGCTGAAGTGGGCCAGGACGTGGCCTGCATCATCGTCGAGCCGGTGGCCGGCAACATGAACTGCGTACCGCCGGCACCGGGCTTCCTCGAAGGCCTGCGAACCCTGTGCGACAAGCACGGCGTGGTGCTGATTTTCGACGAAGTGATGACCGGTTTCCGCGTTGCCCTCGGCGGTGCTCAAGCGCATTACGGCGTTACGCCAGACCTGACCACGTTCGGCAAGATCATCGGTGGCGGCATGCCGGTTGGCTGCTTCGGCGGCAAACGCGCAATCATGTCGCACATCGCGCCACTGGGCCCGGTGTACCAGGCGGGCACCTTGTCGGGTAACCCGCTGGCAATGGCGGCCGGTCTGACGACCTTGCGCCTGATCAGCCGCCCAGGCTTCCACGCCGAACTGAGCGACTACACCAGCCGCCTGCTCGATGGCCTGCAACAGCGCGCCGACGCTGCCGGCATTCCGTTCGTGACCACCCAGGCCGGTGGCATGTTCGGCTTGTACTTCAGCGGCGCCGACGACATCGTCACCTTCGATGACGTGATGGCCAGCGACGCGAAGCTGTTCGGCCGCTTCTTCCACCTGATGCTCGAAGGTGGCGTGTACCTGGCGCCAAGTGCATTCGAAGCCGGCTTCACCTCGATCGCCCATGGCGAAGCCGAGTTGAAACTGACCCTGGATGCCGCCGAGCGCGCTTTCGCTGCATTGAAATAACGTTGTGCCGCTGACGTTGGCGATTGCCAGCGTCAGCTTTCACCTACATTCCCGCCTCTTTTCCTACTCACCTGCCAATAATCCCCCGTAAAGTGGGCGATATATTCCCCGTGCAGCAGAAAAACGAGTAAAGACTTTGTAAGGTTGGCCCTGCTTATTTCATAATGCGCGCTTATTGGATCCCCTCGTTGGGTCCGCGCGCCCTTCAGAGGTAAGTCGATTCCCATGAACCGCACCGGCCGCGCCCTTGCAATGGGCTGCCTGTTGCTCCTTCAGCCCCTGCTCGCGCTCGCACAAGCAGGCGGCAACTCGTTGTTAATCCCAGCGATGGGTCGCTGCACCCTCAATACCCAGCCGCAAGACCTGGCACAGGCGCTCGCCGCCTGTCAGAAAGCGTCGGATGAAGGGGATGCGCAAGCGCAATACGAGTTGGGTGAGTTCTACTACGACGGCAAAAACACCCCGCGCGATCTCAAGAAAGCCCTGGATTACTTCGAAAAGGCCTCGCTGCAAGGCCATGCCCAGGCGCAATTCAAACTCGGCACCATGTTCTTCCACGGCGAAGGTGTACCGGCCAATAACGTTCAGGCGTACATCGTGCTGAAAATGGCGGCGGTCAATGGTGCGGAAGAAGCGCTGGATACGGCGGATGAAGTCGCCGAGAAGATGCCGCGTGAAGAGCTTGAAGTGGCGACTCAGGTGCTTGGGCAGATCTTCCGCAAGTACCTGATGGAATTGCAAAGCGCCGATGGGCGTACGCCGTTTTCGCCTCTTCCCTGATTTCTGCGCTGTTCTGACTGGCCCCATCGCGAGCAGGCTCGCTCCCACATTGGATCTTCAGTGAACACAATATCTGTGAACACTTGAGATTAACTGTGGGAGCGAGCCTGCTCGCGATGGGGGCAACGCGGTCTTGAGGCTTACTTCTCAGGCATCGGCATCGGAAACGGCATCACATTGCCGACCGCGCCACGGGCTTCGCTGATTTTCGGGGTGCCCAGACGCTCGACTTCGTCGATGCGCACGATCGAATGCATCGGCACAAAACTGCGCACCACGCCCTCGAACTGAGCCTTGAGCTTCTCTTCGCTCGGGTCGACGACCACTTGCGTGCGCTCGCCAAAGACGAACTCTTCCACTTCCAGGAAGCCCCACAGATCACTTTGATAGATCTGCTTGGCGTACATTTCGTACACCTGGCCCTGATTGAGGAAAATCACCTTGTAGATTGGAGCTTCACGTTTGGTCATGGTGGGCGAGCAACACATCGGGGGATAAAAATGAGGGCGCGAACTATAGCATAGCCACCGGACGCGCAACGGTAGGAACCTTGGGACATGTTCCCTATAATGCGCGGTTCTTTGAATCACGTGATGACTGTATCCATGGCCAAGAAGCTTTACATCGAAACCCACGGTTGCCAGATGAACGAGTACGACAGCTCGCGCATGGTTGATCTGCTGGGTGAACATCAGGCCCTGGAAGTCACCGCTCGCGCTGAAGACGCCGACGTGATCCTGCTCAACACCTGCTCGATCCGTGAACGCGCCCAGGACCGGGTGTATTCCCAGCTCGGCCGCTGGCGCGAACTGAAACTGGCCAACCCGGAGATGGTGATCGCCGTCGGCGGTTGCGTCGCCAGCCAGGAAGGCGCCGCCATCCGCGATCGCGCACCGTACGTCGACGTGGTGTTCGGCCCGCAAACCCTGCACCGTTTGCCGGAAATGATCGACGCCGCACGCGCTACCAAGCTGCCGCAAGTCGATGTCTCGTTCCCGGAAATCGAAAAATTCGACCACCTGCCCGAGCCGCGCATCGATGGCCCGAGCGCTTATGTGTCGGTGATGGAAGGTTGCAGCAAGTACTGCACATTCTGCGTGGTGCCCTACACCCGCGGCGAAGAAGTCAGCCGCCCGTTCGATGACGTGATTGCCGAGATCATCCACCTCGCCGAGAACGGCGTGCGTGAAGTGACGTTGCTGGGCCAGAACGTCAACGGCTATCGCGGAACCACTCACGATGGTCGCCTGGCGGACCTCGCCGAGCTGATCCGCGTGGTCGCCGCTGTCGATGGCATCGACCGCATCCGCTACACCACTTCGCACCCGCTGGAGTTCTCCGACAGCCTGATCCAGGCCCACGCCGAGGTACCGGAACTGGTGAAACACCTGCACTTGCCGGTGCAATCGGGTTCGGACCGCATTCTGTCGGCGATGAAGCGCAACCACACGGCACTGGAATACAAATCCAAACTGCGCAAGCTGCGCGCCGCCGTTCCGGGGATCTGCATCAGCTCGGACTTCATCGTCGGCTTCCCGGGCGAAACCGAAAAAGACTTCGAACAGACCATGAAGCTGATCGAAGACGTCGGTTTCGACTTCTCCTATTCGTTCGTCTATAGCCAGCGCCCAGGCACGCCGGCGGCCGATCTGGCCGACGAAACGCCGGAAGAACTGAAAAAAGAACGCCTGAACGCCTTGCAACATCGCCTGAACCAGCAAGGTTTCGAGATCAGCCGACAAATGGTCGGTTCGGTCCAGCGGATCCTGGTGACCGATTACTCGAAAAAAGACCCTGGCGAGCTGCAGGGCCGGACCGAGAATAACCGGATCGTCAACTTCCGCTGCGACAATCCAACCCTGATAGGTCAGTTTGCCGACGTGCATATCGATGCCGCTCAGCCGCACTCGCTGCGCGGCTCTCTAATTCAATGACACCACAAAACCTGTAGGAGCGAGGCTTGCCCGCGAAGGCTGCGCCACGGTCTGCCTGACAAACCGCGTTATCGTTCATCGCCAGCAAGCCGGCTCCTACAGAATCGAGGTGTGTCAGGTCGAGATATTTAAGAGCTTTCGCACCCGCCTCACTGGCGTTATCCTTGATTTCATCTTAATTGCCCCAGGGCGGCTAAATACGACCTTGAACGCACCCATAGAACCACATCGTTTTATCCTCGAGCCCTTTGAGGCTCGCCGCTTTGCCAATCTGTGCGGGATGTTCGACGAGCACCTGCGCTTGATCGAGCAACGCCTGACCATCGAAATCCGCAACCGCGGAAATCAGTTCGAGCTGATCGGCGACCCCAAACACACCACCTCCGCGGAAAACCTCCTGCGCCGCCTGTACCGGGAAACCAAGGGTACCGAGCTGTCGCCGGACATGGTTCACCTGTTCCTGCAGGAATCGGCCGTCGAAGAGCTGGACAACGTTTCGCCGTCCGAACCTTCCGTGGCCCTGCGCACCAAAAAAGGCATGATTCGCCCTCGCGGCTTGAATCAGCTGCGCTACGTGAAGGAAATCCTCGGCAACGACATCAACTTCGGCATCGGTCCGGCCGGTACCGGCAAGACCTACCTGGCCGTTGCCTGCGCGGTAGATGCATTGGAACGCGAGCAGATCCGCCGCATCCTGCTGGTGCGCCCGGCGGTTGAAGCGGGCGAAAAACTCGGCTTCCTGCCCGGCGACCTGTCGCAAAAGATCGACCCGTACCTGCGACCGCTCTACGACGCACTCTACGAAATGCTCGGCTTCGAATACGTCGCCAAGCTGATCGAGCGCCAGGTGATCGAAGTCGCGCCGCTGGCCTACATGCGCGGTCGCACGCTGAACAACAGCTTCATCATCCTCGATGAAAGCCAGAACACCACCGTCGAGCAGATGAAGATGTTCCTGACCCGGATCGGCTTCGGTTCCACAGCGGTCATCACCGGTGACATCACCCAGGTCGACCTGCCGAAAGGCACCAAGTCCGGGCTGCACCACGTGATCGAAGTGCTGAAAGACGTACCGGGCATCAGCTTCACCCATTTCATGCCCAAGGACGTCGTGCGCCATCCACTGGTGCAGCGGATCGTCGAAGCCTACGAGCGCTTCGAGAATCGCGGGGCAGACGAAACACCAAAGGACAGCCGCCGCGATGCTTGAGCTTGATCTGCAACTGGCCACCGAAGCATCTGCGCCAAGTGAAGCCGAGTTCCGCCAATGGTGTGAACTGGCCCTGCGCCAGCGCACCGCCGACTCCGAAATGACCATTCGCCTGGTCGACGAAGCGGAGGGGCGCGAGCTGAATCACACCTGGCGGCAAAAGGACTACGCCACCAACGTGCTGTCGTTTCCTGCCGATGTGCCTGACGAGTTTCTCGACATCCCGCTGCTGGGCGATCTGGTGATCTGCGTGGCGGTGGTCGAGCGCGAAGCCGCCGAACAAGGCAAGGAACCCAAGGCCCACTGGGCACATCTGGTCATTCACGGCTGCTTGCATCTGCTGGGTTACGACCATATAGATGACGACGAAGCCGAAGAAATGGAAGCACTGGAACGAACGTTGCTTGCTGAGTTGGGCTATCCCGACCCGTACACGGACGACGAAACAGAAACATCCCCTATCGTTACAACAAAGGATTCAGAGTAATCGCTATGAGCGAAGATCGATCGAGCAACGGGCAGAAGTCATGGCTGGGTAAGCTCACCCAGGCTTTTGCCCACGAGCCGAAGAACCGTCAGGAGCTGCTGGAGCTCCTGCGCGATGCACATCAAAACAAGTTGCTGGACAGCGAAGCGCTGGCCATCGTCGAAGGCGCCATCCAGGTTGCAGACCTGCAAGTACGGGACATCATGGTCCCGCGTTCGCAGATGATCAGCATCAAGGCGACCCAGACACCCCGTGAGTTTTTGCCCGCCGTGGTCGACTCTGCCCACTCCCGCTACCCGGTCATCGGCGAAAGCCACGATGACGTGATGGGCGTGTTGCTGGCCAAGGACTTGCTGCCGTTGATCCTCAGGGAGAACGGCGACAGCTTCAACATCAAGGACCTGCTGCGCCCGGCCACCTTCGTGCCCGAGTCCAAGCGCCTGAACGTGCTGCTGCGCGAGTTCCGCGCCAACCACAACCACATGGCCATCGTCATCGACGAATACGGCGGCGTGGCAGGCCTGGTGACCATCGAAGACGTGCTGGAACAGATCGTCGGCGACATCGAGGACGAGCATGACGTCGAGGAAGACAGCTACATCAAGCCGCTGCCCAGCGGTGATTTCCTGGTCAAGGCCCTGACGCCGATCGAGAACTTCAACGAATTCTTCGACAGCGAGTTCTCCGACGACGAATTCGACACCGTTGGCGGCCTGGTGATGAGCGCGTTCGGGCACTTGCCAAAACGCAACGAAATCACTGAAATCGGCCCTTACCGCTTCCGTATCCTCAATGCGGACAGCCGTCGAATCCACCTTTTGCGCCTGACTCCAATTGCCCGTTAAGGACTGACATGCTCCGCGTAACCCGCCCCGGCTGGCCCGGTAACCTGCTGGCCGTGGCGGCCGGTGCACTCACCACCCTGGCCCTGGCGCCGTTCGATATCTGGCCGTTGGCACTGCTGGCGGTCGGGTTCTTTTATGCCGGTTTGCGCGAACTGAACCCACGTCAGGCCCTTGGCCGTGGCTGGTGTTTCGGTTTTGGCCTGTTTGGCGCGGGCACCAGCTGGATCTACTACAGCATTCACAACTTCGGTGGCGCTTCCGTGCTGCTGGCCGGGTTCCTGATGCTGCTCTTCACTGCAGCGATTGCCTGGTTTTTCGCCCTGCCCGCCTGGATCTGGGCGCGCTGGCTGCGACGCAACGAGGCGCCGCTGGCCGATGCCCTGGCGTTTGCGGCGTTGTGGGTCGGCCAGGAAGCGTTTCGTGGCTGGTTCCTGACCGGTTTCCCGTGGCTCTACTCCGGTTACAGCCAGCTCGACGGCCCGTTGGCCGGGCTCGCACCCGTGGGCGGGATGTGGCTGATTTCCTTCACCCTGGCCCTGACCGCCGCACTGATCTACAACGCCTTGCGCCTGGTGAAAGCGGGTCGTAAAGCCTTCATCGCCGCTGGCGTATTGCTGTTGCTCGGCCCTTGGGTCGCCGGCATCGCACTCAAGGGCCATGCCTGGACCACCCCGGCCGGCGAGCCGCTGAGCGTCGCGGCGATTCAAGGCAATATCGAACAAAGCATGAAGTGGGACCCGGCGCAGCTCAATGCGCAACTGGCGCTGTACCGCGACATGAGCTTCAGCTCCAAGCCGGTCGACCTGCTGATCTGGCCGGAAACCGCCGTCCCGGTGCTCAAGGAGTCCGCCCAGGGCTACCTGAACATGATGGGAAACTTCGCCGCAGAACGTAAGAGTGCGCTAATTACCGGCGTACCGATCCGTGAAGAGGTTCACCACCAGAAGCGCTTCTACAACGGCATTACCGTAGTGGGTGAAGGCGATGGCACGTACCTCAAGCAGAAACTGGTGCCGTTCGGCGAGTACGTACCGTTGCAGGAAGTGCTGCGCGGGCTGATCGCCTTCTTCGATTTGCCGATGTCGGACTTTGCCCGCGGCCCCGCCGACCAGGCGATGCTGCAAGCCAAGGGTTATCAGATTGCGCCGTTCATCTGCTACGAGGTGGTTTATCCGGAATTCGCCGCCAGCCTTGCCGCTCGCAGCGATCTGTTGCTGACCATCAGCAACGACACCTGGTTTGGCACCTCCATCGGCCCGCTGCAACACTTGCAGATGGCGCAGATGCGCGCACTTGAGGCCGGTCGCTGGATGATCCGTGCCACCAACAACGGCGTCACCGGCCTGATCAACCCGTTTGGGCAGATCACTGTCCAGATCCCACAGTTCGAACGCGGCATTCTGTATGGCGAAGTGGTGCCAATGCACAACCTGACGCCGTATCTTGAATGGCGTTCGTGGCCGCTGATCATCGTGTGCGTGCTGTTGTTCGGCTGGGTGCTGGTCGCGAACCGGATGGCCAAAACCGTCTGAATCTCTGTAGGAGCGAGCTTGCTCGCGATGAGTTTGAAAGCGGCGCCAGTTTCCCGCAAACACGCGTCATCGTTCACGCCCATCGCGAGCAAGCTCGCTCCTACAGGAAATGGGTGAGCTTTGGGTTATCGATAAAACAGCGGATATCCCACCTGCCCCGCCGCCTCATTCAACAACATCCCGCTTTGCCACACCGACTTGAATTCCGGGACCCAGCCCGCCAACGGCCGGGCATTATCCACCCCGAGAAACCCCATCGGCGCCGCCACCACCTCAAAACCCGCCTTCTGAAAACTCCAGACCGCTCGCGGCATGTGCCAGGCCTGGGTGACAACGACCACGCGCTTGACCCCTTCCGGCAACAACACCTCAGCACTGAATTGAGCGTTCTCCCACGTGGTGCGGCTGCGCTCTTCCTGCCAGCGCACGGTCACGCCGAAATCATCGCGCAACGAATCGGCCATCAACCTGGCTTCGCTCGGTGGTGTCCCGTAATGCAATCCGCCGCTGGTCAGGATCGGCAAGCCCGACGCCTTCGCCAGCCGCGCCGCATAACGTTCGCGCTCCAGCGCGACACCGGTCGGCTGGTCGGCGCCCCAGGCCAGGTCGCCACGTTCGCGCCCCGCACCGAGCACGATGATCGCGTCGGCGCGCTGAGCCAGGGTTGCCCACTCCTCGCGAGCCAGCGGCGGCTCGCGCTCCAGGGCTTTGGCGCCCCATTGCACAGCCACCGGCAGGCTCATCAGCCAGAATCCGCCCGCCCCCAGCGCAAAGCACACACCGGCAAGGCGCGGTCTTGAGCGGCGAAACCACCAGGCAAGCACCAGCAACAGCAACAAAATGCCGGGCGGCATGAGAAGGTGTTTAACGAAGTAACGAAAAGGCATCGAGCATCTCCTGAAGATGCCCGAAGCCTAAGTGGGTTGACGCAAAGCGACAACAAATGCGAAAGGACTATGCTTTAAAAAACCACACGCCATGGGTTCAAGTGCCCTTACTTGAATTGCAGAGACCGGACCTTTACCGCGTCTTTGCCGGGTGCCTTGTCCTTGAGCCAGATGATCTTGGCCGAACGTGGTGCGTCGAGTTGCTTCACTGCTTCTGACAAGCATCCGTGTGTTTCACGTTCACTGCGGTCCAGATACGCCTTGACCAGTTCAAACTCTGCGGGGCTCAGGCCACGCAGTTCCAGCTCCAGGGGACGTTCATCGCGCAACCGGCCAGCGGTTTTTGCCGCGTCCAAGGCCAATCCCAGACGATCGATCAGTCTTTCGTACAACTCTGGTTTTGTAACTTTTTGCTGTGACTCAACCATCCCTCACCTCATTGAAGATAAGACTCACTCCCCATTTAGAGCTTAGCTTCCATGAACAAACCGGCTGAACGCCGCGACCAACGGCCCTCGCAGCCATTTCTGCGAGACGCGCGGCAGTAATCAGGGTTTCCCTCGGTAGAGTGCGGTCATGTATGCTACGGCGCTTCCTGTAACTCCACTTCCAGCTCGTCTGGGCACCGAAACGCCGATTTGGCGTGATCACCGTCCAGCGTCGCATTGAAGAGGATTAGGCCACCCCTATTCAGTTCAAAAGTAGCCATGCACGAACAATATCAGCCCCGTGAAATCGAAGCCGCCGCCCAGTCGTTCTGGGACGAGCAAAAGTCCTTTGAAGTCAGTGAACAGCCAGGCAAGGAGACGTTCTATTGCCTGTCGATGTTCCCTTACCCCAGCGGCAAGCTACACATGGGGCATGTGCGCAACTACACCATCGGCGACGTGATCTCCCGCTACCAGCGCATGCAAGGCAAGAACGTCCTGCAACCCATGGGTTGGGACGCCTTCGGCATGCCGGCGGAAAACGCCGCGATGAAAAACAACGTAGCGCCCGCCAAGTGGACCTACGAAAACATCGCCTACATGAAATCCCAGCTGCGCAGCCTGGGCCTGGCGGTGGACTGGTCGCGTGAAGTGACCACCTGCAAGCCCGATTACTACCGCTGGGAACAATGGCTGTTCACTCGCCTGTTCGAAAAAGGCGTGATCTACAAAAAGAGCGGCACCGTGAACTGGGACCCGGTCGACCAGACCGTCCTGGCCAACGAGCAAGTGATCGACGGTCGCGGCTGGCGTTCCGGCGCGCTGATCGAAAAACGCGAAATCCCGATGTACTACTTCAAGATCACCGCGTACGCGGATGAACTGCTGGAGAGTCTCGACGATCTGCCGGGCTGGCCTGAACAGGTCAAGACCATGCAGCGCAACTGGATCGGCAAGTCCCGCGGCATGGAAGTGCAGTTCCCGTACAACGTCGACTCCATCGGCGAAGCCGGCGCGCTGAAAGTCTTCACCACCCGTCCGGACACCCTGATGGGCGCGACCTACGTCGCCGTGGCCGCCGAACACCACCTGGCCACCCTGGCCGCACAGAACAATCCCGAGCTGCAAGCGTTCATCGCTGAATGCAAGGGCGGCAGCGTCGCTGAAGCCGACGTCGCCACCCAAGAGAAAAAAGGCCTGCCGACCGGCCTGTTCGTCGAGCACCCACTGACCGGCGAGAAACTGCCAGTGTGGGTCGCCAACTATGTGCTGATGCACTACGGCGACGGCGCCGTCATGGCGGTTCCAGCGCACGACGAGCGTGATTTCGAGTTCGCCCACAAGTACAACCTGCCGGTCAAATCGGTGGTGCGCACCAGTTCAGGCGACACCAACCCGGCGCCGTGGCAAGACGCCTACGGCGAACACGGCACGCTGATCAACTCCGGCGAATTTGACGGCCTCGACTTCGCAGGCGCTTTCGACGCCATCGAAGTCGCGCTGATCAAGAAAAACCTCGGCGCATCGCGTACCCAGTTCCGCCTGCGCGACTGGGGCATCAGCCGTCAGCGTTACTGGGGCTGCCCGATCCCGATCATCCACTGCGGCACCTGCGGTGACGTGCCGGTCCCGGAAGACCAGCTGCCTGTCGTACTGCCGGAAGACGTGGTTCCGGACGGCGCCGGTTCGCCATTGGCCCGCATGCCCGAGTTCTACGAGTGCACTTGCCCGAAATGCGGCGCACCGGCCAAGCGTGAAACCGACACCATGGACACCTTCGTCGAGTCCTCGTGGTACTACGCCCGTTACGCCTCGCCGCACTATGAAGGCGGCCTGGTGGAAAAATCCGCAGCCGACCATTGGCTGCCGGTGGATCAGTACATCGGCGGTATCGAACACGCGATTCTTCACCTGCTCTACGCGCGCTTCTTCCACAAGCTGATGCGCGACGAAGGCCTGGTGAGTTCCAACGAGCCGTTCAAGAACCTGCTGACCCAGGGCATGGTGATCGCCGAGACTTACTATCGTCGCGAAGCCAATGGTGCTTACACCTGGTTCAACCCGGCAGACGTTGAACTCGAGCGCGACAGCAAGGCCAAGGTCATCAGCGCCAAGTTGATCGCCGACGGCCTGCCGGTGGAAATCGGCGGCACCGAGAAGATGGCCAAGTCGAAGAACAACGGCGTCGACCCTCAGTCGATGATTGACCAGTTCGGCGCAGACACCTGCCGCCTGTTCATGATGTTCGCCTCGCCGCCTGACATGAGCGCGGAATGGTCCGACTCTGGTGTAGAAGGTTCGCACCGCTTCCTCAAGCGCGTCTGGCGTCTGGCTCAAGCCCACGTGACTCAGGGCCTGCCGGGCAAACTGGACATCGCCAGCCTGAACGACGAGCAGAAAGTCATTCGCCGTTCGATCCACCAGGCCATCAAACAGGCCAGCCACGACGTTGGCCAGAACCACAAATTCAACACCGCCATCGCCCAGGTGATGACGCTGATGAACGTGTTGGAAAAAGCCCCGCAAGCGACCGAACAGGATCGCGCGCTGGTTCACGAAGGTCTGGAAACCGTGACGCTGTTGCTGGCTCCGATCACCCCGCACATCAGCCATGAGCTGTGGCATCGCCTGGGTCACGCCGATCCGGTGATCGACGCCGGTTGGCCAGTGCTGGACGACAGCGCACTGGTGCAGGACAGCCTGACACTGGTTATCCAGGTCAACGGCAAGCTGCGCGGCCAGATCGAAATGCCGGCCAGCGCGACTCGTGAAGAGATCGAAGCCGCTGCCCGCATCAACGAAAACGTGCTGCGTTTTGTCGACGGCCTGACTATTCGTAAAGTGATCGTAGTGCCCGGGAAACTGGTCAATATCGTCGCCAGCTAATTGGATCAGGCGCCAGGTGAGCCTGGCGCCGAGTAAAACCTTTCGGGCCGCATGATCGGCCCACATGGTTTCAAGGGGAGCAACAAGATGATCAAACGCAATTTGCTGGTGATGGGCCTCGCGGTCCTGTTGAGCGCCTGCGGTTTCCAGCTGCGCGGCACCGGCACCTATGAAATGGCGATCAAGGAAATCGACCTGAGCGCGCGCAATTCCTACGGTGAAACCGTGACGCTCATGCGTCAGGTGATGGAAAACAGCGGCATCAATGTCCACAGCGGCGCACCTTACAAACTGGTGCTGGCCGACGAAAAAGAAACCCAGCGCATTCTCAGCTACGCAGGCGCCGGCCGTACTGGCGAGTATGAACTGAATACCGTGCTCGACTACGTCATCCTGGGTCGGAACGACCTGCTGCTGGTGAGCGACAAGATTGAAACTCAGCGAGTCTTCATTCACGACGGCAACAACCTGGTGGGTTCCGACCAGGAAGCCGCCGATGCCCGCAGGGACACGCGTCGTGAAATGGTTCAACGCATGATGATCCGCATGCAACAGCTCACGCCATCTCAGCTGGATCAGTTGCAAGAGACTGCCGAAGCCAGGGCCAAGGCTGAAGCCGCGGCACTTGAAGCAGCGCAAAAGGCTGAAGCGGAAACGCCGCGTCAGTCGCCTGTCGAAATCCCGCAGCAATAAGACTTACGGGGCGCTCAGGCGCCCCGTTTGCCCTCGCCTATGAAACTCGCCCCCGCCCAACTCGCCAAACACCTGCAAGGTACGCTCGCGCCGGTCTACATCATCAGTGGCGACGATCCACTGCTGTGTCAGGAAGCCGCCGACGCCATTCGCGCAGCCGCCCGTCAACAGGGCTTCGATGAACGCCAGGTGTTCGCCGCCGAAGCCAGTTTCGACTGGGGAACGCTGCTGCAAGCCGGCGCAAGCATGTCGTTGTTCGCTGAAAAACGCCTGCTGGAACTGCGTCTGCCGTCCGGCAAACCCGGTGACAAAGGTGCAGCCGCATTCATCGAGTACTGCTCGCGACCGGCCGAAGACACTGTGCTGCTGATCAGCCTGCCGAAGCTCGACGGCAGCGCGCAGAAAACCAAGTGGGGCAAGGCGCTGGTCGAAGGTCAGCACACTCAATTCGTGCAAATCTGGCCGGTGGACGCCAGCCAGTTGCCGGGCTGGATCCGGCAGCGCTTGTCCCAGGCAGGCCTGTCCGCCAGCCAGGACGCCGTGGAACTGATCGCCGCGCGAGTCGAGGGCAACTTGCTGGCGGCCGCGCAAGAGATCGAAAAGCTCAAGCTGATGGCCGAAGGCGGGCAGATTACCGTCGAAACCGTGCAAGCCGCAGTGGCCGACAGTGCGCGCTTCGATGTCTTCGGCCTGACCGACGCGATTCTCAACGGCGAAGCCGCTCACGCCCTGCGCATGCTCGAAGGGCTGCGCGGTGAAGGCGTCGAACCGCCGGTAATTCTCTGGGCGCTGGCCCGGGAACTGCGCTTGCTGGCCAACCTCTCGCTGCAATACAGCCAGGGCGTGCCGCTGGACAAAGCCTTCAGCTCTGCCCGACCGCCGGTCTGGGACAAACGCAAACCGCTGATGAGCAAAGCCTTGCAACGTTACTCGGCGCAACGCTGGGCACAGTTGTTGTTGGAAGCGCAGCGCATCGACGCACAGATCAAAGGTCAGGCGGCGGGTTCGCCGTGGATGAGTTTGAGTCGGTTGTCGTTGTTGATGGCCGGACAGCGGCTGACATTGCCTGCCGAGTAAGGCGTTCGACCGCATCACGGCCATTCGCGGGCAAGCCTCGCTCCTACAGATCCGATGCTAAACCTGTAGGAGCGAGGCTTGCCCGCGAAGACGTCCGAAAGGTCCTACGCAATGTGGGGTCTAGACAGAACCCCAACTTCGGCAGATTATTTCCCCCCGCAAAACCCCACTCAATCGAGAGATCCGATCATGAGCAAAAAGCCATCTAAACATGGCCCCAACAAGGCCAAATCCATCATCGCCCAGCCACTGTTCCGCAGCCGTCAGGAACGAGCCGGCAAGGGCAAAGGCAGCTACCGCCGCGAAGCCTTCCAGTCTGACAACTGGGAGGCTTCTTACTTTCTGGCGGCCTGAAAGGCAAGCCATCGCTCAACATGTTAAGGTCTGCACCTGATCCGTATTCCCTGGACCCGTGCATGCCCCTTTGTATTTCCCGTCGTTGGCATTTGCGCCAATTGATTGCTGCCTCCAGCCTCGTTCTGCTTGTCGCCTGCGCGGAAAAACCGACCGCCGCCGACGCCCAACCGCTTCAGACCCTTCCCGTCGCGACAGCCCCTGCGGTGATCCCGCCCGTGGTGCCGACCGGTGAAAATCTCGACATCCAGCCGACCCAGACCTTCGCCGAATGGCAGGCGGGTTTCCGCAAGGATGCGCTGGCCGCCGGCATTCGCGCCGACCTGTTCGACCGCGCCTTCGCCAATGTCAGCCTGGACACCAGCGTGATCCGTGCCGACCGCAGCCAACCGGAATTTTCCCGCCCGGTGTGGGAATACCTCGATGGCGCCCTGTCGCCGCTGCGCGTGCGCAAAGGTCAGGCACTGGTCAGCCAGTACGCCGACATCCTGCAAAGCATCGAACAACGCTACGGCGTCGATCGTCAGGCACTGGTTGCGGTGTGGGGCATGGAAAGTAACTTCGGCCAGTTTCAGGGCAGCAAGTCGGTGATCAACTCCCTGGCGACGCTGGCCTACGAAGGCCGGCGCCCTGGTTTCGCCCACGCGCAATTGATCGCGGCCCTGCAGATCCTGCAACAGGGCGACATCGCGCCGGAGAAAATGCTCGGCTCCTGGGCCGGCGCCATGGGCCAGACCCAGTTCATCCCGACCACCTACAACACCCACGCCGTGGACTTTGATGGCGACGGCCGTCGCGACATCTGGGGCAGCTCTGCCGACGCCCTGGCGTCGACCGCGCACTACCTGCAAAGCTCTGGCTGGCAGAAAGGCCAGCCATGGGGCTTTGAAGTGCAGCTGCCGGGCAGCTTCAACTACGTGCTGGCCGATGGCTCGATCCGCAAGAGCGTCGCCGAATGGCAGCAATTGGGCGTCACGCTGCCGAACGGCGGCCAGGTTCCGGCCGGTGCGGAACACCTGTCGGCGGCCCTGCTGCTGCCGGCGGGCTATCGTGGCCCGGCGTTCCTGGTGCTCGACAACTTCCGTGCGATCCTCAAGTACAACAACTCGTCGTCCTATGCGCTGGCCGTCAGTTTGTTGTCCGAGCGCTTCAACGGCGCGGGGTTCATCAATGGCACCTGGCCCAAGGATGATTTGCCGCTGAGCCGTACCGAACGGATCGAGCTGCAAAACCTGCTGAGCGCGCAGAAATACGAAGCGGGCACCGCCGACGGCATCATCGGCGCCAACACCCGCAAAGCGATCCGCAGCGCCCAGCAGTCGTTTGGCTGGCCGGCGGACGGGTATCCGACACATAAGCTGCTTGAAGGGCTGCGTAACCGCTAAAAGCTTCGCGGGCAAGCCTCGCTCCTACAGGGTTCGCGCATAACCTGTAGGAGCGAGGCTTGCCCGCGAAGACTGACTATCAGGCGCTGTAAAACTATCGCTTGATGACTACATCCTGCTCCAACACCAATTCCTTATTACCCGCATCCAGCCGGACCAATGCCCCCATCGGCAGCGTCAGGTTCGGATCGCAATGCCCGCTACGCCACCCCGACAACACCGGAATCCGCAACGGCTCGAACGTCTGCTTGAGCAACCGCTCCAGCGCAATCGAATCGACCCCCGCCACATCCCCCACCAGAACCCCGCGCAACTTGCCCAGCGTGCCGGCCAGACGCAGATGAGTCAGCAGCCGGTCGATGCGATACAACGGCTCGTTGATGTCCTCGATAAGCAGGATCACGCCCTCGGCCTCGATTTCATAAGGCGTGCCCATGGTCGCGGCAATCATCGACAGATTACCGCCCAGCAAGCGCCCGTGAGCGATGCCAGGCTCGATTGTGGTCAACGGGTAAGCCACCGGGTGCGTCAACACACTGCCCGCCTTCAACTGCCCCCTTAGCATGTTGAAAAACGAGGACTCGGTAGGTTTTTGCTTGTCCCCCAACAAATCAGCGTTGAGCAGCGGGCCATGAAAAGTCACGAACCCGGCATAACGGCTGATTGCCATGTGCAGCGCGGTGATGTCGCTGTAGCCGATGAACGGCTTGGCGTTGTTCTGCAATAGTTCGAAATCAATGCGATCGAGCAAACGCGGCGTGCCGTAACCACCGCGCAGGCAAATGATCGCATCGACCTCGCTGTCCGCGAACGCGGCGTGCAGGTCATTGAGCCGCACATCGTCGCTGCCGGCCAGGTAGCCGTCCTGCTCATACACACCGGGGAAAATCCGCAACGCGTAACCGCGCGCGCGCATCCAGCTGATGGCCTTATCGGTGTCCAGTGCAGCGGGGCCTGCGGGCGCAATGACGCCGATCAGCCCTTGCGAGGGCAAGGCCGGAACGGGTTTATGGGGAAAAAGAGTGTGGGTCGGTCGAACGGTCATCCATGAATCTCCCTGCGCGAAAGCTTCTGCACACAGTAGTCAGGAACGGGAATAAACAGAAGAGGGACAGTCGCCCCACAGCGTGCAGGAAAAGACTGTAGTTGCCGTAAGCACGGCAAAAAAATGCCCGCAAGGCTGAAAAGCCTTGCGGGCGTTTTGTTACAACGACGAGATCAGTTCAGCTTTAACCAGCTTCGCCTGCTCGTCGGCGTGGTACGAGGAACGTACCAACGGACCGGAAGCGACGTTCTTGAAGCCCATCTTGTAACCTTCCTCGGCGAACCAGGCGAAGGTGTCCGGGTGCACGAAACGTTGCACCGGCAAGTGGCTGCGGGACGGTTGCAGGTACTGGCCGAGGGTCAGCATGTCGATGTCGTGCTCGCGCATGCGCTTCATGACTTCGATGACTTCTTCGTCGGTCTCGCCCAGACCCAGCATCAGGCCGGACTTGGTCGGAATGTGCGGCATCATCTGCTTGAAGCGTTGCAGCAAGGTCAGCGACCACTGGTAGTCCGAACCCGGACGCGCAGCCTTGTACAGGCGCGGCACGGTTTCCAGGTTGTGGTTGAACACATCCGGTGGCTCGGCGGCGGTGATTTCCAGCGCCACGTCCATGCGCCCACGGTAATCCGGGACCAGGGTTTCGAGCTGCACGTTCGGCGACAGCTTGCGGATTTCGCGGATGCAGTCGGCAAAGTGCTGGGCACCGCCGTCACGCAGGTCATCGCGGTCAACCGAAGTGATCACTACGTATTTCAGTTTCAGGTCGGCGATGGCAATGGCCAGGCTTTCCGGCTCATTCACGTCCAGTGGTTTCGGACGGCCGTGGCCAACGTCGCAGAACGGGCAGCGACGGGTGCAGATGTCGCCCATGATCATGAAAGTCGCGGTGCCGCCGGAGAAGCACTCGCCCAGGTTCGGGCAGGACGCTTCTTCGCACACACTGTGCAGCTTGTGTTTGCGCAGCAACGCCTTGATGCGGTCGACTTCCGGGGAAACCGGGATACGCACGCGGATCCAGTCAGGTTTCTTCGGCAGTTCGGTGGTAGGAATGATCTTTACCGGGATGCGTGCAACCTTCTCGGCGCCGCGCAGCTTGACGCCGGCTTCAACCTTGGCACGCGGGGCCGGACGCTCGGTGACATCCAGCGTCGGGATCATGGTTTGCACTGCATCAGTAGTCATATCAGTCGATTCCGCCCGTTAGGGTCGTCTGCTCAGCATAGTCGAGGTGTTTGACGAGCTGCGCGCGCAGCCGGGCACTTACCTCGGCAAATTCAATCGATCCTGCGTGATCGCTCAGCTGGGTCATCGCCAGCCCGGCGTAGCCGCAGGGATTAATCCGTCGAAACGGTTCCAGGTTCATGTCCACGTTCAGGGCCAGGCCATGAAAGGAACAACCGTGGCGGATCCGCAGACCCAGGGAAGCGATTTTCGCCCCATCGACGTAGACACCCGGTGCATCCGGCTTGGCCGCAGCCGTCACGCCGTAGCTGGCCAGCAGCTCGATCAGGCAGAGTTCCATGCGGGTGACCAGGTCACGCACGCCGAAACCCAGCTTGCGCACATCGAGCAACAGATAGGCGACCAACTGGCCGGGGCCGTGATAAGTCACCTGACCACCGCGATCGACCTGCACCACCGGAATATCCCCCGGCAGCAACAAGTGCTCGGCCTTGCCGGCCTGGCCCTGGGTGAACACCGGTGGGTGCTCAACCAGCCAGATTTCGTCCGCGGCATCGCTGCCGCGTTCGTTGGTGAAGCGTTGCATGGCATGCCAGACCGGCTCGTACGCCATCTGGCCGAGCTCGCGAAAGCCCAGCGTGCCAGACATCACAGCACCATGTGCACGAAGCCGGTAGCCCGCAGTTCGCTGTTGATGTTGTACAGCTGGTCCTGGTCGGTGGCGACGATGTGCAATTGAATCGTGGTGTATTTGCCGTTGGTGCTTTGGCGTTCATCCACACGGTCATGGTTGATCGTCGCGTGTTTCTTGACGATCTCGATGATCCTGTCTTTGTTGCCAACTCCGGTATCGCTGATGACCTTAACCGGGTAATCAACGTTGGGGAATTCGATCTTGGGCGCCTTTACTTCAGTATCGGTCATGGCGTAACGGCCTCGTAAGCGTAAGCCGTGGCGACGGGCATGACCCCGCGCCGGATGAGCGCGGGACCATGCAGGTGCACACTAATTCAGTTGAACAAGCCGTAGAAGAATAGACGGATGCTATCCCACATGCGACGGAAGATACCACCCTCTTCGACGCCATCCAGAGCGATCAGGTCAGCGCTGTGCACCACCTTGTCGTCCAGTTTGACTTCGACTTTACCGATCACGTCGCCCTTGGCGATTGGCGCAACCAGTTGCGGGTTCATGGTCATGCTGGCAGCGAGCTTTTTCAGCTGGCCTTTTGGCAGGGTCATGGTCAGGTCTTCAGCCAGGCCGGCCTTGACTTGATTGGTGGAGCCTTTCCAGACAGGGGCCTGAGCCAGCTCGGCGCCTTTCTGATAGAAGGTCTGGGTTTCGAAGAAACGGAAACCGTAGGTCAGCAGCTTCTGGGTTTCCGACGCACGTGCCACTTCGCTGTTGGTGCCGAACACCACGGCGATCAGGCGCATGCCATCACGTACGGCCGAAGACACCATGCAGTAGCCGGCTTCATCGGTGTGGCCGGTTTTCAGACCGTCGACCGTCTTGTCGCGCCACAGCAGCAGGTTACGGTTAGGTTGCTTGATGCCGTTCCAGAAGAACTCTTTCTGCGAGTAGATCGCATAGTGAGCCGGGTCTTCGTGGATGATCGCGCGAGCCAGCACGGCCATGTCGTGAGCCGACGAGTAGTGCTCAGGGTTCGGCAGACCGGTCGGGTTCATGAAGTGGCTGTTGGTCATGCCCAGGTCGGCCACGGTTTTGTTCATCATGTCGGCGAAAGCGTCTTCGCTGCCGGCGATGTGCTCGGAGAGCGCAACACTGGCGTCGTTACCCGACTGAATGATGATGCCGTGCAGCAGGTCGCTGACGGTCACTTGCGAACCGACTTTGATGAACATCCGCGAACCGCCGGTGCGCCAGGCGTTTTCGCTGACGGTCACCGGGTCGTTTTCGCCGATCTGGCCACGACGGATTTCCAGCGTCGCGATGTACGCGGTCATCAGCTTGGTCAGGCTGGCTGGTGGCAGACGCTGGTCACCGTTGTTCTCGACCAGCACGTTGCCGCTGCTGGCATCCATGAGCACATAGGCTTTGGCGGCCAGTTGTGGCGGCGACGGCATCATCTCGACCGCGAAAGCGGCAGGCGAGAGGAGCAGCGGGACTAGAAGGCACAGGCGTTTGGCAAAGGTGGTGATGTTCATCCGTCTCTCGAAATCGCTAATGGAAACTGCCCGAAGGCAAAACTAATCTAGATGACCTTCTGACGGGCCATCGCGTGTTCAGTCGTTCACTCAGTACCCTTGCCGGGCTTTTGTTCTTCAACGAGCCAACAACCAGGTTCACCCCTCAAAACCGCAAGTGAACCGTCAATCAAGTACTACGTATTACTCGGCGGTGACCACGCTCGGCGAACCGAGATTGGCCAGGCGCACGCTGTTCTGCACTTGCTGGATTTCACCCGGCGAGCCGATCGGCCCCAAGCGCACCCGATGCAGTGTCTGTTGATTGCGCACGATCGAGCTGATGAACACCGGAGCGCTCACCATCCCGCTGAGCTTCGATCTCAGGAGTTCTGCAGCGTCCGGGTTGGCGAACGCGCCCACCTGCAGATACTGGCCAGAGGCTGGTACAGAAGCGTTTTTTTTTGCATCGATCTGCACGGGTACGACGGCCGCGGCGTGTTGCTGCGGCGGCGGCGTCCATTGCTCGACCGTGCCGGCAGAAGCGGTAATCGTCGGCGCGGCATTTTGCGCTACTTGCGGCTCGTTGAGCATCAAAGGCGCCGGACGGCCTTTGGCCGCCCACCATTGCTGCGGGTCGATGCCTTCGACCTTGACCCGTGCGGTGCCGGTTTCGGCGTAGCCGAGTTTCTTCGCGGCAGCGTAGGACAAGTCGATGATGCGATCCGAGTAAAACGGCCCGCGATCGTTGACCCGCAAAATCACTGACTTGTTGTTGTCGAGGTTGGTCACCCGAACGTAACTCGGCAGTGGCAAGGTCTTGTGAGCGGCGCTCATGCCATACAGGTCGTAAACCTCGCCATTGGCGGTGTTCTGGCCGTGGAACTTGGTGCCGTACCAGGACGCCGTGCCCGAGGCGACGTAGGTCTTGGATTCTTGCAGCGGGAAGTAAGTCTTGCCCAGCACGGTGTACGGGTTGGCCTTGTAAGGCCCGGTGTGCAGGGTCGGCGTGGCATCCGGGATGCGCGATACGTCGACGTCCCACCACGGTGCGCCATCTTTGTGGGCGCGGTTGATGTCCAGCCCCGGCGCCGAGCGCACGGCGGTGGATGATTTCTGTGACGGTGCGCGGCTGGTCGAACAACTGGCGACCAGCACTGCCAACGCGGCGAATGCCATCAGCTTCAGGGGTTTATTCATAGGCAATGCCCGCATTACTTGACGCCCCGTGCTTGGACCAGCTGTTCAGACAGTTGATGTACTGCCATGGCGTACATCACGCTGCGGTTATAACGCGTGATTGCGTAAAAATTCGTCAGGCCCATCCAGTATTCAGGGCCATTGTCACCTTCCAGGCGGAATGCCGTGACCGGCATATCATCGCGCAGCGCATCATGACTTGACCACCCTAGAGCCCGCAACTCCCCGACGGTTTTAGTCGGTTCGATGCCGGTGGTCAAACCTTCGTCGACCTGATCGCCACGCACATCGGCGCGGCTGACCACCGGTTCGCCGGCCACCCAGCCGTGACGCTTGAAGTAACTGGCGACGCTGCCGATGGCATCGTCCGGATTGGTCCAGATATTAATGTGGCCGTCACCGTCGAAGTCCACCGCATAGGCGCGGAAGCTGCTCGGCATGAACTGCGGCAAGCCCATCGCCCCGGCGTAGGAACCTTTGAGGGTCAATGGATCGACCTGCTCTTCCCGGGCCAGCAACAGGAATTCACGCAATTCCTTGCGGAAGAATTCGGCACGGGGAGGATAGTCGAAACCCAGGGTCGACAAGGCGTCGATTACCCGGTAATTGCCGGTATTTCGACCGAAAAACGTCTCAACGCCGATGATCGAGACAATCACCTGGGCCGGTACGCCATATTCCTGCTCGGCACGGGCGAGTACCGCCTCGTGCTGCCGCCAGAAATCCACGCCGCGTGCGATGCGCGCGTCGGTGATGAACATCGGGCGATATTCTTTCCACTGCTTGACCCGTTCGGCGGGCTTGGAGATAGCGTCCAGAATCGACTGCTTGCGCTCGGCTTCGCGGAACACGCCCATCAGCTGTTCACCGGCAAAACCGTAGTCGCGGGTCATTTCACCGACGAAGCCGGCCACCTGGGGTGAGCCTTCGTAATCGCCGGCCAACGCGTCCTGCGCTGTGCCAAGGATGCTTACCAGGCCGACCCATGGCGCGTATCGAGTCGCCCAGCCACGCATTACTTGCATTGAAATCTTCACCTTATTCAAACCTGTGCGATCCACTTGCGATGGGTATGGATCGACATCAAAACCCCAAACGCTGACAGCAGCGTTACCAGCGAAGTTCCTCCGTAGCTAATGAACGGCAACGGCACCCCTACAACCGGCAACAGGCCACTGACCATACCGATGTTGACGAAAACGTAAACAAAAAACGTCATGGTCAGGGCGCCCGCGAGCAGTTTGCCGAACAATGTCTGGGCCTGGGCGGTAATCACCAGCCCGCGACCGATCAACAGCAGGTAAATCAGCAGCAGTGCGCAGATGCCCACCAGGCCGAACTCTTCACCCATCACCGCAATAATGAAGTCGGTGTGGCTTTCCGGCAGGAAGTCGAGGTGCGATTGCGTGCCCAGCAGCCAACCCTTGCCGAACACGCCGCCGGAACCGATGGCGGCTTTCGACTGAATGATGTTCCAGCCGGTGCCCAGTGGATCGCTTTCCGGATCGAGGAACGTCAGGATTCGTTGCTTCTGGTAGTCGTGCATGATGAAAAACCACATACCCACGGCCACCGGCACGGCGGCGGCCAGTACGCTGATGATCCAGCGCCAGCGCAGCCCGCCCATGAACAAAACGAATGCCCCACCCGCCAGGATCAACAGCGAAGTGCCGAGGTCAGGCTGACGCACGATCAGAATGAACGGCAAACCGATCAGGAACAGACTGACGCCCACATGCTTGAGCTGCGGCGGCAAGGTGCGCTTGGACAAGTACCAGGCGATGGTCGCCGGCATCAGGATCTTCATGAACTCCGAAGGCTGGAAGCGGATCACCCCCGGAATGTTGATCCAGCGCGTGGCGCCCATGGCGTTGTGGCCCATGACGTCCACCACCACCAGCAACAGCACGCCGACGACATAAGCGACCGGCACCCAACGGGCCATGAAGCGCGGCTCGAATTGGGCGATGACGATCATCGACACCAGGCCGATGCCGAAGGAAGTGGCTTGCTTGGCCAGCAGGTCCCAGCTCTTGCCGCTGGCCGAATACAGCACGAAAAGGCTGCCGGCGGCGAGGGTCAGCAGCAGGATCAGCAGCGGTCCGTCGATGTGCATGCGTTGCAACAGCGTCGCACGGCGACGCATCACATCCTCGCTGGAGAGGATGCGATCGAAATTACTCTTCACGGGCCGTAGCCTCCGCACTGATAGGGCTGGCGTATTCGGCTTTCAGACGGCCGTCCTGGTCGAGGAGCCAGGCGTCCATGACTTGACGCACCACAGGCGCGGCGACACCGGAACCGGACTCGCCGTTCTCGACCATCACCGACACCACGATTTTCGGGTCGTCGGCCGGCGCGAAGCCGACAAACAAGGCGTGGTCGCGATGACGTTCCTGAACCTTCGAGCGGTCGTACTTCTCGCCCTGCTTGATCGCGACCACCTGGGCGGTACCACTTTTGCCGGCGATCCGGTATTGCGCGCCGATCGAAGCCTTGCGCGCCGTACCGCGCGCACCGTGCATCACTTGCTGCATGCCGTGGTTGACCCGGGTCCAGTCGGACGGATCGCGCAGGATGATGTCCGGCATCGGGTTGTCATCCTTCGGCCGCTCGCCTTCGACGGTCTTGGCCAGGTGCGGACGGTTCCACACGCCTTTGTTGGCCACCAGCGCCGTGGCCTGGGCCAGTTGCAGCGGCGTGGATTGCATGTAGCCCTGACCGATCCCGAGAATCAGCGTTTCACCCGGGAACCAGGCCTGGCGCCGGGTCGCGCGCTTCCACTCACGGGACGGCATCAGCCCCGGCGACTCTTCGAACATGTCCAGCGAGACCTTTTGGCCGATGCCGAACTTGCCCATGTAGGCCGACAAACGATCAATCCCCAGCTTGTGGGCCAGGTCATAGAAGTAGGTGTCGTTGGACCGCATGATCGCCGTGTCCAGATCGACGTAGCCGTCACCGGTACGGTTCCAGTTGCGATACTTGTGATCGTAATTGGGCAGCATGTAGTAGCCGGGGTCGAAGACCCGGGTCGACGCGGTGACAACGCCCGAGTCCAGGCCCGCAATGGCCACCGCAGGCTTGATGGTCGAACCCGGCGGGTAAAGACCACGCAGCACGCGGTTGAACAACGGCCGGTCGATGGAATCACGCAGTTCGGAATAAGCCTTGAAGCTGATGCCGGTCACAAACAGGTTCGGGTCGAAACTCGGCTGACTGACCATTGCCAGCACTTCGCCGGTTTTCGGGTCCAGCGCGACCACCGCACCACGGCGACCGCCGAGAGCCGCTTCGGCCGCTTCCTGCAACTTGATGTCCAGGCTCAGGACGATGTCCTTGCCGGGAATCGGATCGGTACGCTTGAGCACCCGCAGAACGCGGCCTCGTGCGTTGGTTTCGACTTCTTCGTAACCCACCTGGCCATGCAGCTCGGGCTCGTAGAAACGCTCGATGCCGGTCTTGCCGATGTGGTGGGTGCCGCTGTAATTGACCGGATCGAGAGACTTCAGCTCTTTCTCGTTGATCCGCCCCATGTAACCCACCGAGTGCGCAAAGTGCGCGCCCTGCGGGTAATGCCGCACCAGCTGCGCAACCACTTCCACACCCGGGAGGCGGAACTGGTTCACGGCGATGCGGGCGATCTGCTCTTCGGTCAGCTCGAACAGGATCGGCACCGGCTCGAATGGCCGACGCCCCTGGCGCATGCGTTTCTCGAAGATCACCCGATCCTCGGGCGTCAGCTCCAGCACTTCGACGATCACATCGAGCACTTGCTGCCAGTCGCCGGAACGCTCGCGGGTCATGCTCAGGCTGAAGCTGGGCCGGTTGTCGGCCACCACCACGCCATTGCGGTCGAAGATCAATCCGCGGGTCGGCGGAATCGGCTGCACATGGACGCGGTTGTTTTCCGACAGGGTCGAGTGGTACTCGTACTGGATCACCTGGAGGAAATACAGGCGAGCGATCAGCACGCCGATCAGCACCACCACTGCAATAGCCCCGAACACGACGCGGCCACGCACCAGACGGGCGTCTTTTTCGTGGTCCTTGATGCGGATCGGCTGGGACATGAGGCAGAACTACTTGTGGTAAGGGTGACCGGACAGAACTGTCCAGGCACGGTACAGCTGTTCGCCGATCAGAATCCGCACCAGCGGGTGCGGCAACGTCAACGGTGACAACGACCAGCGCTGATCGGCCCGCGCACAAACTTCCGGCGCCAGCCCTTCGGGGCCGCCGACCATGAAATTCACCGTGCGCGAGTCCAGCCGCCAGCGATCGAGCTCGACCGCCAACTGCTCGGTACTCCAGGGCTTGCCGTGGACTTCGAGGGTGACAACGCGCTCGTTCGGCCCGACCTTGGCCAGCATGGCTTCGCCTTCCTGACGGATGAAGCGTGCCACGTCGGCGTTCTTGCCACGGGTGTTGAGCGGTATTTCCACCAGTTCCAGCGCCAGCTCGGACGGAAGACGCTTGGCATATTCATGCCAGCCTTCTTCCACCCACTTGGGCATGCGTGAACCGACGGCGATCAGTCGCAGTCGCACAGCAATCCCTTACAGCTGGTCTTTGTTGAGCTTGGTGAAATGCTCGTGGGTGTTTTCCGGGCTGTGATGCGCAGCGCTGGCCGAACGGCTCTGCTCTGCACCGGCCCACAGGCGCTCCAGGTCGTAGAACTGGCGAGCCGAGGCGGTCATCATGTGCACGATGACATCGTCCATATCCAGCAGGACCCAGTCGCTGTCGCCCTTGCCTTCTTCACCCAAAGGCTTGACGCCCTGGGCTTTGACGGCTTCGCGGACCTTGTCCAGCATGGCGCCGATCTGGCGGTTGGACGTACCGGTAGCGATGATCATGAAGTCAGTGATGCTCTGCTTTTCACGAACGTCGATGACCTGGATGTCCTGGGCCTTCACGTCTTCCAGGGCTGCCACGGCAACCTTGACCAGCGCTTCGCCAGCCAGCTCAGGGCCGGTTGGAGCTTCTACTGGCAGCGGGGCGCTCTTGAATGTGCCTTTGCGCTTTACTTTAGCTACGTCTTTGTCAGTCATATAAAACTCGTTTTGCTCGTATGTTCGGGCGCTTCGCTACACGCATTCACGTGCCTTGAAGCGCACCCTTTTTCAGTTCGACGCACGGTAAAGTCCGTGCGCATCGATGTAGGCCAGGACCGCGTCGGGCACCAGGAAACGTACCGACTTACCGCTGGCCAGCAGTTGACGGATCTGGGTGGCGGATACCGCGAGCGGCGTCTGCCAGACGAATGCAATCTGTCCGCTCGGCCCTTTAAGGGCCAGCGGGTCGCTCACCGAGCGCGCTGCCAGCAGGTTGCGCAAGGCATCCGGCGGTTCGCTGTCGGCATCCGGGCGTTGCAGCACCAGGATGTGGCAATGCTGGAGCAACTCTTCCCAGCGGTGCCAAGTGGGCAGGCCGCAAAATGCGTCCCAGCCCAAAAGTAGAAAAACCTGGTCTTCAGCGGCCAGTTCGGCACGCATCAGTTCCAGGGTGTCGATGGTGTAGGACGGCTTGTCCCGCTGCAATTCGCGGGCGTCCACCACCAACGGCGCCACACCGGCCACCGCGCACTCGACCATCGCCAGACGGTCCTTCGCCGACACCTGCGGCGTACCGCGATGCGGCGGCCTGGCACTGGGTGTCAGGCGTAACTCGTCGAGCGCCAGCGCTTCGGCGACTTCCAGCGCACCGCGCAAATGGCCGATGTGCACCGGGTCGAACGTCCCGCCCAGCATGCCAATACGTCGAGGCGCAGGTTCGCTGGTGGTTACCGGGGCCGACGGATTAAGGTCGCCCAAGTCAGACCGACGCCTGGCCGCGCAACTGGCCATCACCGACCACGATGTACTTCTCGCAGGTCAGACCTTCGAGACCCACCGGGCCGCGGGCGTGCAGCTTATCAGTAGAAATGCCAATCTCGGCACCCAATCCGTATTCGAAGCCATCAGCGAAGCAGGTCGGGGTGTTGATCATCACCGACGACGAATCGACTTCCGCGACGAAACGCCGGGTGTCTGCAAGGTTTTCGCTGACGATCGAATCGGTGTGATGGGAGCCGTACTTATTAATGTGCTCGATGGCCTGGTCCAGCCCGTCGACCACGCGGATCGAGAGGATCGGCGCCAGGTACTCGGTGTGCCAGTCTTCTTCAGTGGCCACTGCGGCCTCAATGATCGCCCGAGTGCGCTCGCATCCCCGCAGTTCAACGCCTTTTTCGCGGAACTGGGCAGCCATCGAAGGCAGGAAATCTTTGGCAACGGTTTGATCCACCAACAACGTCTCCATCGCACCGCAAATGCCATAACGGTAAGTCTTGGCATTGAAGGCAATACGCTGGGCCTTCGGCAGATCGGCGTGGGCACTGACGTAAACGTGGCAGATACCGTCCAGATGCTTGATCACCGGCACGCGCGCATCACGGCTGACGCGCTCGATCAGGCCACGGCCGCCACGGGGCACGATGACGTCGACGTATTCAGGCATGGTGATCAGCGCGCCAACGGCGGCACGGTCGGTGGTTTCGACCACTTGAACCACGGCGGCCGGCAGATCGGCTTCGGCCAGGCCGCGCTGGATGCAGGCGGCAATGGCACGGTTGGAATGAATCGCTTCGGAACCGCCGCGCAGGATGGTCGCGTTGCCGGACTTCAGGCACAGGCTGGCGGCGTCGATGGTCACGTTGGGCCGGGATTCGTAAATGATCCCGATCACGCCCAGCGGCACACGCATCTTGCCGACCTGAATCCCCGACGGACGGAAGCTCATGTCGCGAATGGCGCCGACCGGGTCTGGCAACGCTGCAACCTGGCGCAAACCGACGATCATGCCGTCGATACGCTCCGGGGTCAGCGCCAGACGCTCCAGCAGCGCAGGTTCCAGGCCATTGGCTCGACCAGCCGCCAGATCCAGCTCATTGGCGGCCGTCAGCTCGGCACGCGCGGCATCCAGCGCATTGGCAGCCGCCTGCAAGGCGCGGTTTTTCTGCGCGGTGCTGGCACGGCCGATGATGCGCGACGCTTCACGGGCGGCGCGACCCAGGCGGGTCATGTAGTCGAGAACGGACTCAGTCATTGTCTGCTGTGATCTTGGCAAAGATGAAAGCGGCAGATTATAGCTGTCGCGTCCCCTGACTAACAGCGGTGACGGGCGGATGGTCGAAATGGAGGGCAATTTGCCGACGTTCAGCCGTGATTAAGCTGCAAATTGTTATCATCACGACTCAATCAGCTTTGATAAATGCCGTTCATCATGTCCAACCTGACTGTACGTGCGACCGCTGCGGGCCTGCCCACCGGGCTCCCGGACGCATTTTTCGACCGGGATGCGCAAACGCTGGCCCGGGATTTACTTGGCAAAGTCATCCGGCATCGGGTCGGTGAACTGTGGCTCAGCGCCCGGATCATCGAGACCGAAGCCTATTACTTCGAAGAAAAAGGCAGCCATGCCTCTCTCGGCTACACAGAAAAGCGTAAGGCTTTGTTTCTGGATGGCGGCCACATCTATATGTATTACGCCCGGGGCGGCGACTCCCTGAATTTCAGCGCTCAAGGTCCGGGCAATGCGGTTTTGATCAAATCAGCTTATCCGTGGGTCGATGAGTTGAGCGGCCCGGCAAGCCTGGCGCAGATGCTGCTGAACAATCCCGACGCCCAGGGCCGCCCTCGCCCGTCGCAAAAACTCTGTGCCGGGCAAACGCTGTTGTGCAAGGCGCTGGGTTTGAAGGTGCCGGTATGGGACGCCAAGCGTTTTGATCATGAAGTGCTGCTGGTGGAGGATGTCGGCCCGGCGCCGGGTCACATCATTCAAACCACACGCCTGGGTATTCCCCATGGGCGCGATGAGCATCTGATGTACCGCTTCGTCGATGCGGCTTACGCGCCGTATTGCACGCGAAACCCGCTGCGACGGGGGCAGGTCGAAGGTCGCGATTATTTTTTGCTCACTTGAACAATGAAAATCCCTTGTAGGAGCAAGCTTGCTCGCGATAGCGGTCTGACAGTCGAAGCAGATGTTGCCTGACACTCCGCCATCGCGAGCAAGCATGCTCCTACAAGGGTCTGTAGTGTTTTGAAGAGTGCGTTCGGCCCTTGAGGCCAATTGATTATTCAATGGAGTTGTTTTTATGGGCCCATGGCTCGATAGCGTGACCGGATGGCTGACGGTCAACCCGCAATGGCTGGCTGCGGCGGTGTTCATCGTGGCCTTCGTGGAATGCCTGGCGATTGCCGGACTGATCGTACCCGGCACGGTGTTGCTGTTTGCCGTCGCCGTGCTGGCCGGCAGCGGTGCGCTGTCGTTGAGCGAAACCTTGCTGCTGGGATTCGTTGCCGGCGTGCTGGGCGATATCGTTTCCTACTTTGTCGGGCGACATTTCCATCAGAACATCCGCCGCCTGCCCGGCCTGCGCCATCACCCGGAGTGGATCGCCGGTGCCGAGGCTTACTTCCAGCGCTATGGCATCGCAAGCCTGCTGGTCGGGCGATTCATCGGGCCGCTAAGGCCGATGCTGCCGATGGTCGCCGGGATGTTCGACATGCCGTTCCCGCGCTTCGTTGCCGTCAGCCTGCTGGCCACTGCCGGCTGGAGCGTCGCCTACCTGCTGCCCGGCTGGGCCACGGGCGCGGCGATTCGCTTGCCATTACCGGAAGGTTTCTGGCCTGAGGCCGGGATCGTCGCCGGCAGCATCGCCGTGATGATCGGTCTCAGCGCGACCAGCAGCCTGCGCCGTCATCGCAAGGCCACGATACTGATCGCCAGCATGAGCTTGTTGATTCTGGCCGGATTGTTTATCGGCTACCCGCACCTCACCGCTCTCGACCAGGGTTTGATGACGCTGGTGCAGGAACACCGCAGCCCGATGCTCGATGAAGTCGCCGTGACTTTCACCCTGATCGGCGAGTTCCGCAATATGCTGCTGTTCAGCGCCCTGCTCACCGTTTTGCTGCTGCTGACCCGGCAATGGCGACAGGCGATTTTCGCCGGCAGCACACTGCTCGTCACCGCACTCGGCAATACGCTCACCAAACACTTTTTCGCCCGGTTGCGCCCGGAAGTCCTGAGCGACCCGCTTACCAGCTACAGCATGCCCAGCGGCCATGCCTCGGGCTCTTTCGCGCTGTTTCTGACGCTCGCCGTGCTGGCCGGTCGCGGACAACCGCCAAGGATGCGCCTGACCTGGTTGCTGCTGGGTTGCCTGCCGGCGCTGGCGATTGCCTTGTCGCGCGTGTACCTGGGCGCGCACTGGCCAACGGATGTGCTGGCCGGCGCCATGCTGGCGGCGTGCGTGTGTGCGGCGAGCCTGGGGTTGAGTCAGCGCCAGACACCGCTCAACGCCATGCCACCCAAAGTCTGGTGGCTGGTGTTGCCGGCGATGGTGGTGTTATTCGGCTTCTTTGCGTTGCGGCATTTACCGCACGCAATGTTGCGGTATGCCTATTGATCGAACACAAAAAGCCCGAGCATTGCTCGGGCTTTTTTTATCCAGCGAAATTGTTCAAGTACGTCGAGCTTCGCGTTTTTCGATCAGCGCATCCGCGGCATCGGCGGCAGCCTGAGCAGCGACTTCATAGTTGAATCGCTGTTGACTCTTCAGCACGACCAGCATGACCTCAACAGCGCATTGATCCCAGATAGCCTGTTTTTGTGTTGCGTCGGAATCCATTTACATCTTCCTTTTCAAGTGTGAACCCACTTCCTGTGGGCAGACTTGAAACTATGCGTATCCGTTGCTTCCGACAATGCTGGCCTGAGGCCCAAACTGCTACCAAATGCGTTCATCAGCCCTTCGCTCTCAAGCGAACAACTCACCCTGCAATTCATCGAGCAGCGCCTGGATCGCATCCAGTCGTTGCTGCGGATCATCGAGTTGCAGCAGGTCGATCTTGTCCACCTCGGCGAATGGCAGCAGGTACGCCAACTGATTGGCCAGCGACTGTTGCCCGGTCGCTTCGGTGCCCATGTTCAGCGCTTCGACCATCGGGTGTTCGGCCAGGGCCTTGAGCAGTGCGACGAGGTCGGCATCCTCATCCTGCAAGGGTTGCTCCGGTTCGTCTTCCAGCCACTCGACCTCGGCGACGGTCAACTGATCGCGCTGAACCTCGGTGCGCAACACGTGAAAACGCCGCCCGCCCTGCACCCGAATGCCCAGCAGGCCATTGTCCTGCTGCTTGAAATCGGTGATCAGCGCCTCACACCCGACCAGCGCATAACCTGACGGGGCGATGCCGACCTCTTCACCCTCAAGGATGCACACCACGCCGAAGCCGCCGCCCTGTTTCATGCAGCGACCAATCATGTCCAGGTAGCGCGCCTCGAAAATCTGCAAGTCGAGGATGCAGCCCGGAAACAGCACCGTATTCAGCGGGAAAAGCGGCAGGCTCATAGACATTTCCTTACACCACCATCGACACCGCCAACGGCAGGAACACCGCCGTGGCCACGCCCATCAGACTCATCGCCAGCGCCGCGAAGGCGCCGCACTCTTCACTTTCCTGCATCGCCACGGCCGTGCCCACCGCATGGGCGGTCATGCCCAGCGCCATGCCGCGCGCCTCGGGGCTGTGGACGCCGAGCCGGTTCAGCAGGCTCGGCCCAAAGATCGCCCCGATTACGCCGGTGATCAACACAAAAACCGCCGCCAGCGCCGCGACGCCGCCGATCTGTTCGGCCACCAGCATGGCGATCGGCGAGGTCACCGACTTCGGCGCCATGGTCATCAGGATCATGTGCTCGGCACCAAACGACCACCCCAGCAACACGCCCATGCCGGTGGCAATCACGCCACCTATCACCAGCGTAGTAAATATCGGCCAGAACAACTGCCGAATCCGCCGCAGGTTGAGGTAAAGCGGCACGGCCAGCGCAACGGTGGCAGGGCCGAGCAAAATACTGAGGATCTCGGTGCTCTTGCGGTACTCGGCGTAGGTCAGGCCGCAGCCGACCAGCACGCCAATGACCAACAGCATGGAGACCAGCACCGGCTGCAGAAAAATCCAGCGGGTTTTCTCGAACGCCGCCAACACCAGCTGATAGGCGCCGAGGGTGATGCCGATGCCGAACAATGGATGATGAATCACCGACACCCAGGCGCCCTGCCAGTCGAAGATCATTGCGAGTCCTCGCGGTGCGCGTGGCGTTTGACCATGCGCTGCATCAGCACACCGGCGAACGCCATGGACAGCAGCAGCGACAACACCAGTGCGCCGACGATGGCCCAGAAGTCCGCAGCAATGTCCTTGGCGTAAACCATCACGCCCACGGCCGGCGGCACCAGCAGCAATGGCAGGTAACGCAGCAGGCTGCCGGCCGCCAGGCTCAACGGCTCGCCGACCTGGCCACGGCTGATCAGGAACACCAGCAGAAGCAGCAGGCCAATGATCGGCCCCGGCAGCACCGGCAAAAACAAATGGTTGATGGCGGTGCCCAGCAATTGGAACAACACCAGCCAGGTCAGGCCACGTAACAACATCCGTCCTCTCCCCCGAAAAATCGCGCCCGGCATTATAAGCATGCCAACGCTATAGACCGGCATTCGCCAAAAGCATGGTCAGTTGACCGGAGCAATTTGCCATGTTGATCTAAAGTGGTAATCCGGGAGGTCAAATCCCCCCACCTCAAAACTATAAAACCGATGAACCCAAGGAGAGTCTCAATGCCCTATGTTCCAGTTGCAGAGCTCAAAGATTATGTCGGCAAGGAACTTGGACGTTCCGAATGGCTAACTATCGATCAGGAGCGCATCAACCTGTTCGCCGAAGCCACTGGAGACTATCAGTTCATCCACGTCGACCCGGTCAAAGCCGCGCAAACGCCATTTGGCAGCACCATTGCCCACGGTTTCCTGTCGCTGTCGCTGATCCCGAAACTGATGGAAGACATCCTCA
This sequence comes from Pseudomonas sp. PDM01, assembly GCF_014852325.1. Classification (NCBI taxonomy): domain Bacteria; kingdom Pseudomonadati; phylum Pseudomonadota; class Gammaproteobacteria; order Pseudomonadales; family Pseudomonadaceae; genus Pseudomonas; species Pseudomonas sp. PDM01. The sequence goes on from NZ_JACVBK010000010.1 coordinate 217,000, forward strand.
TCCTGCCTGAAGGCTTGAAGATGGTGGTCAATTACGGCCTCGACAGCGTGCGGTTCATTCAGCCGGTCAAGGTCAATTCGAAAGTGCGCCTCAAGGTCGACCTGACCGAAGTCACCGAGAAGAAGCCCGGCCAATGGTTACTCAAGGCCACCGCCACGCTCGAGATCGAAGGTTCGGACAAACCGGCCTATATCGCCGAGCCACTGTCGCTCTGCTTCGTGTAAACGCTCCCGGATGCGAAGCAGCTCACGCTGTTTCGCGACCTCTCTCTATATCTCAGTCATAGAGCTGCGGCATACTCGGTCGCCTAATTGCCCGGATCCCGCTATGCGCTCACTTGCACTCATTGCCTTGACCCTGATGCTCACCGCTTGCGGCGACAGCGAATCGCTGTTGCCGCCCGATGCGCGCCTGCCGGACGGCGGCCGCTATCGCGGAGACCTGGTCAACGGATTGCTGCAAGGCCAGGGTCGCGTCGATTACCCGAACGGCAGCTGGTACGCCGGCAGTTTCGACAAGGGCCAGTGGCACGGCCAGGGCGAATGGCACGGCAGCAACGGCGAGCTGTATCGCGGCAATTTCAACCTGGGGCTGTTCGACGGCCAGGGCACGCTGACCACCAGCGGCAGCAGCTACACCGGCGGCTTCAAGGCGGGTCGGCGCGAAGGCGAAGGCACCCTCAAAGAAAACGGCATGACCTACCGCGGCGAATTCAAGGCCGATCAATATTCGGGGCTCGGCCGTCTGGAACTCGAAGACGGCAGCTCGTATCAAGGTCAGTTCGCCCACGGCAAACCCAACGGCGAAGGCCAGCGTGGCGACGCCAGCGGCAATCAGTTCACCGGGCATTTCAAGGACGGTCAGCTGGAAGGCAACGGGACATTCAACAGCGCTGAAGGCGACATTTACGTCGGCAGCTTCAAGAACAACCAACTGCACGGCAAGGGCCGCTACGAAAACGCCGACGGTGATGTCTGGCTCGGCCAGTTCAAGGAAGGCTCGCTGAATGGCAAAGGCGAGTTGATCGGCGCCGACGGCAGCCACTACATCGGCCAGTTCAGCGACTGGCGCTTCACCGGTCAGGGCCGACTGAACCTTTCAGATGGCAGCTTCTACATCGGCCAGTTCGACGGCGACAGTTATCAGGGACGCGGCACGCTGGTGCTGACCGATGGCACCGTGCAGAGCGGCACGTGGGCCAATGGTCAGCGAGTACGCGATGCCGACGGCAAGCTGTTGCCCGACAGCCTTGAACTCGGCTTGCTGGCCCAGGGCCGCTTGCTCGAAGACGCGCTGGCCAATGTGCCGGCTTCGACCCCGGCGATCGAGTTGTACACCTTGACCGTCGGCGGTGACGGCAAGCAGAGCGTGTTCCTGCGTGAATCCGATTACGTCAGCAACATGCTCACCAGCCGTTTCGGTGCGTTTGGCCAGATCCGCCTGGTGAACCATCGCGACCACCTCGTCGACCGGCCGATGGCCACCCGGGAAAACCTGCGCCGTGCGGCGCTGACGCTGGCCGAGCGCAGCGGCCCGGAAGACCTGATCTTCATCTACCTGACCAGCCACGGCACCAGCGAACACGAACTGGTGCTCGACCAGCCACGCATGGAGCTGTCCGACCTGCCGGCCAACGAACTCGGCGCCGTGCTCGCCCCGCTGAAAAACCGCGACAAGATCATCGTGATTTCGTCTTGCTACTCCGGTGGTTTCATCCCCGCCCTGAAGGACGAACGCACCCTGATCATGACCGCGTCGCGCGCCGACCGCGTGTCCTTCGGGTGCTCGGAAGAAGCCAACTTCACCTACTTCGGCGACGCGCTGTTCGCCCAGGCCCTGAACCAGACCGACGACCTGGAACAAGCCTTCAAGCTGGCCAAGGCCTCCGTGGCCGAGCGTGAATTGGCGGACAGTTTCGAAGCCTCTGAACCGCAAATCTGGGCGCCGAAAACCGTTCTCTCCCATTGGCAGCTATTACGCAAACAGCAGGCACGAAAAGCGCTACAAAGTGTCTCTATCGACAGCAAGGACGCAAAGAGCAACTAAGCTGATCAGTATCAAGGGGGACATATTATGTACTTGACGCCTCAGCACGTATTGCTTGCCGGAGCTACCGGGTTAACCGGTGAACACTTGCTTGATCGCCTGCTTAACGAGCCCACGATCACGCGCGTATTGGCCCCCTCACGCCGGCCGCTGGCCGAGCATCCGCATCTGGAAAACCCGGTCGGCGACCCGGCGATGTTCCTGCCGCAACTCAGCGGTCGCGTCGACATCGCCTACTGCTGCCTCGGCACCACGATCAAACAGGCCGGCTCGGAAGCGGCGTTCCGCGCGGTCGACCTCGACATGGTAGTGGCCTTCGCCAAACGGGCGCGGGAAATGGGTGCGCGACACTTGATCGTGATCAGCGCCCTGGGGGCCGATCGCAGATCCTCGGTTTTCTACAACCGGGTCAAAGGCGAGATGGAGTACGCATTGCGCGCACAAAACTGGCCACAGCTGACCATTTGTCGACCTTCGGTGTTGCTGGGTGAACGCCTCGAACCGCGTCTGGCCGAGCAGGTCGCCGGTCCGTTGTCCCGCTTGATCCCCGGCAAATACCGCGGAATCGAAGCTTGCCAACTGGCCAGGGCGATGTGGCGACTGGCGCTGGAAGAACAGGATGGGATACGGATTGTCGAGTCGGATGAGTTGAGGAAGCTAGGCAAGTAATTTATTGAGTCAGGGATGAACCATCGCGAGCAGGCTCGCTCCCACATTTGATCTGTGTCGCTCACAAATCCAATGTGGGAGCGAGCCTGCTCGCGATAGAGCGCGAAGCGCTCTCCTACAATCCACCCGTCGCCTGAAAACTCACGCCGATCACCGTCAACACCGACAACGGCAACAGCAGCGTATCAAGCAACGCGCTGGCCGGCAGATCGACACCCGGATAGCTCGGCGCCTCTGCCCCAAAACGATCCATCGCACAGCAACCGCCATTCAGGGCGTACAAATCCAGGCGCGTGCCCGCATACACCACCGGTGCCCCAGGCTTGGCAGCATCCAGCGTGCGTGCCGTGGCGCACCCCGCCAGTTGCAGCGCCAGCACAATCGTCAGCAGCTTATTCATCGCTGGTCAGATGGTGTTCGCCCCAACGCGGCAGCATGTCTTGTGGAATATTCAGCAGGTTGAGAATCCGCGCCACCACAAAATCGATCAGGTCATCGATGGTCTGCGGCTGATGATAGAAGCCCGGCGACGCCGGCAAAATGGTCACACCCATGTTCGACAACTTGAGCATGTGCTCCAGATGAATGCTCGAATATGGCGCTTCACGCGGCACCAGAATCAGCTGGCGACGCTCCTTCAGCGTGACATCGGCGGCGCGCTCGATCAGGTTGTTGCAGGCACCGGTGGCAATGGCCGACAGCGTACCGGTCGAACACGGCACGACCACCATCGCCGACGGCGCACCGGAGCCCGAGGCCACCGGTGACATCCAGTCTTCCTTGCCGTACACCCGAATCTGCCCGGCGGCAGCGCCGGTGTACTCGGTGAGGAAAGCCTGCATCATTTGGGTTTTCGGCGGCAGCGTGACGTCAGTCTCGGTGGCCATCACCAGTTGCGCAGCCTTGGAAATCAGGAAGTGCACCTCGCGGTCTTCGCGGATCAGGCAGTCCAGCAGGCGCAAACCGTACTGGGCGCCCGAAGCGCCGGTCATCGCCAGCGTGATGCGTTCCGGGCCGTTGTTCATTGCAGCGCCTCGGCGAGTTTGCCGTGCAGGCCGCCGAAGCCGCCGTTGCTCATGATCACCACGTGAGTGCCGGGCTGCGCCTGGCTCTTCACACGGTCGATGATGCCTTCCAGTGATTCGCTGACAATCGACGGCACACTGCACAGCGCGGCGGTCGCGCCCAAATCCCAACCGAGGTTGGCCGGTGCGTACCAGATCACCTGATCGGCATCGACCACGCTTTCCGGCAAACCGTCGCGGTGCGCGCCAAGTTTCATGGAGTTGGAGCGCGGCTCGATGATGGCGATCAGCGGCGCGTCGCCGATGCGTTTGCGCAGACCGTCGAGGGTCGTGGCGATGGCCGTCGGGTGATGGGCAAAATCGTCATAGATGGTAATGCCGCGGACCTCGGCGACTTTCTCCATACGGCGCTTCACGCTTTTGAACGCGCTCAACGCGGCAATGCCCATCGATGGCACAACACCGACATGCCGCGCGGCTGCCAGGGTGGCCAGTGCGTTGGCAACGTTATGCTGGCCGGTCATGTCCCAATCGACCACGCCTTGAGCGATGCCTTCGAACATCACTTCGAATTTCGAACCGTCTTCGCTCAGCAGTTTGACCTGCCACTGACCACCGGCGCCGGTGGTTTGCACCGGGGTCCAGCAGCCCATCTCGATCACGCGCTGCAATGCCGGCTCGGTGGTCGGATGGATCACCAGGCCTTCGCTCGGGATGGTCCGCACCAAATGGTGAAACTGTCGCTCGATGGCTGGCAGATCGGGGAAGATGTCAGCGTGATCGAACTCCAGGTTGTTCAGGATCGCCGTGCGCGGGCGGTAGTGAACGAACTTGGAGCGCTTGTCGAAGAACGCACTGTCGTACTCGTCGGCTTCGATCACGAAGAACGGCGTGCCGCCCAGACGCGCCGACACCGAGAAATTCTGCGGCACGCCGCCGATCAGGAAACCGGGGCTCATGCCCGCGTGTTCCAGCACCCAGGCCAGCATGCTGCTGGTGGTGGTTTTGCCGTGCGTACCGGCGACGGCCAGTACCCAGCGGCCTTGCAACACGTGATCGGCCAGCCATTGCGGACCGGAGACGTAAGGCAGGCCTTTGTTCAGTACGTATTCAACAGCCGGGTTGCCGCGGGACATGGCGTTGCCGATGACCACCAGATCCGGCGCCGGATCGAGCTGGGCGGGATCATAACCTTGGGTTAGTTCAATGCCCTGCGCCTCGAGCTGAGTACTCATCGGCGGATAGACGTTGGCATCGGAGCCGGTCACGTGATGGCCCAGCTCTTTGGCCAGAACCGCCATCGAACCCATGAAAGTGCCGCAGATACCAAGAATATGAATGTGCATTAGTCGACCTCGTAAAACATGGCCGCAGGTTAGCGTAGGGAGGCGAAAATCGCACCTTTGTTTCGTGTCAGCCTCTGTAGGAGCCCGGCTTGCCGGCGATGGCATCCTTGAAATCGCCATCGCCGGCAAGCCGGGCTCCTACAGGTCCGGCGTTTTAACCGATGAACGGGGAACGCCCCATTTTTGTAGGAGCCGGCTTGCCGGCGATGGCGCCCTTGAAACCGCCATCGCCAGCAAGCCGGCTCCTACAGGTTTGCATTCACCGGGCGATGCCGTGTTTACGCAGCTTTCTATAGAGGGTGTTACGGCTGACACCCAACTGCTCGGCGGTATGGGTCATGTGCCAACGGGTTTGCTCCAGCGCATTCAGCAACGCCAGGCGCTCGGCATCATCCAGCGGATGTTCGCAAGGCGGTTCGACGGCAACAACCGGCACCGGCCTGGCCTGTCGAATCATCGCCGGCAAATCCTCCAGCCCGATCCGCCCGCCATCACACAACGCCGCCAAGGTGCGCAGCACGTTGCGCAGTTGCCGCACGTTCCCGGGCCAGGCGAACCCCAGCAACGCCTGGCGTGCGGGCTCATCAATCAGCACCGTCTCCCCGCCCGCCTCTTCCGCCAGCAGGAAGTCGAGCAACTGCGATTTGTCACTGCGTTCGCGCAACGCCGGCAACGCAATCTCCAACCCATTGAGCCGGTAATACAAATCCTCACGGAAGCTGCCGTCCTGCACCCGCTCCAGAAGATTACGGTGAGTCGCGCTGATGATCCGCACGTTGACCGCCTCCGGCTCGCCGCCAATCGGCACCACTTGCCGATCTTCCAGCACTCTTAATAGCCGGGTCTGCAACGCCAGCGGCATGTCGCCGATTTCATCGAGGAACAAGGTCCCGCCGTCCGCCTGCTGCAACTTGCCGCGCATGCCTTCCTTGCGTGCGCCGGTAAAGCTGCCGCCGCGATAGCCGAACAACTCGCTCTCGATCAGGCTTTCCGGGATGGCCGCGCAGTTGAGCGCGACGAAGGCTTTTTCGGCCCGCTGACTGGCCTGATGCACCGCTTTGGCGAAGGCCTCCTTGCCGGACCCGGTTTCGCCGTTGATCAACAGCGGCACATCCCGTTCGAACACGCGCAGGGATTTGCGGAAGTCTTCCTGCAAACCCGCATCGCCCAGACAAATGCCCGACAGGCGCGCAGGTTCGGCAACGACCCGACTGGTCACTACCGGCACCGGAATGCTGCGCGGCTGACCGCGCAACACGGCAAACAGGCCGCGCCCGTCACGTGCGCGCAACGGCCAACTGGCGCTGGCATTCACACTCGCGCGGCCCAGCAACTCATCCAGCGAGCAATCGAAAAACGCCTCGACCGGTTTGCCCAGCAGCCCGCCACGACTATGCCCCAGCAGGTTCAGCGCGCTCTGATTGACCGCGCTGATCCGACCCTCGCCGTCGAACGCCAGCAGCCCCTCGCTGAACAGCCCGACGGATTCCGCCTGCAGGTGAAAACGCAGCAACCATTGATTGTCGAAGTAACGCAGGAAATAGCAGCTCTCGATCATCTTCGCCGACAGATTGACCAGGGCCATGGTGTGGAACTGACTTTGCCGTGACACCTCGTGCCGCGCCGAGGACACGTCGAGCACCGCCAGCAGTTCGCCATGCGGATCGAACACCGGGCTCGCCGAGCAAGTCAGGCCAGTGTGACGACCACGAAAATGTTCGTCCTGGTGAATGGTCAGCGACTGACGCTCCACCAGGCAGGTGCCGATGCCGTTGGTGCCTTCGCAGGCTTCGCTCCAGTCGGCACCGAGCCAGAGGCCGGCGCGTTCGAAAATCTTCCGCTCGGCGGGTGCCGTCACACAATTGAGGATCACCCCGCGCGCATCCGTCAGCAGCACCGCATGGCCGGCGCCGGACAGCTGCTGATGAAGACTGCTCATTTCATTGCCGGCGATGTGCAGCACTTGCTGCAAGCGTTCGCGGCTTTCGAGGACACGACCGTGCTCCAGCACCGTCGGCGCCATGGTCAGGGCCGGGTCGAGGTGATAGTCCTCAAGACAACGCAGCCAGGAACGGGCAATGGACGGATCGCTGCCGGGACCGTGCAGGTGGGATTTCCCCTGGGTCACGGTCAGCACTTGCTGGGCATGGCGACTCAAATGGTTGTCGTGCATTTCTTATTATTCTCCCCGGGGCTCGGTGACCCGTATTGAGGTGATGCCCGAGCATCCTCCAGCCTAGCCCGCATTGCAATGCTGGCAAGACCGGTCAGTCACAGCTTGTGCCACAAGCGGTACAAACTGTCACGTGGGCTGTACCGAAAGCGTCACAGCCGCCATCCATCCGTCCGACAAAAAACGCGCAAGGCCTTGATTTGCCTAGCTCACAGGGCAGTGGCCCGACCTTTGCTCTACGCTTATAGCAAGCGCACATGCGCCTCTCTAATAAGTACAAAAGCCAAGGAGAAAACACCATGCGTTACGCTCACCCAGGTACTGAAGGCGCTATCGTTTCGTTCAAAGCCAAATACGGTAACTACATCGGCGGCGAGTTCGTCGCGCCTGTCAAAGGTCAGTACTTCACCAATACCTCGCCAGTGAATGGCCAACCGATTGCCGAATTCCCGCGCTCCACGGCCGAAGACATCGACAAAGCCCTGGACGCTGCCCACGCCGCTGCCGATGCCTGGGGCGCCACGTCCGCCCAGGCGCGCTCGCTGGTGCTGCTGAAAATCGCCGACCGCATCGAGCAGAATCTGGAACTGCTGGCGATCACCGAATCCTGGGACAACGGCAAAGCCGTTCGCGAAACCCTCAACGCCGACATCCCGCTGGCCGCCGACCACTTCCGTTACTTCGCCGGTTGCATCCGTGCGCAGGAAGGCAGCGCTGCCGAGATCGACGGCAACACCGTGGCCTATCACATCCATGAACCGCTGGGCGTGGTCGGGCAGATCATCCCGTGGAACTTCCCGATCCTGATGGCCGCGTGGAAACTCGCCCCGGCGCTGGCGGCGGGTAACTGCGTGGTGCTCAAGCCAGCAGAACAAACGCCGCTGGGCATTACCGTGCTGGTCGAGCTGATCGGCGACCTGCTGCCACCGGGCGTGCTCAACATTGTGCAAGGCTTCGGCAAAGAAGCCGGCGAAGCGCTCGCCACCAGCAAACGCATCGCCAAGATCGCCTTCACTGGCTCGACCCCGGTCGGCTCGCACATCATGAAATGCGCCGCCGAAAACATCATCCCGTCCACCGTGGAGCTGGGTGGCAAATCGCCGAACATCTTCTTTGAAGACATCATGAAAGCCGAACCGTCCTTCATCGAGAAAGCTGCTGAAGGCCTGGTGCTGGCATTCTTCAACCAGGGCGAAGTCTGCACCTGCCCGTCCCGCGCGCTGGTGCAGGAATCGATCTACGACGACTTCATGAAAGAGGTGATGAAAAAAGTCCTGTCGATCAAACGCGGTGACCCGCTGGACACCGACACCATGGTCGGCGCCCAGGCGTCCGAGCAGCAATTCGACAAAATCCTTTCGTACCTGGAAATCGCCAAGGGCGAAGGCGCCGAGCTGCTGACCGGCGGCAAGGTGGAAAAACTCGAGGGCAGTCTGGCGACGGGTTATTACATCCAGCCGACCCTGCTCAAGGGCACCAACAAAATGCGTGTGTTCCAGGAAGAAATCTTTGGCCCGGTGGTGAGCATCACCACGTTCAAGGACGAAGCCGAAGCCCTGGCCATCGCCAACGACACCGAGTTCGGCCTCGGCGCCGGCCTGTGGACACGCGACATCAACCGCGCCTATCGCATGGGCCGCGCCATCAAGGCCGGTCGCGTGTGGACCAACTGCTATCACCTGTACCCGGCGCACGCCGCGTTCGGTGGCTACAAAAAGTCCGGCGTCGGTCGTGAAACCCACAAAATGATGCTCGATCACTATCAGCAGACCAAAAACCTGCTGGTGAGCTACGACATCAATCCGTTGGGCTTCTTCTAACCCCGCGCGAAACCGCGTAACGGCCTTCGCGAGCAAGCTTCGCTCCTACAGGATCACGCCGTACCTGTAGGAGCGAGGCTTGCCCGCGAAGGCATCCTCAAACACACCACAAATCACTGCCCTGCCGCTCTGGCACGGGCTTTGCGTGCCCGCTCCACACCAAAAACCAGTTTCCGAAAGTCCAACAGATCAAACAATAAAAAAGACAGCGAGGACTTATGACTTCTTCCACACAGCTCAAACCCACACTCGGCACCCTGCACTTATGGGGCATTGCCGTCGGCCTGGTGATTTCCGGCGAGTACTTCGGCTGGAGTTACGGCTGGGGCACCGCAGGCACTCTGGGTTTCCTCGTCACCGCCCTAATGGTGGCGACGATGTACACCTGCTTCATCTTCAGTTTCACTGAATTGACTACCGCCATTCCCCACGCTGGCGGGCCCTTTGCCTACAGCCGACGGGCCTTCGGCGAGAAAGGCGGCTTGATTGCCGGCATTGCCACGCTGATTGAATTCGTCTTTGCGCCGCCGGCCATTGCCATGGCCATTGGCGCTTATCTAAACGTTCAATACCCGGAACTTGACCCCAAGATTGCCGCCGTTGGCGCCTATTTCGTGTTCATGACGCTCAACATCCTCGGCGTCAGCATCGCCGCCACGTTTGAACTCGTGGTGACCGTACTGGCCGTCGCCGAGTTGCTGGTGTTCATGGGCGTGGTCGCGCCGGGCTTCAGTTTCAGCAATTTCGTGCTCAACGGCTGGTCGGGTTCGAACGAGTTCACCATTGCCTCAATCCCCGGCATCTTTGCGGCGATCCCGTTTGCGATCTGGTTTTTCCTCGCGATTGAAGGCGCGGCGATGGCGGCGGAAGAAGCCAAGGACCCGAAGCGCACGATTCCCAAGGCCTACGTCAGCGGCATTCTGACGTTGGTGTTCCTCGCGATCGGTGTGATGGTGATGGCCGGCGGCGTGGGCGACTGGCGTCAATTGTCGAACATCAACGACCCGCTGCCTCAGGCGATGAAAGCCGTGGTCGGCAACAATTCGACCTGGATGCACATGCTGGTCTGGATCGGCCTGTTCGGGCTGGTGGCGAGTTTCCACGGGATCATTCTCGGTTACTCGCGTCAGTTCTTCGCCCTGGCCCGGGCCGGCTACCTGCCACGTTCGCTGGCCAAACTGTCACGTTTCCAGACCCCGCACCGGGCCATTCTGGCCGGCGGCGTGATCGGCATAGCGGCAATCTACAGCGACGGCCTGGTCAACCTGCAAGGCATGACGCTGACGGCAGCGATGATCACCATGTCGGTATTCGGTGCCATCGTGATGTACATCATCAGTATGCTGAGCCTGTTCAAGCTGCGTAAGACCGAGCCGAACCTGGAACGCAGCTTCCGCGCGCCGGGTTACCCGATCGTACCGGGGATTGCGCTGTTCCTGGCGGTGGTGTGCCTGGTGGCGATGGCGTGGTTCAACCCGCTGATCGGCTGTGTGTTCCTCGGTTTCATGGCGGCCGGGTATTTGTATTTCCAACTGACCGCCAAACAGCGCTTCGATGCGCCGGCGGATGCGATGCTCGAAGGCGCCTGAGTTGCACCGGTGCCGGGCTAACTTCCCGGCGCCTGCTTTATTGAAGTGCACATCACTCCCCCTGTGGGAGCCAGCCTGCTGGCGATTGCGGTCTGACAGTCAGCATAGATTTTGAATGGCACACTGCAATCGCCAGCAGGCTGGCTCCCACAAGGGAATGTCAGGGTAATCAAGACTTCTACACATCAGGAGGACACCGTGGCCACATTTGCCCATTCCATCGGCGCCCAGACCTACCGCTTTGCCAGCCTCAAAGAGGTCATGGCCAAGGCCAGCCCGGCGCGTTCCGGGGATTTCCTGGCCGGCGTCGCCGCCCTTAACGATGGCGAGCGCGTCGCCGCGCAAATGGCCCTGGCTGATATCCCGTTGACTCACTTCCTGCAGGAAGTGCTGATTCCTTACGAGACCGATGAAGTCACCCGACTGATCATCGACACTCACGACAAACAAGCCTTCGCCGTGGTCAGCCATCTCACCGTTGGCGGATTTCGCGACTGGCTGCTCAGCGATGCCGCCGACGAACAGAGCCTGCGCGCCCTCGCTCCGGGCCTGACGCCGGAAATGGCCGCAGCCGTATCAAAAATCATGCGCGTGCAGGACCTGGTGCTGGTCGCACAGAAAATCCGCGTGATCACGCACTTTCGCGGCACCATGGGCCTGCGGGGACGCTTATCCACCCGCCTGCAACCCAACCACCCCACCGACGAACCGGCCGGTATAGCCGCGAGCATTCTCGACGGCCTGCTGTACGGCAACGGCGACGCGATGATCGGCATCAACCCGGCCACCGACAGCATTGCCTCGATTTGCGCGATGCTGGAAATGCTCGACGCGATCATCCAGCGCTACGAAATTCCTACACAAGCCTGCGTGCTGACCCACGTCACCACGTCCATCGAAGCGATCAATCGCGGCGTTCCGCTGGACCTGGTGTTCCAGTCGATCGCCGGCACCGAAGCGGCCAATGCCAGTTTCGGCATCAACCTGAATGTGTTGCAGGAAGGTTACGACGCCGGTTTGAGCCTGAATCGCGGCACGCTTGGGCAAAACCTGATGTATTTCGAGACCGGCCAGGGCAGCGCGCTGTCGGCCAACGCCCACCACGGCATCGATCAACAAACCTGCGAAACCCGCGCCTACGCAGTTGCCCGACATTTCAAACCGTTTTTGGTGAACACCGTCGTAGGATTTATCGGCCCGGAATACCTCTACAACGGCAAACAGATCATCCGTGCAGGCCTGGAAGACCACTTCTGCGGCAAATTGCTGGGCGTGCCGATGGGCTGTGACATCTGTTACACCAACCACGCCGAAGCCGACCAGGACGACATGGACACCCTGCTGACCCTGCTGGGCGTGGCCGGGATCAACTTCATCATGGGCATCCCCGGTTCCGACGACATCATGCTCAACTACCAGACCACTTCGTTCCACGACGCGCTCTACGCCCGACAAACCCTGGGCTTGAAACCGGCGCCGGAGTTCGAACAGTGGCTGGCAAAAATGGGCATTTTCACTCAGGCCGATGGCAAGATTCATTTCGGCGAGCGCCTGCCGCCAGCCTTCCGCCAGGCGATGGGGCAACTGGGATGAGTGTCGAGATGGATAAACCGCCTGTTGATTCAGAAAATCCGTTGCTGGAACTGCGGCGCCTGACCCCGGCACGGATTGCCCTGGGCCGCACCGGCACCAGCATGCCGACCAGCGCACAGCTGGATTTCCAGTACGCCCACGCCCAGGCTCGGGACGCGGTGCACCTGCCCTTCGACCATGCCGGGCTCAGCGCTCAATTGGCCGAATGCGGATACGAAAGTGTGCTCCTGCACAGCGCCGCCACCAACCGCGACAGCTATTTGCAGCGCCCTGACTTGGGGCGGAAATTGAGCGATGAGTCCGCGCAAATCCTGCGCAACCATGCTTCAGCCTATCCCGGCGGCGTCGATCTGGTGATTGTCGTGGCCGATGGTTTGTCGGCACTGGCTGTGCACCGCCACACCGTGCCCTTCCTTTCGCGCATGCGAGAGCAGATCGAAGTCGATGGCTGGACGGTTTCACCGGTGATTCTGGTAGAACAAGGCCGGGTCGCGATAAGCGACGAAATCGGCGAGTTGCTGGGCGCAAAAATGGTGGTGATTCTGATTGGCGAACGCCCTGGCCTCAGCTCGCCAGACAGTCTGGGATTATATTTCACCTACAATCCAAAGGTCGGTCTGACGGATGCTTACCGCAACTGCATCTCCAATGTGCGACTGGAAGGCTTGAGTTATGGCATGGCGGCACACCGCTTGCTTTATCTGATGCGCGAAGCCTGTCGGCGGCAGTTGTCGGGGGTCAACCTGAAGGACGAAGCGCAGCTTCAGACGCTGGAGTCGGATGCAGGAGCGGACATGAAAGGTAATTTCCTACTGGGCCTGCCGGATGCCTGAACCGTTTCCGCATTGCGTTTCTGATTCAATTTCAGGCAGGATCGAAACACGGCTGCCCGAGTGAAGAACCGTTCGCCGTCAGAGCATGTGAAGACAGCCACTTGAAGACGAGACCTATCGATGCGGATTATTCAAGCGACCCTTGAACACCTGGACCTGCTGACCCCGTTGTTCGTCAAATATCGCGAGTTTTATGGTTCCCTGCCGTATCCGGACTCGTCCCGGGCGTTCCTCGAGAAACGCCTGCGTCGCAAGGAATCGGTGATCTACCTGGCCCTGGCCGATGACGACGACAAGAAGCTGATGGGTTTCTGTCAGCTGTACCCGAGCTTTTCGTCGCTTTCACTTAAACGCGTGTGGATCCTCAACGACATTTATGTCGCCGAAGACGCCCGCCGGCAGTTAGTGGCTGACAACCTGATGCGCACCGCGAAAAAAATGGCCAAGGAAACCAATGCCGTGCGCATGCGCGTTTCCACCAGCAGCGACAACAAAATCGCACAGAAAACCTACGAATCCATCGGATTCAAGGAAGACACAGAGTTCAAAAACTACGTGCTGCCGATCAGCGACGAGCTTTGATCCGCACCGAGCCCTCGTAGGAGCGAAGCTTGCTCGCGAAAGCGGTCTGACATCTGGCGGATATGCTGAACGACATACCGCTTTCGCGAGCAATCGAGCGTCGACCGGCTGCTCCTACAAAAAAAAGCAGACCGCGCCGCCGGTCTTGCGCGACACTCCTCGCTACAAACTCGACGCGCTTTTCACTTCTCAGCCCGTATAATGCCGACCTTTCCGGCTTGTAAGAAAAACTACACCCGTCTGTAGCCTTACGCGAAGTCATCCGCACAGGCCTGCCGAGTCGGGCCGTCACCACAGGTGCCTCCATGGATTTCAACCCGCTCGACCTTATCCTGCATCTCGATGTTTACCTCGACTTGCTGGTAAACAACTACGGGCCATGGATCTACGCCATCCTGTTTCTGGTGATCTTCTGCGAGACCGGCCTGGTGGTGATGCCTTTCCTGCCGGGCGATTCCCTTCTTTTCATCGCCGGTGCCGTGGCGGCCGGTGGCGGCATGGACCCGGTATTGCTCGGTGGCCTGCTGATGCTGGCGGCGATCCTCGGGGACAGCACCAACTACATCATCGGACGAACGGTGGGCGAGCGACTGTTCAGCAACCCGAACTCGAAAATTTTCCGCCGCGATTACCTGCAACAAACCCACGACTTCTATGACAAGCACGGCGGCAAAACCGTGACCCTGGCGCGCTTCCTGCCGATCATTCGCACCTTTGCACCGTTCGTCGCCGGCGTGGCGAAAATGCCTTACCCGCGTTTCTTCTTTTTCAGCGTCCTCGGCACCATCCTCTGGGTTGGCGGTTTGGTGACCCTCGGTTACTTCTTCGGCAACGTGCCGTTCATCAAGAAAAACCTCTCGCTGCTGGTAGTGGGCATCATTCTGCTGTCACTGGTGCCGATGATCATCGGCGTGATTCGCAGCCGCTTCGGCAGCGCCGCGTCCAAAGCCGAACCACACTGAACGATGTGGTCGCTCAGCGCCTGGCGTCGCCGGCGCATCCTGGCCAGGCACCCGATTGCCGACGATATGTGGCAGCGGGTGCGCCATCACCTGAGCTTTCTCGACGGCATCAGCGCGGCTGAAGACCAGTGGTTGCGCGAAGCCTGCGTACTGTTTCTCGACGACAAGCACCTGACCGCCCTGCCCGGCGTCGAACTCCATCAGGAGCAGCGTTTGCTGCTCGCCGCCCAGGCGCAATTACCGTTGCTGAAGCTGGGCGATCTGAACTGGTATCAGGGTTTTCACGAAATCGTCCTCTACCCCGACGACTTCCTCAGCCCGCAGCGCCATCGCGACGCCAGTGGCGTTGAACACGAGTGGGACGGCGAACACAGCGGCGAAGCCTGGCAGCAAGGCCCGATCATTCTGGCCTGGCCCGGCGTGATGGCCAGTGGTGGCTGGGAAGGCTACAACCTGGTGATCCACGAACTCGCGCACAAGCTCGACATGCTCAACGGCGACGCCAACGGCCTGCCGCCGCTGCATGCCGACATGCGCGTCAGCGACTGGGCCAAGGTCATGCAAGAGGCCTACGACGACCTCGACGGACAACTGGAGCGCAACCCGGACGCCGAAACCGCCATCGACCCCTACGCCGCGGAAAACCCCGCCGAGTTCTTCGCGGTCACCAGCGAATACTTCTTCAGCGCCCCGGATTTGCTGCATGAGGCTTATCCACAGGTCTACGAACAGTTGAGTCTGTTTTATCGACAGGATCCGTTGGCCCGGCTGCGGCAACTTCTGGCCGAAGACCCGGTCTATCAGGCACGCGACTAAGGTCTACACGACCTCTGATCCGTAGCGTGATCGGCGGAATATGCCTATAATCGCCGCCACTTTTTGGTCAATCCGGCCAAGTGTTTTTGGTCAACTAACGGGGGCACCGCCCAATGAGCTACAGCAAGATTCCGGCTGGCAAAGACCTGCCGAACGACATCTACGTCGCGATCGAGATTCCGGCCAACCACGCGCCGATCAAATACGAAATCGACAAAGACAGCGATTGCCTGTTCGTTGACCGTTTCATGGCCACCCCGATGTTCTACCCGGCCAACTACGGTTACATCCCGAACACCCTGGCTGACGACGGTGATCCCCTCGACGTGCTGGTCGTGACCCCTTACCCGGTTGCTCCAGGCTCCGTGATCCGCGCTCGTCCGGTCGGCATCCTGAACATGACCGACGACGGCGGCGGCGATGCCAAAGTCATCGCTGTCCCACACGACAAGCTGTCCCAGCTGTACGTCGACGTGAAGGAATACACCGACCTGCCAGCCCTGCTGATTCAGCAGATCGAGCACTTCTTCGCGAACTACAAAGATCTCGAAAAAGGCAAATGGGTGAAAATCGAAGGCTGGGCCGGTGCAGACGCCGCCCGCGAAGCGATCACCAAGTCGGTTGCTGCCTATAAAGGCTGAGACGCCACTGGCCTTGCGCCACTGACGACTTGAAAAAACCCCGGTTTATCCGGGGTTTTTTGTGCGCGCAGAAAAGCTTTTAAACGTGCCGTTTAACCATCCGGTGAATCGGTTTTTTCTTGTTTAATTTTTACTCGATACGTCTTACATCCGGTCTTAAATTTCCCTCGTATTTTGAACGCTTCGTTTATTCAAAGCCTCGCCATACGCCCGTAAACTCGTGCCCATGAAGAAAAAAAACACTAGCGGTCCACGGTTTAAAGCGCTCCTCAAAGTAGCGAACATCACGACGACCGGGTTCGCCGAATACCTCGGCACGGCGCCGCAAAACGTACACAACTGGTACACCCGCGGTGTGCCCGATCACTGCATGGAAGCCGTCGCCAGAAAACTCTCAGTCAACAGCGAGTGGCTCAAATATCTCGAAGGCCCAAAAGACGCCAAACACCTGCGTCTGGTCAGCGACACCGGCAACACCTTCGACGCCCAGGCCCTCCGCGGCATCTACACCGTCATCGAACCCACTGATGTCGAATTGCACTTTTACAAAGAAGCGCCCATCGCTCCCGGCTCCAGCAAAACCCACGTGATCGAGGACACCAGCCACCCCATCCGCCTACCCCGCAGCCATCTCGATTCCCTGGAGATCAACCATGCGGATGCCATCTGCGCCTACATGATCGGCAACAGCATGGCCGAGAAAATTGAAGACGGCTCAACCATCGCCATCGATCGTGGCCTGACCCAGATTGTCGATGGAGAAATTTATGCGATCGAACACGACGGGATGCTGCGCATCAAGTACCTGCACCGAATGCCGGGCAATGGATTGCGAATGCGCAGCCACAACAGCGCCGAGTACCCGGATGAGACTTTCAGGGCCGCGCAAATAGAAGAGCAGAACATCCGGGTGTTGGGGTGGGTGTTCTGGTGGTCGACGCTGAACAAGCGTCGCCCACCCATTCCGTTCCTGTAACACCGCGCCGCCCCCTTCGCGAGCAAGCCCGCTCCCACAGGGATTGCGCAGTACCTGTGGGAGCGGGCTTGCCCGCGAAGGCGGTGGAACATTCACCTCAAAACCCGGCTCAGCTACCCGACCGCAAGCAACTAACAGCTCTACCCCGCACACCACACTGGGAATTCCCCAAAAAAATCAGTATGCTGCGCCCCACATTTGCGCATCGACCCGCCCCGCGGCTCCGATCGCACCGACAAGGCAGATGATTTTCTCGCCGAGTCCCACAGCCGGACGCAAGATCCGGGTGTACGTTTTGAAGGCTGGCGCGGTTTACCAAAAATGAACCAAGCCAGTCCCCGAGAAGCCGGCCACAAGCCGGCTTTTTAATGCCTGGTAGAAAGCAATCCCATCAAATCGCATAGGGCAGAATCAGTCAGCAACCTGCTGACCAATTACGGATAACTAAACCCCTTAACCAACGTCAACTCCCCCACCGCCCGCATCGGCACCAGAAAAGTCTCCATCTTCTCGTTCGGCGTCCCTTCCTCCGTAATCACCGTCACCTGCGCCGTGGTCAGCGGCTGAACCGCATCCTCCTGCCCGTCTTCATCGCTCCGATACCCGCCCCCAAAGTAATTCACATACACCAAATACTGCCCTTTGATCGGCGCCGGCATGGCGAAGATTTCCGGCCCATAACCCGTCGTCACGTCCACATCCAGCGCAGCGCCATTGGGCGCAACACGATCGCCATACCAGATATGCGCGCCATCGGGGGTGATGAGGTGCAAGTCCAGATCCGTACCGTCGCTGTCCCAGGCCAGCAACACCCGCAATTTCGCCGGTGTCGCACCGCCGCTGGCGTTGAGGAACTGCGTGCGATGCCGTTGTTGGCCATCGGGGCTGCGGACTTCGACGCTGTTGCTGCCGCTGGGGAAGGAGAACGGTCGGTCAAAGCGGCCAGCGGGATCGATCTTCAGCGGCATGCTGACGCCGTTGACGATCAACCGGCCCGGTTCAGTGGACTTGGGTGTGGCTTTGATCTGGCCGGTGATGCGTGCGGTGTTGGCCTGGCCCACTGGCGTGTTCACTGAGGAGGCCGGGTAGTTGACGGTCTGGCGGAAGTTTTCGCCTTCGCCCTCGGCCGCGCCCGTGCGCCAGCCGCCGACGGGGGTGTCGAGTTTGACGGCGCTTTCAGCCGCAAAAACCGTCGGCAATACGCAAACAGAACAAAGGAACAGGAAGACCTGTGGATAACGGAGTTTCATGGCCTATTCCAGCAAGAGGTGGCGGGCGAGCCCTTCGATGTAGGTTTCATCCTGGCCGTTGGGGTGTGCTTCGAAGGCCAGGTGCAGGTATTCGTGGGTCAGGTCGAGGCGGTCTTGCAGCGACAGCACGCCGCGCACGTAAATGCGCTGACGCTCGCGGTCCACAAAAGGGCGGCCGAAGGCCAGGCGGCAGACGGCGAAGGTGCTGACTTCGTTGTAGCCGGTTTCGCTTTCGAGGCGTTGGCGCCAACCGCGTCGTTGGGTTTGCAGCCAGTCTTGGGCAGCGGGCAGTGCTTCGCAGGAGGCGACGGGGTTGTCCCAGCGGCTGAGGCTCGCGCGCGGGTAGGCGTGCAGCAGGATGGCGTCGTAGCGCTGGCCTGCGTTGGCTTGTTCGACGGCGTGTTGCCAGGAGAGTTTGTCCGGGCCGGGTTGATCGGAGTGATAGGTGACGGTGCTGCCGGCGAGTACCAGGTCGCTGGTCCATGCGGCGATGTTGCGTGATTCGGCGGTGGCCGGGCGTGGGGCGACGCGTTGGCGGCTGCTGCTGTCGTCGATGCTCAGGCAGTCGCCGTTGCGGGTGGCGTTTTGCAGCAGGTAGGTGCGGATGGCGATGGCCAACGCTTTGGCGGCTTCAGCAGGTTCGGGTTTGGCTTCTCGTTGCAGGACGCGAGCGACATATTCTTCTCGGTCCAGACGGGCGATCAATTTATCGCCCACCAAAAACAGTTCTCCGTCGCTGTGGATATCGAGTTGGTTGCCATTAGAAAACTCGACGCGAAAATCGCCCTGCAGTGGTCCGGAAGAAACAACACGATCCCCCGCCAGAATCCGCCCGATCGGATAACGAGAAAACAGACCGACTTCGACGCAGCGCCCCGCATCCAGAGGCCATTCAACCGGCAGCACCGAAGCCAACGCCTCACCATAATTGCGCAGCACCATTTGACTGGTCCCACGCCCGCCCGCCCAGATCGGTGTGCCATCGGCCAGCCAACCGGCAAACCCACCTTGGCGCGACGATGGATCCTGATCTCCCAACCAGCTCCAGGTTTTCACCCGCAATCGGCCACCGAGTTCGCCCACGACATTGCCGTCGGCGGCATTCAACACCACGTCCAGCAACACTCGCCGAGCCTGATCCTGCGCGGGCATCACGGCCAGCACTTTAAGCAATTCAACCACCGACACTCGCGTGGATGGCTGCAATGAAGGCAAGTCCAGCAACCACTCCGGTGCCTGCCGTGCCTGCCAATACGTGCGCCAATCAGCGCCAGCAATGCCCAACCGCGCAAGTTCGAAGTACAAGCCGCAGGACTTCACCAGCGCCTGATCACGCTCGATCTTGCCGCCTGCGGTGCAGCAATAGACTTCTTCTTTCGATTGCCCGCGACACTCATACGCGGGCTCACGGGCGCCGGTATCCACCAGCCAGCCGTACACAAACAACTTCCATAGACTGCCCAATGGCGTTTGCAAATCCGAAGGCAACGGCTCGCGAGCAATCACCTGAGTCCGGCTCAGCGACAGCAATTCACCCTTGAAGCCCAGACGCAGCGGCTCGTCCTGCGCCGTCGCCAGCGCAGGGATCAAACACAGCAGCCACCAAAGCAAACGCCGGGTCATGTCAGTTGACCGTGACCTGACCAAGCGCCGGTTTCTGTTCCTGAGCTTGATGCTGCGGCGCGTAGACCTGAGTGAAGCGCACCGGCGGCAGGTTGAACTGGCCTTTCTGCGAGAAGCGCACCAGGTGACGCAGGCGCAATTCGCCGCTCAAGGCATCCACCGGAATCGCGTAAGCCATCTGCCCCGGCTCAAAGCGCGCCTTCTCCAGCGCCGTCGGCTCAGTGCCGGCCTTGCCCATCAACTTGATGCCCCACGTGGTGCGCTCGACATCCGCGCCCGGCGGCAGCGGTACTTCGATCATGCCGTAGCGCAGCGGTTTCGCGGCTTTGCTGGTGATGATCACTTCGTCCAGATACAGGCTGTCGCTGGACAACGGCTTGGTGCCCACCGATTCCAGTTTGAAGGTGAAGGCTTCATCACCCGGCACCAGACGCGACAAGCGACGGGTGATGGTCACCGCCATCGGATCAACCGGCGGTTGTTTGGTCTGGAAACTCAACGCGGCACGCAACGGACGCTCTTGCGTCCCGCTCAGCGCCAGCACTGCCGGCACCGGCGAAGTGCCCTGCCACGTCCAATACATCTCACCGGTATCACCGTATTTTTTCTTCCAGCCTTCACCCGGAGCCAGTGCGATGGTGGGCGAAGCCTGCTCAATGCTGCGTTGCAACCAGGTCAGCGCCAATGCGCGTTCCAGGGTCGATTGCTGTGGCAACAAACGTTGCAACAACGCTTGCGCATGAGCCTGATCGAAGCTTTGCAGCGACAGGTTCAAGGCTTCGGCAAACGGCTGCGAACTGACGGCCAGACGCTGCTGCGCGTCGGTCAGTTGTCGGTTGAAAGCATCCGGCAGATTGACCTTCGACTGCTTCGCCAAAGAAGCGGTCAACGCACGCGCCGCCGCCAGGCCCAACGCCGAATCCGGATCGCTCATGACAATGCTGTCTTCGCCATCCTCCATCAGCGTCGCGGCATTGCCCTCGCCCGCTTTCGCTAGGTCATCCATCAAACCACTGAGCAACGTGTTGACCGGCAATTGCATCTGTTTGGCGAACGACAGGATCAACGCACGCTGCAACAGCGGCGTGTTTTTCGCCTGCTTCGAATACACCTCCAGCACCCGCTGCCAATGCTCCGGTGGCAGGCTCAGTTCCAGCGCTTTGCTGGCGTGCCAATCGGCGTAATAGGCGTACGCAGTGAGGAACGCGTCCGGCTCACCGTCCATGCCCCACCAGGTGAAACTCGCCGACGGCCCGGCCATTTGCACCAGGCGCAGACGGCTGTTCTGCATGATCAGGCGCAAGCGATCGCGGATCTGTGGGTTCGACGACAAAGTCGGGTACGCAATGCTCAACGGCAACAAACGACTGGCCGTCTGCTCGACGCCGCCGTACGGATAGCTGAGCAAATCATCCAGTGCCGAACGGAACAGCGCTTGCGGGCTGTCATCCAGACGCAGGCGAATGTCCGTCGCATCTGCCGGCAAGGTCAGCGGCGTATCACCGCTGGCCACATCCAGGCTTTGACTCTGCGTAACGAGCCAACCTTCGCCGGTCGCGGTCAGACGCACGGCCAGGGCGTCAGCGGTTTTGCCGTCCTGCACCAGCTCGGCGGTCCACTCGCCACTGGCCAAGTCGAACGCCGGCAGCGCGATATAATTGATGCCGTTGTTCAGCGTCACGGGCACGCGCTGTTCAGCACCTGCGTAATGAATCACCAATTCAGCCTTGACCGGTTTTTCGTTTTGGCTGAAGGCGAACACGCCGAGATTCGGTTTGTCGCCACTGCGGAATTTGGTCGGGCCGCTCCACTTCAGGTACAGCGGTTTTTCCGAGCGCAGGAATTGCTTTTTCTGCCCGACCTGACCGTCATCGGCGATGGCGCGCGCGGTGATGCGCCAGCGGGTCAGCGAGTCCGGCATTTTGAAGGTGAAGCGGGTTTTGCCGTTGGCGTCGGTGATCATTTCTGGCTGCCACGCGGCGGTGTCGACGTCTTCACGACGCGGCCGCTCCAGCACTTTCACACCGCGCTCGCTGCGGTTGGCTTTGCCCGGTGCACCGGGGCTGCCCGGCAACGCGACGTCGTAGCTGATGAACGACAGACTGGCGCTGGTGCGCACGTTGTTGCGGCGCGGGTGGTAGAAAAACTGGTCGATGGTCGGCGCCACTTCCGGTTGCAGCGCGTAGACCATTTCGTCGACGACGCTGACCGTCAGGTGCGCCGGAATCGGCTTGCCGGCGAACTGCGTTGTCAGGTCCACGGACACCGTATCGCCCGGCTGATACACCTCTTTATCGGTGACGATGGCGACGTCGATTTGCGGCGCAACCACCTTGATGCCGGCGTTCTGGAAGCTGTACTGGCCGCCCTTGGTGTACAACACAGAGAACGTCAGGTTCGGCGCAAAGTTATCCTTCACCGGAATGCGCGCGCGGTATTGGGTGTCGCTGAGTTTTTCCATTTTCAGCCAGTCGCCGCCCTTCGACATCAACGCCGTGGCCTCGACCTTGTCGCGTTCCAGCGACAGCAAGGCATCGCTGACAGGCTCGGGGAAAGTGATCAGCGCGAGGGCTTCGTCGCCCGCCTTGTACTCGGGTTTATCGAGGACGATTTCCACGGTGCCGGGCACGGCTTTGACGCCATCGCCAGTGACCGAATGCCCCGTGGCACCGACCACGCGACCATGGTCATCCTTCAACGTCAGGTTGTAAGTCCCCGGACGTTCGAAGGCCAAGGTGAAGCCTTTATCGCTTGCTGCCAGTTTGCCTTCGCCCGTGGTCTGATCTTCCAGACGCACCCAGCTGTAGCCGCTTGGCGTGACCGCTTTGCTTTGCTCGCTGCCACCCTCATTCAGGTAGCTGAATGCAACCTTGTCGCCCACCGCACTGAAGCGCTGCGGTGCGTTCAAGCGGAAACTCGCGGCGCCACGGTCGATGAGGATTTCCTTGGTGGTCTTGACCCGATACGCCGCGCCATCGCTGGCGAAAACGGTGAGCATGTAACGGCTCGGTTTCTCGGCGGCGGGCAGGTCGAGGGTCGCGTTGCCCTTGGAGTCGGTGGTCAGTTCGGTGCTGGTCAGCTCCACCGGGAACTGCCCCAGGTATTGCAGCTCGTTATCGACCATCGACAGTTGCTGGGCGCGCAGGCTCAGGCTCAACTTGGCATTCGCGACGGGTTTGCCGTCCGGGTACAACAGCACCAAGCTGCCTTTCACCGGTTCGCCGGTGCGGTAATCCTGCTTGGCCAGGTTCAGCGAAATCTCGAAGTGCGGCTTGATGTATTCAGCCACGCGGAAGGCGCTGCTGTAGGCCTGATCCTTGTAGCTGAAACGCAGTTCATAACCGCCCGCGACCGCGTTGTCCGGCAGCTGGAAACGACCTTGTGTGCCGGCCTTGGAATCGAGTTTCAGCGCCAGCGTTTGCAGCGCGGTGCCGGTGGCATCGAGCACCGTGACATTCACATCAGCCGCCGTCGGCAACACCGAATCACGGGCGTTCTTGAACTCGCGACCGACGATTTTCAGCGACACCCAATCCCCCGGCCGATACAGCGGCCGGTCCGTAAACGCATAGAGTTTGGTGTCGTAGATTTCGCTGTCGTAATAGAAGTTCTCGGAGACAAATACCCCACCCTCTTCGTCCTCGCCGATCACGAACGAACGCTCCGGGCTGACGTGTTTCAGGCGCAGCAAACCATCGGCATCGGTGGCGCCAC
This sequence comes from Pseudomonas sp. PDM01, assembly GCF_014852325.1. Taxonomy (NCBI): domain Bacteria; kingdom Pseudomonadati; phylum Pseudomonadota; class Gammaproteobacteria; order Pseudomonadales; family Pseudomonadaceae; genus Pseudomonas; species Pseudomonas sp. PDM01. The sequence goes on from NZ_JACVBK010000010.1 coordinate 240,658, forward strand.
TGCTCATCACGCCAAGGCCATCGGTCCACAACACATTAACCTTCGGCACCGAACTGCCTTCGTGTTTACGCGCCGCCCAGACCAGCAGTTCATCACCGGCAATCTTGCTCACGGCCACGGTGTTGGAAACAAAGACCATGGTGGTCGCACGGTACTTGCCGATCAGCGCTTCCACCAGGTACAGGCCCGGCTTCAGGTTGCCCAACGGGACGTACACATTGCCCGGCGCGACAGTGACGAACTCGCTGGACGAACCGGCGAGGTTCACGCCCTCAGGCGGCTGGATCGGTTTGGCTTGCCACAGTGGATAACGGAACTGACTGACCACCGGCAGGCCCGGGATCAGTGCGAATTGCGGCTGCGCGTCGTAAGGCGTTGGCGCGGCAATCGCAGTGCCCATCTTCAGCTCAGGCACTTCCTCGGTGACTTGTTTACGCGACTCGTAGGAAAACGCCCGCTGCATCACGCGACGGGATTTGCGGTACCAGTTGTCCCACAGGTACGCGAGGGTGTTCGACAGGCCTTCACCCTTGAACTGACCGTCGCTGACCACGCGGTGCAGGTTCTTCTGGCGCTTGAGGAAATCCAGCGGTTTGTCGATGCGGTACACACGAATGTCCGCACCGCCGTAAGGCTCCATGCGGAAACGACGATAGTCACGGCCCGGTGCTTCGAGGCGCACCATTGCCTGTTCGTCGCTGGCAAAACTGCTGTCCGCCAGCAGGAAAAAGCTTTCACCGGCCACCGGCGTGTAGCCGCTCGGTTCGACGGTGTCTTCGGCATTCACTGCCGAAAAAGGCAGGACCAATACCAACAGTAGAGACAGAAAACGCAGCATGCGGGCACCGGTCATTGGGAGAGAAAGTTCAGTCGATAGACGCCGATGAAGTTGGGGTTGGCTGCGTCGGGTATCCATCGGGTGTCCTTCCATGTCATGAGTTGCTGCAGGCTCGCGGAACGCATGCCGTTGTCAGTGGGGGTGGTGGTGCCGGTGTGATAGGCGATGTAGCGGCCCATCCAGATCATCAGGTGCTGGTCGTCGCCCTGATCGAAAAACATCAGGTCGCCGGGCCGGGCTTGCGCCAGGTCGCGGCCCACCAGATGGCTGTTGAACTGAATCAGTTTGATCGCGTTGACGTAAGGCCCGACCTTGCCGCCGCCTTGCTGCCATTGCTGAGCGAGACTGCGTTGCGCCTCGCTCAGTTGCAGCTCCGGCGGCAGGTAGCGGTTGGACAGGCCATTGCTGCGCAACCATTTGTCGTCATGGACTTTCAGCGCTTCGTTGGCGGCAAAACGCACCAGCCCCGCGCAGTCCTGCTGATACCAGCGCGGGCTCGGGCCCTGGGTCAGTTGTTCCTGGGCGATGCGCACGAACCAGGCGCGGAACACCTGGGATTGCTGCACGTCGAGCGGCGCGGCGTCACTGGCAAATGCCCGACTGCCCAGCAACATCGCCAGCAGGCCGAGGCCTCGGATAAGTGCGGTCACAGCGCTTTCCATTCCAGCGGCAGCCATTGCCAATGGCCGTCGGGCTCGCTGCCTTCCGGCAACGTCAGCGCGTATTTGCCGTAGCCGCCGAGCTTGCGCAGTTTCGGGATCAGGTAAGTTTGCGCGGCGTTGTAGAACACCGGCTCCATGTCCTGCGGCAGGCTGTCGAGGGTTTCCTGTTGCATCAGCTGCGCCATGGAGTCCGGGCCGAAGTAGACCGGCATCAACAGGTCTTTCGGCACCACGTCGGCCATTGGCGGGAAGCGTTTGTCGAGGGTGCCGAGGGCTTTGTCCACGAGCTTGTCGTCGAGGGAGAACAGCAGCGTCGAACCGTGGCGCGCCAGGCTCACGCGCATGAAGGCCTTGCCGGTGATGGCGTTCGGGTCCTCGGCGTCCTTGGCTTTGTAAGGACCGAAATTGGAACTGACCTGACGCTGCCACTGGTGGTTTTCACCTTCCTGCTTCTCGACCACCGGGAACGCGTGTTCTTCGACGTTGCCTTCGTAGGCGCCGACCATCGAGCTGAACAAGCTGCCCAGGTCACCGTCGAGTTTGGCGCTGTCGTCGTCATTCAGACTGGCCACCAGCAGCGGCGTGTACAGCCGAGAATCGGCGTACCAGCACAGGCCGGCGGCACCGGCCATGTGCTCGGTCAGCGCCTGGGCCACGGTTTCTTCGGCACCGAGTTTCACCAGCAACGGCTTCTGTTGTTCGGCGGCGAGCGGCAAGGCCACGCAAGCACTGGCGCCCATCGGCATGGCTTGCCAGATCGGTTTGAAATCGAAGTCCGGCTGGTTTTCCAGTTCGTCCATGGCGAGGAAGCTGTGCCAGCCCTTGTCGTCCATGTCGAAACGCAGGCCGGCGAAGTTCGGGATGAACCGCTGGTAACCCATGGCCAGCACGCTGGAATTGACCGACAGGCGCTGTTTCACTTCCGGCGCGCGCAGCGGCAGGCCGAAGGCTTCGGGGAAGAGTTTCTGACCGCCGAGCAATGCTTCCAGCGATTGAGTCGAAACCATCCCAGGCTCATCGATCGGGCCATTACTGTTGTCGTACAGTTTCGAAGGATTGGACAGCACCACCAGCTTGTCGCCATGAGAGGCAAACAGCAGCGCTTTGCTGTTGTTGTAGGTGAGCTGATACAGCGGCACCGTCTCGCCGGTGACCTTGATGTCACCGCGTTGTGTCAGCTGCGAATCATCCAGCGCCACTTTGGCCAACGGCTCCAGCACCTTGGCCAGACCACCGCGATCCATCACCAACAAAAAGTCCTTCAGGCGACCATCCGCCCCGCGCCACAACGCGACATCTGCCGGTTGATCGAAAAGCTGCTCGATCAGGCTGTCCTGCAACTTCAGGTCATGTTCGTAGATGATCCGCCGCAGACTGCCGATCAAGCCGAGGCGATCGGCATGGGCTTCGTAATAGAAGACGAAATCTTCGGTCAGGGTTTCCTTGAGGAAAGGCACCGCCAGCAAGTCCTTGGGCAATTGGCTCAAGGAGCGGGTTTCAAGCAGACCGTCCGGGCGGCTCATGCCCAGTTTGTCACTGGCCAATTGCGCCGCCGGCGCCTTGGGTTTGTGCATGAACCAGCCAAGTCCGGCCGCCACGCCAGCCACCAGGATCAGCCCGCCCAACAGCAACGGCCAGCGCCGGGAAGGTTTGGCAGCAGGTGCGTCAGCAGCCGGGGTAACAGTGTTATCGCTCATGTTCACAACGCCCAGTTCATCCGTGGTGCGGGATGCTTAATAGTTGAAAGTCTTGACCAGCAGCAGGTCACCGATCGCGCGCAGGGGCACGATGAAGGTCTCGCGTTTTTCGTCGACGGTGTTTTCGTTCAGCACCAGGTTGATCTGCGAGGTGATCACCTCGTTCTGGTTGCTGGTCTCATCGAAGTTATAGCCGCCGCTGCCGAAGTTGCCCCAATAGTTCACGTAAACCAGATAGGTGCCATGCAGTGGCGCGGTCATGGTGAACATTTCCGGGCCGGGGCCGTCGACGCCGTCCGGGTCGAGGCCCCCGCCGTTGCTCATCGCCGGGCGAGCCCAGAACGCATGCTGGCCGTCGGGGGTAATGATGTGCAGGTCGAGCTCGGCTTTCGGATCGTCCCACCCCAGCACCACGCGAATCCGCGCCGGGGTACGCAGGTTGTTGGCTTCATAGAATTGGACGCGCTTGAGGGACTGGCCTTCGACGCTGCGCACTTCGACGCTGTTGGAGCCTGCGCCAAACGCGTAGGGCCGGGCGAAACGCCCCTGGTCGTCGGTGTACAGGTTCAGAGGATTGCCGTTGACCGCCAGCGTGTGTGGCCCGCGCTGAGTGCCGATGGCCTTGAGCTGGCCTTCGATCATCGTGCGATTGCGCTGTACGCCCCGGTCGATGGGCGGCGTTGGGTAGGCGACTTGCGGGTTTTCACTGCGATCGAGCAGGCCGTTGTAGCGCCAGCCGCCCACCGGTTCCGACAGCTCGGCTGTCGGTTCGGCACAGGCTGCGGTCGCGCAGACCCACCCCATCAGCAATAGAAGAAATGAACGCATGTGATGCCTCCTGCCATGCATAACGAAACCTTGCGCCTGATCCTCGGCGCGTTACAGATCCAAATACTGCGTTTCGTCAGAAAGACCCGTGACTATTGGGTCGTAGAAGGCGCGAAGGTTAGCCATTTGGCGGGTTTTTAACAATCGGATACATCTTGAATTGCGGGTGGGATCACGATGATTGTTGGGTGTGGGCTGAATAATCCTCGTCATTGCAGTAGTGCTGTTACCTGAGAAAGCAGTTAGCGGGGTGGTCCTGCGGGTGTATCCGGCACCTTGTGGGAGCGGGCTTGCTCGCGAAGGCTGTGTGTCTGGTGACGAGTTTTTTGATGGTGTACATATCCATTACTGGGGTAACGGCGGCTATTGGTTCCGCCCTTACGGCGGGTTACTTGGAAAAGCGCCAAGTAACCAAGCGCCCGCGCCCCTGACGTACGGTGCCTCGCTAATGCTCGGCATACCCTCGCTCCGGTCCTGCTCCGTGGGCCCGCCGCCATCGGCCATCCATGGCCGGGGGCGGCTAACCCGGCATCCATGCCGGGTTGCCCACTGCGCAGAACCTCCACTCGGCCTTCCGACGGGGCAGATCAAGATCAAAAGCCAAGCAAAAGCCAAAGCGAGGCGGCCTGCCAGCCGACCTGGCTCTTCGGTCGTGCGCACACTCCCGCACTGTGGTTGCCGCACTAATTTTGGATGTTTGCACATTCCCCTGTAGGAGCCGGCTTGCTGGCGATAGCGGTGGGTCAGACACCTGTTTATTGACTGAACGGACGCCATCGCCAGCAAGCCGGCTCCTACAAGGGATTGGGTTCACACGATTCAAAATTGTAGGAGCCAGCTTGCTGGCGATGGACGTCAACGATAACGCGGGCTGTCTGAATGAACGCGTTGTCCAAACGCTTTTCGCCGGCAAGCCGGCTCCTACAGGGAATCGCGTACGCTTTAGATTTTCACCACTCATCAGGCCGAGCGTTAGCTCGCCTTCAGCTTTTGATCTGGCGGTGCACGCCCCCTCGAGAGGCCGAGCGCAGGTTCTGCGCAGTGGGCAACCCGGCATGGATGCCGGGTTAGCCGCGCACGGCCAGGGATGGCCGATCGCGGCGGGCCCACGGAGCAGGACCGGAGCGAGGGCATGCCGAGCATTAGCGAGGCACCGAACGAAAGGGGCAAAAGCCCTTGGTTACTTGGGGCTCTTCCAAGTGACCCGCCGTAAGGGCGGAACCAATAGAAGCCGTTACAGCAAAAACGGATATCCCCCCAACCAACCGCGCAACAGACAATGCCCTCATTTGCCCATAACCCCCATGTCTGCTAGTGTCGCGCCGGTTTAACGTCAACCGGAAATCGCCGCCATGGCCCGCAAAAAAGCTGCACTGGATTTCGAACAATCCCTCGCCGACCTGCAAACGCTGGTAGAGCGACTGGAGAACGGCGAACTGTCGCTGGAAGACTCGCTGACGGCTTTCGAGCAAGGCATCGGTCTGACCCGTGATTGCCAGGCAGCGCTGGCCCAGGCCGAGCAGAAGGTTCAAGTGCTGCTCGAACGTGATGGCGAGCTCGCCGAGGAACCCTTCGACGCGGATCAACCAGAATGATTGCAGCGTATTCGGCGACGAGCCAGGCCCGCGTCAACGCGGCACTGGAAACCCTGTTCAACGCACCAAGCCCGGAACTCGCGCGGCTCTACGAAGCCATGCGCTACAGCGTGATGAACGGCGGCAAGCGCGTGCGCCCTCTGCTGGCCTACGCAGCGTGCGAAGCGCTGGGCGGCAAGCCCGAGCAAGCCAACGGCGCCGCCTGCGCGGTGGAGCTGATCCACGCTTATTCGCTGGTGCACGACGATTTGCCGGCGATGGACGACGACGATCTGCGTCGCGGCCAGCCGACCACCCACAAAAAATTCGATGAAGCCTGCGCGATTCTCGCCGGTGACGGTTTGCAGAGCCTGGCCTTCAGCGCCCTGCTCGACCCGCGCCTGAGCTCGTCGGACGCTGAGATCCGCCTGCAAATGGTCAGCGCATTGGCATTGGCAGCAGGGCCGGCCGGCATGGTCGGCGGTCAAGCCATCGACCTCGGCTCGGTCGGCTTGAAGCTCGATCAGAAAGCCCTCGAATACATGCACCGGCACAAGACCGGCGCGCTGATCGAGGCCAGCGTCAAACTCGGCGCCCTCGCCAGCGGTCGTGCCGAGAAAGACGAACTGAAGTCCTTGCAGACTTATGCACAGGCCATCGGCCTGGCCTTCCAGGTGCAGGACGATATTCTCGACGTCGAAAGCGATACCGAAACCCTCGGCAAACGCCAGGGCGCCGACATCGCGCGCGACAAACCGACCTACCCGGCCCTGCTCGGCCTCGATGCGGCCAAAGCCTACGCGCTGGAACTGCGCGATCAGGCCCTGCACGCGCTGCGACCGTTTGACGCGGCCGCCGAGCCATTGCGCGATTTGGCCCGGTATATCGTCGAACGGCGCAGCTGACAGCGTATCCGCCAAAAAAGAGCAACGCGTGGGCAGGGGCCGATGCATCAGGTAAACTGCCGCCTCTTCTATACCTATAACGATTCGCCTGATGCCCACGACGTTTCATGAGATTCCCCGCAAGCGCCCGACCACGCCCCTGCTCGACCGTGCCAACACGCCGGACGGCCTGCGCCGGTTAGGCGAAGCCGAGCTGGAAACCCTGGCCGATGAGTTGCGCCTGGAATTGCTCTACACGGTCGGTCAGACCGGCGGGCATTTCGGTGCCGGCCTGGGCGTCATCGAGCTGACCATCGCGTTGCATTACGTCTTCGACACCCCGGACGACCGGCTGGTGTGGGACGTGGGTCATCAGGCCTATCCGCACAAGATCCTCACCGGCCGTCGCGAGCGCATGGGCACCCTGCGCCAGAAGGATGGCGTCGCCGCCTTCCCGCGCCGCTCCGAGAGCGAGTACGACACCTTTGGCGTTGGCCACTCCAGCACCTCGATCAGCGCAGCGCTGGGCATGGCCATTGCCGCCCGCCTGCAAAACAGTGATCGCAAGGCGATTGCCGTGATCGGCGACGGCGCACTGACCGCCGGCATGGCGTTCGAGGCGCTGAACCACGCGCCGGAAGTGGACGCCAACATGCTGGTGATCCTCAACGACAACGACATGTCGATTTCGCGCAACGTCGGTGGCTTGTCGAACTACCTGGCGAAGATCCTTTCCAGCCGCACTTACGCGAGCATGCGTGAAGGCAGCAAAAAGGTCCTGTCGCGCCTGCCCGGCGCCTGGGAAATCGCCCGTCGCACCGAAGAATACGCCAAAGGCATGCTGGTTCCCGGCACGCTGTTCGAAGAGCTGGGCTGGAACTACATCGGCCCGATCGATGGCCACGACCTGCCGACCCTGATCGCCACCCTGCGCAACATGCGCGATCTCAAAGGCCCGCAGTTCCTGCACATTGTCACCAAGAAAGGCAAAGGTTTCGCCCCGGCGGAAGTCGACCCGATCGGTTACCACGCCATCACCAAACTCGAACCGCTGGACGCTCCGGCCGCTGCGCCGAAAAAAGCCAGCGGTCCGAAGTATTCCGGCGTATTCGGCGAATGGCTGTGCGACATGGCCGCGACTGATCCACGCTTGGTGGGCATCACCCCGGCGATGAAAGAAGGCTCCGACCTGGTGGCCTTCAGCGAGCGTTTCCCGCTGCGCTATTTCGACGTGGCGATTGCCGAACAGCACGCCGTCACCTTCGCGGCGGGTATGGCCTGTGAAGGCGCGAAACCGGTGGTGGCGATCTACTCGACGTTCCTGCAACGCGGCTACGATCAGCTTGTTCACGATGTGGCGGTGCAAAACCTCGACGTCTTGTTCGCCATCGACCGCGCCGGCCTGGTTGGCGAAGACGGCCCGACGCACGCCGGCAGTTTCGACCTGTCGTTCCTGCGCTGCATCCCCGGCATGCTGGTGATGACCCCGAGCGACGAAAACGAACTGCGCAAAATGCTCACCACAGGCCATCTGTACAACGGCCCGGCGGCGGTGCGTTACCCGCGCGGCAACGGCCCGAACGCAACGATCGAGAAAGACCTGCAACCAATCGAAATCGGCAAAGGCGTGGTTCGCCGTCAGGGCAGCAAAGTCGCCCTGCTGGTGTTCGGCGTGCAATTGGCCGAGGCGCTGAAAGTCGCCGAAACGCTGGATGCCACCGTGGTCGACATGCGTTTCGTCAAACCGCTGGATGAAGAGCTGGTTCGCGAAATCGCCGGCAGCCACGAGTTGCTGGTGACCATCGAAGAGAACGCGATCATGGGCGGTGCCGGTGGCGCGGTCAGCGAATTCCTCGCCCGCGAGAACATCCTCAAGTCGGTGCTGCACCTGGGCTTGCCGGACCTTTACGTCGAACACGCCAAGCCCGCGCAAATGCTGGCCGAGTGTGGACTGGATGAAGCCGGGATCGAAGCCTCGATCCGCGAACGCCTGCAACTGCTAGCTCAGTAACCCCTCCCCCTGTAGGAGCGAGGCTTGCCCGCGAAGACGATCTAACGGTCAACATAAATGTTGAATGTTATGGCCTCTTCGCGGGCAAGCCTCGCTCCTACAAGTCCCGTGTTTGCTACGGATTACCCATGAAACTCTCCCGCCTCGCCCTGACGCTGACCCTTCTGCCGTCCGGCCCGCTCCTGGCCGACACCTTCGAACGCGATCAAGCCCTGAAACTGCCCGACGTGCTGATCAGCGCCAACCGCCAGGTCGAAGCGCGCAACGACAGCAGCGCCGCCAACACCGTGTTCACCCGCGACGACATCGACCGCCTGCAACCGGGCAGCGTCACCGACCTGCTGCGTCGCGTGCCGGGCGTGCAAGTCGGGCAAACCGGTGGGCGCGGCAGCTTGCCGGGGGTTTACATTCGCGGCACCAAATCCGCTCAGAGCCTGGTGCTGGTGGACGGTCAACGCATCGGCAACTCGACTTCCGGCGACAGCAACCTGCAACACATCAACATCGAGCAAGTCGAGCGCGTGGAAGTGCTGCGCGGCTCCCGCTCGGTGATTTATGGCAGCGATGCGATTGGCGGGGTGATCCAGATTTTCACCCGTCGTGGCGCCGAACAAGGTCTGCAACCGCGCCTGCACATGGGTTTTGGCAGCAACCAGACGTGGGAGCGCAGTCTTGGCGTGTCCGGTGGCGATGAGCAAACCCGCTTCAACCTGGGCGCCAGTCTCGATGAGACCGCCGGGATCAATCGCACCCACGCGTCGTACCCCAGCGATGGTGATCACGATGAGTATCGCAACAAGTCGGTGAGCCTGAGCCTGAGTCACGCCCTCACCGATGACCTCGAAATCGGCGCCAACCTGCTGGATAACCGTGGCAAAAGCGCGTTCGACAACCCGTTCGGCCGCTTCGATGCCACCACCTTCGAATCGGTCCAGCAGCAGCCTTACAACGAATTCACGGTGAGCAGCCTCAGCAGTTACCTCGATGCGCGCATCAACGACCGGTGGAAAACCCGCGTTGAGTTCGGCCACAGCGAAAACCGCGAGCAGACCTTCGACAAGCTCAGCGATGAACGCAGCGTGTTCAACACCTACCGAGACTCGGTGAACTGGCAGAACGACCTGACGCTCGACGCGCGCAACAGCCTGATCCTCGGCGGTGATTGGTACGAAGACCGCATCAACAGCAGCACCGCATTTGACGAGGACAGCCGCTGGAACCGCGCGGCGTTTATCCAGCATCGCTATCAGGCCGACAGCTTCTCCACGGAACTGGGCCTGCGCCGCGACCAGAACCAGCAGTTCGGCAGCCAGAACAGCTGGAGCGGCACCTTCACCCTGCCGTTGAACCCGGACAACGATGTGCTGCTGACCTACAGCGAAGGCTTTCGCGCACCGACGTTCAATGACTTGTATTACCCGGATTTCAGCAATCCGGACCTGAAGCCTGAAACCTCGAAAAGCTACGAGCTGCAATGGCGCAGTCAGCTAACCGAAAACAGCCGCCTCGAAGCCTCGCTGTATCGCACCGATCTCAAGGACGCGATTATCTTCGGCAGCAACAACCGCCCACAGAACGTCGCCTCGGCACGGATCAACGGGTTTGAAGCGGCGTTGAAGCAGGAGCTGTTCGGTTGGCAGAGCAACCTTGGCGTGGCGTTCATCGACCCGCGGGATCGCGACAGTGGGCACACCCTGGCGCGTCGTGCACGGCGGACGTTGAGCCTGGATCTGGATCGACAGTTTGATCGACTGGGTCTCGGCGCCAGTTGGCAAGCGTTGAGCAGCAGCTTTGACGATGAGGACAATCGGCAGCCGTTAGGCGGGTATGCGCTGCTGGGGCTGCGCAGCAGTTGGGAGCTGAATCGTGAGATCAAGCTTGAGCTGAAGGTCGATAACCTGCTGGACAAGGGTTACAGCCGGGCGTTGTACAGCCATGAGGGCAGTCAGTATGGGTATCGCGAAGAAGGTCGGGCGTGGATGTTTGGGGTGTCCTGGACGCCGGAGATCTGATCTGACATTTGCGGTGTTCGGGCGGGCCTCTTCGCGGGCAAGCCTCGCTCCTACAAAGCACCGTGACCCTCTGTAGGAGCGAGGCTTGCCCGCGATGAATGCGCCTCGGTCTCACCGGTCGGGCGCTATCAATTGGCAGAGCTTGGCCGTCGCCTCGATCATCTGCCCACTCGGCCGCTCCAGCCCTTTATCCGTCACCAACCGCAATCGCCCCTGCGCCACCGCCGCCACTTGCGGCCACGCCTTCCACGCCTCCAGCTGCGCCTGATCACTGGCCAGAATCACCTCGGGATTGCGCTGCAACACCGCCTCCACGCTGACTTGCGGCGCCGGCAATGTCAGGTCGGCAAACACATTGCGCGCGCCGCACACGTCCAGCGCATCGCTGATGATCTGCCCGCCACCGACGGTGTACAGCGGACGATCCCAGACCTGATAAAACACCCGCAGCGGTTCATCCCGCCGATAGCGCTGGCGCAGTGCATCGAGGCGCTGACGCAGGTCGCTGGCCAATGACACGCCTCGCTCGGGCCGGCCAAGCTGCGTGGCAATCGCCTCGATTTGCGCGGTCAGTTGGTCAAGAGTGTGGGGGTCGGCGACGTACGTGGGGATGTTCAGGCGCTTGAGTTGTTCACGCTGGGCCGAGCCAACGCTGCCGGGCCAGAGCAGCAACAAATCGGGTTTGAGACTGAGCAACCGCTCCATGTCCAACTGGCCGTAGCGGCCAACGGAAGGCAGGTCTTTGAGTTCAGCAGGACGATCACCGGCATCCAGTACGCCGACCAGAAGATCAGCAGAACCCAGCTCAACGACGATTTCAGAGAGAGACGGCGCAAGGCTGACAACGCGCTCGACCGCAACAGCCGAAGCGCTGACGACCAGCAGCAAAACCGCCAGCCCGATGCGGCGCATCAGCCGAGTTGACGCGGAATACGGTAGAGGTAGAACAGCACGGTGGTCGACAGCGCCAACAGCACCAACGGCACCGCTTCAAGACCGACGAATACGGCCAACGCACCGATCCAGGCCGGTAAACCGGCGGCCAGAAACGCAGTACGGCGCTTGGCAGCCAGGACAATCCACGCGGCGGGCTCTTCAGGGGTATCGAGGGCTTTCTGGGTGGCGATCAGTGCGTGTTTGTAGCCACCGAAAAACTTCAGGCTGACAAACATCGAGGCCACGCCGGCGATGAACAGCGGCATCGCCAGCACCGGCAGGATCGCCTCGCCCTGGCCAAACACGCCGTTGATCACGAACAGCGGCAGCAGGGCCAGCGCCAGGTATTGCCACCAGCTGACGGACAGTCGGCGCCGCACTTGACCGCGGGTCACGCCCGGTCTACCTCACCCTGATGCTCGTTGCCCATCATGTGGTCGAGCTTGCTGGCCTTGGTGGCCAGGTAGAGTTTGTTGTGCGGATTGTGGCCAGTGTGCAGCGGCACGCGCTCGGCGACGACGATGCCCATGTCGGTCAAGGCTTTGACCTTGCGCGGGTTGTTGGTCATCAGGCGCAGGGATTTCACCCCCAGGTGCTCAAGCATCGGCAGGCACATGGCGTAGTCGCGCTGGTCGGCGGCGAAGCCCAGACGCTCGTTGGCTTCAACGGTGTCGGCGCCGCCGTCCTGCAATTCATAGGCGCGGATTTTGTTCAGCAGGCCAATGCCACGGCCTTCCTGACGCAAATACAGCAATACGCCACGACCTTCGCGGGCGATGGCCTGCAAGGCAGCCTCGAGTTGCGAGCCGCAGTCGCAGCGCTGGCTGAACAAGGCATCGCCGGTCAGGCATTCAGAGTGCAAGCGGCCGAGTACCGGGGCACCGTCGTCGAACTCACCGAGGCTCAGTACAACGTGCTCGCGCCCGTTCTCTTCATCGAGAAAGCCATGCATGGTGAATTGCGCAAAAGGCGTTGGCAGCTTGGAAGCGGCGACAAAAACGACAGGCACCGGTGTGCTCCTGATCAATAAGTACTGGAGATTCGCAGACGCGGCATTGTAACAGCAGGTTCCTACAGACGCTTAGGCTGAATTATGGAGCATAACGATCTAAAAGTTTGATCACAGCCCCACATCAGAACCTGTAGGAGCCGGCTTGCCGGCGATAGCGGTGGGTCAGACGATTAATTTAGTGACTGGACGGACGCCATCGCCGGCAAGCCGGCTCCTACAAAGGCCGTGTTCAATTCGGGTCGAACGGATACGGCTGTTTCCAGCGTTCGAAAATCGGTTTCAACTGGCCGTTTTTGACCAGCACGTCCATTCGCTCGTCGAACAGCGCCATCAGTTTTCGTGCCTTGGGCGTATTGGCAAAGCACAGGTACAGCGGCAATTCCGCGATGTGCGTGCGCCGGAACTGGGACGGATCCTTGGTCCAGCGGAGCACGTAATCCACCTCGGTCAGCGCGTCGATGTAGTAGTCGGCACGGTTGTGGGTCAGCATCGACAGAATGCCGGTGCGCCGCATCACCTCGTTATAGCGACGTACGTTGGGCAGGTAGTTCTGGAAGCTGTAACCCCGGACCCAGGCCAGCCGGTAGTTGCCCAGCGTCTGCGGCGTCGGCACCGGATTGCTGGCCAGCCCCAGGGCGTAGATGTGATCGGTGTCGTAATTCCAGCGCGGATACAGCAGGTCGCTGACGTCATCCCGATAACCACCGACACAGGCGTCCACTTCGCCACGCTGCGCCAGGCCGATGGCGCGAATGTAGGGTTCGGTCCGGATATCCAGTTTGACGCCGACCGGTTCGAAGACTTCGCGCAACACGTCCCAACCCAGGCCATGGCCATCGGCGGCGGTGTAGTCTTCCCAGTCTTCGCTGGCCAGATGAATCACCGATGGCGTTGTCACTGCCTCCCCCGCCTGGGCGAGCGAAGCAAACAGTGCGAAACCCATCACAGCCAACCAGCGTCGAGCCATCCTAGTTCCCTGTTCCGCCACTCAGGCGAAAATCCATACCAGCCCCTGCATCGCCAGCCACGCGAACACTCCGGCCAATACGTCGTCGAGCATGATCCCGACACCGCCGTGCACATGCCGGTCAATCCAGTGAATCGGCCACGGCTTGAGGATGTCGAAGAAGCGGAACACCAGAAAACCCGCGAGCAACCAGTACCAGCCTTCCGGCACCAGCCACAGGGTGATCCACATCCCGACCATTTCGTCCCAGACGATGCCTTCGTGGTCGTGCACGCGCAGATCGTCGGCCACTTTGCCGCACAGCCAGAAGCCGAACAGCATGGTGATGCCCAGCATCAGCCAGTAACCCCAGTCGGGCAACATCTGCCACAACGGAATAAAGGGTAGCGCAACTAACGAACCCCAGGTGCCCGGTGCCTTTGGCAAGGTGCCCGAGCCGAAGCCGAACGCCAGGAAATGCCAGGGATTGCGCCAGACCGACGGCGGTACGAATTCCGCCGGAACCTGTTTGGGATGATCTGTCACGGTGTCTCCCGAAAATGTTGATAGCCCCGTGCTTGCGGGGTGATGTCTTGTCCGGCGGCATCCAGCAGCACAACGCCCTGCCCCGTGACCACGCGCCCGATCACATGGATTGGCCAGCCATCTGCCAGCAACCCCGGCAACTCGACGGACGGTAAGGTGAAGGCCAGTACGTAATCGTCACCACCGCTCTGGGCGGCGTGTTCGGCGCCCGATTGACCGAGGAAGGCCACTAGGGCCTTCGACAGCGGCAAGCGGTCCCGCTCAACCTGAATGCCGACCCTCGACGCGAGCGCGATGTGCCCGCAGTCGGCGAGCAAGCCATCGGAGATGTCCAGCGCCGAAGTGGCTTTACCGCGCAACGCCTGGCCCAGCGCGAGTTGCGGCTGTGGCGACCAGTAATGCGCCAGCAGCGGATCGGCGATGGCGGCTTCAGCCGTGCGCTGACCGAGCACCAGCGGCAAGGCACCGGCGGCGTTGCCCAGCTCACCGCCGACACACAGCAGATCGCCTGGTTGCGCACCGCTGCGGGTCAACGCCAAACCACTTGGCACACGCCCGAACACGGTCATGGTCAGGCTCAGTGGCCCACGGGTAGTGTCGCCCCCCACCAACGCGACGCCGCAGTTCTGCGCCATGCGGTTCAAACCACGGGCATAGGCGTCCAGCCAATCGGCGGTTACCGTCGGCAAGGTCAAGGCAAGGGTAAAGGCAACGGGGGTGGCGCCCATGGCCGCCAGATCGCTGACGGCCACGGCCAGCGAACGCTGACCGAGCAGAAACGGGTCGCAGGGGTCTGCGAAATGCACACCGGCCACGAGCGTGTCGGTGGAAATAGCCAGCTGCTCCCCGGGAGGAACAGCGAGCAAGGCGCAGTCATCGCCGATCCCCAGGGCAACGCCTTCGCCGCCCTGCGCACAAGGCGCGGCGGCGAAGAAATTGCGGATCAGCTCAAACTCGCCCATGGCTGAGACAAAGAGTTCAAGCGCCAATCAGCGCTTGAACGCCTTCACTTCAGCTTCACGCAGACGCGGGGCCAGCTTGTCGAGTACACCGTTGACGAACTTGTGGCCGTCGGTGGAACCGAAGACCTTCGCCAGTTCGATACCTTCGTTGATCACAACGCGGTAAGGCACGTCGACACGCTCGAGCAGTTCCCAGGTGGACAGGCGCAATACCGCCAGTTCAACCGGGTCCAGCTCTTCGATGGTCAGGTCCAGGCAAGGTGTCAGTGCGGCGTCGATACGGTCTTTCTGCGCGGGAACCCCATGCAGGATTTCACGGAAGTAGGCGCCGTCGACATCGCTGAAATCGTTATCGACCCGGAACTGCGCTTCGATCTCGTTCAGCGATTGCCTGGCCATGTGCCATTGGTACAGCGCCTGAGTCGCGAGCTGACGGGCTTCGCGACGCTTGACGCTTTTCGATGGCTTGCCGGCATCCGCAGGCTTTGGATCGCGCGGGTTGAAACGATCGCTTTCGTCGCTAATCACTTGGCCTCCAACTGCGCCAGCAGGCTGACCATTTCCAGAGCGGACAGGGCAGCTTCGGCACCTTTGTTACCGGCCTTGGTGCCGGAACGTTCGATGGCTTGCTCGATGGAATCAACGGTCAGGACGCCGAAGGCAACCGGAACGCCGAACTCCATGGACACCTGGGCCAGGCCCTTGGTGCATTCGCCCGCCACGTATTCGAAGTGCGGAGTACCGCCACGAATGACCGCGCCCAGAGCGATGATGGCTGCGAACTCGCCCTTCTGAGCGACTTTCTGCGCAACCAGCGGGATTTCGAAGGCGCCAGGTGCGCGGATGATGGTGATGTCGCTTTCGCTCACGCCATGGCGAACCAGGGCATCAACTGCACCGCTGACCAGGCTTTCAACAACGAAGCTGTTGAAACGGCCCACTACCAAAGCGTAGCGGCCTTTAGGGGCGATGAAGGTACCTTCGATGGTCTTCAGGGTCATTCGTTAGTTCTCTTAAAGAGCCGGGACGCGTCTTCTACGCGTCCCTCAGTGATATTTGAACCGCGAATACAGGGCCGGGAACAACCGGTCATTATTCGGAGGGCACGTATTCTACAACTTCCAGATCGAAACCGGATATCGCATTAAATTTCATTGGCGCAGACATCAGGCGCATTTTGCGCACGCCCAGGTCCCGAAGGATCTGCGAACCGGCACCGACGATGCTGTAGGTGGTCGGTTTTTTCACGGCTGCGTGATCGGCGGTTTCGCGGATGTGCGCCAGCAACACGTCGCCATCGAGCGGGTGACCGAGCAACAGCACCACGCCGCTGCCAGCCTCGGCAACCGCGGCCATGGCGGCGCGCAGGCTCCAGCGGCCAGGCTGCTTGACCATCAACAGGTCGCGCAGCGGGTCCATGTTGTGCACGCGAACCAGGGTCGGTTCTTCGGCGCACACGGTGCCCAGGGTCAGTGCCATGTGCACGTCGCCTTCCACGGAATCACGATAGGTCACCAGGTTGAATTGGCCCAGTTCGCTGTCCAGTGGCTGCTCGGCAATCCGCTGAACGGTACGTTCGTGGATCATCCGGTAGTGAATCAGGTCGGCGATGGTGCCGATCTTGATGTTGTGCTCGGCGGCGAAAGCTTCCAGTTCGGCGCGACGGGACATGGTGCCGTCGTCGTTCATCACTTCGCAGATCACGCCGCTCGGCTCGAAACCGGCCATGCGCGCGAGGTCGCAGGCGGCTTCAGTGTGGCCGGCGCGAGCCAGGGTGCCACCGGCCTGGGCCATCAGCGGGAAGATGTGGCCGGGGCTGACGATGTCTTCAGCCTTGGCGTCTTTCGCGGCAGCGGCCTGCACAGTGCGCGCACGGTCGGCGGCGGAGATGCCGGTGGTCACGCCGGTGGCCGCTTCGATGGACACGGTGAACTTGGTGCCGAAACCGGAACCGTTGCGTGGCGCCATCAACGGCAGCTTCAGCGTTTCGCAGCGCTCGCGGCTCATCGGCATGCAGATCAGGCCACGGGCGTGCTTGGCCATGAAATTGATGTGTTCGGCCTGGCAGCACTCGGCGGCCATGATCAGGTCGCCTTCGTTCTCGCGGTCTTCGTCATCCATGAGGATGACCATCTTGCCTTGGCGGATGTCTTCAACCAGTTCTTCGATGCTATTGAGCGCCACAAGGCACCCCCATTCTTTTAGAAATTGAGTTTCAGGATTTGAGGTAGCCGTTCTCGGCCAGAAAGCTTTCGGTAATGTTACTGGAGGTTGGCTCTGCGGCCTTGTCGCCCAGCAACAGGCGCTCCAGGTAACGGGCCAGCAAGTCCACTTCCAGATTCACCCGGCGACCCGGCTGGTACGACGCCATGATGGTTTCGCTCAGGGTGTGCGGAATGATCGTCAGCAGGAACTCGGCGCCATCGACCGCGTTCACGGTCAGGCTGGTGCCGTCGACGGTGATCGAGCCTTTGTGGGCGATGTACTTGGCCAGTTCTTTCGGTGCACGGATGCGGAATTCCACGGCACGTGCGTTCTCGGTGCGGGCAACCACTTCGCCCACGCCATCGACATGACCGCTGACCAGGTGCCCGCCGAGGCGAGTAGTCGGGGTCAGGGCTTTTTCCAGATTGACCGGGCTGCCGCTTTTCAGGTCGTTCATGGCGGTGCAGTCGAGGGTTTCGCGACTGACGTCCGCGGCAAAGCCGTTGCCTGGCAGCTCAACGGCCGTCAGGCACACGCCGTTGACCGCGATGCTGTCGCCCAGTTTGACGTCGCTCAGATCGAGCTTGCCGGTTTCTACATGGACCCGCACATCTCCGCCTTTTGGGGTCAATGCACGAATACTGCCGATGGATTCGATGATGCCGGTAAACATGAAGTCCTCCTCGAGAACAGGGCCGTCGCGTGGCGCAGGCCCGGAATTATACGCTCGCCGATGGCGCAGGAATGGCAATGACTCGCCAGTCATCGCCAACCGCGCGGATTTCAGTGATTTTGAGCTCGGGCGCGTCTTTCATCTGCGCCAGCGGCCAGTCGAGCAATGGTCGGGCCGAAGAGCCAAGGAACTTGCCGGCGATGAAAATCTGGAATTCGTCCACCAGACCTTGCTGGGCAAAGGCCCCGGCCAGACGTGGACCGGCCTCGACCAGCACTTCGTTGACGCCGCGATTGGCCAGTTCGACCAGCAACTTGCGCAGGTCAACCAAGCCATCGTCGCCGGCCACGATCAGGCATTCCGGGCCGTTGGCGTATTGTTCTTCAATCGCCATGCAGGTGGCGACCAGCGCCGGGCCGGCCTTGAAGAATGGCGCATCCAGCGGCACGCGCAGGCGGCCATCGATTAAAACGCGCAGCGGCGGACGGCTCATTGCCAATGCGGTTTGCTCGGCGTCCAGCCCCAACTCGTCAGCGCGCACGGTCAAACGGGCGTTATCCGCCAGCACCGTGTCGGCGCCGGTCAGCACCACGCTGGCCTGGGCGCGCAGGCGTTGAACCGCCGAACGTGCGGCCGGGCCGGTGATCCATTGGCTTTCGCCGCTTTCCATCGCTGTGCGACCGTCGAGGCTCATGGCCAACTTGACCCGCACGAACGGCAAGCCATGTTCCATGCGTTTAAGGAAGCCTTGATTGAGCTTGCGTGCCTCGCCTTCCAGCACACCGCTTTCGATGGCAATGCCGGCCTGAGCCAGGCGCTGCATGCCACGACCGGCCACCGACGGGTTCGGGTCCTGCATCGCCGCGACGACGCGTGCGAGGCCGGCATTCACCAGCGCATCGGCGCAAGGCGGCGTGCGGCCGTGGTGGCTGCACGGTTCGAGGGTCACGTAAGCGGTGGCTCCACGGGCCTTTTCGCCCGCAGCGCGCAGCGCGTGGACTTCGGCGTGGGGTTCGCCGGTGCGCTCGTGCCAGCCTTCGCCGACAATCTGCCCGTCCTTCACGATCACGCAGCCAACACGCGGGTTGGGATGCGTCGTGTAATGGCCTTTGCGCGCCAGTTCCAGGGCGCGCGCCATGTAATGGGCGTCGAGGATGGCAAGCTCTGTGGAGGTGGTCATTCTTTCACCGGCTCACGGGCCAGGCGATCGATCTCTTCGCGGAACTCGTTGAGGTCCTGGAAGCGCCGATACACGGAGGCGAAACGAATGTAGGCGACTTCATCGAGCTTTTGCAGCTCGGCCATCACCAGTTCACCGACCACGAGGGACTTGACCTCGCGCTCGCCGGTGGCGCGCAGCTTGTGTTTGATGTGCACCAGCGACGATTCGAGGCGCTCGACACTCACCGGGCGCTTCTCCAGCGCACGCTGCATGCCGGCGCGGAGTTTTTCTTCGTCGAACGGCTGGCGGCTGCCGTCGGTTTTGATCAGGCGCGGCAACACCAGTTCAGCGGTTTCGAACGTCGTGAAACGCTCGCCGCAGGCCAGGCATTCGCGCCGGCGGCGCACCTGTTCGCCCTCGGCGACCAGACGCGAGTCGATGACCTTGGTGTCGTTGGCACCGCAGAAGGGACAGTGCATGGTGGCAGGCAACAAAAAAAGGGAGGGCCATGGTAGCGCATCCCGGTGGCAAGACAAGCCATAGGGTTTGCGGTATACAGACTGGCTATAGAGAATGATCCATGGATTTCACCTTGCTGGAGCCGCAAATGTCACTCAGACCGCTCGTATTGCTCAGCCTTTTCAGCCTGTTGGTGGCCTGCAGCAGCGATGCACCCAAGCCCCAGCCGCCTACGCCCGGCCCCGCTCCACAGGCGGCGCAGAAAAAAGCCCGCGAGTCCGCCAACCTCGGTCCGTTGCCCGCTTATCAGCGTGAATTGAGCGGCACCTTGCAAGGTGTGCCGGCCGGTGCCGAAGTCGAATTGGCGCTGCTGGTGATCGATGAAAAGGATCGCCCGCAACAATTGCTCGCCAGCTCCAGCCTGATCGGCACCAATCAGGTATTGCCGTTTCACCTGCGCTTCAACCCGGATTCGTTTCCGGCCGGTGCCCGCGTGGAACTGCGGGGCCGCGCCAGCCAGTCCGGCCAGCTGATTCTGCACCTGCCGTCGCAAGTCATCACCCAGCCGACGACCCAGGCCTTGGGTCAACTGCAATTCGTCAAAGCGCCATGATTGCACCGCTCGACCTGCAACAGGCGTTGGGGGAGTTATTGGGCGATGCACAACTTGTCCCGGTCGCCTTGCCCGATACCGCCCTGAAACTCTGGCTGATCGACGGCGACAACATGGACCGCGCCTTCAGCCCGGAAGAAACCCGGCGGATTCTGCATGAACCGCCGTACTGGAGTTTCTGCTGGGCCAGCGGGTTGTCGATGGCCCGCTACCTCGCTGAATTCCCCGAGTGGGTCAAAGGCAAACGCGTGCTGGATTTTGGTGCCGGTTCCGGCGTCGCGGGGATTGCCGCGGTAAAGGCCGGGGCGCTGGAAGTGGTGGCGTGTGACCTGGACCCGCTGGCGATTGCCGCCTGTCGGGCGAATGCCGAACTCAATGAAGTGGAACTGAGTTACTCGACGGACTTTTTCGCCGAGGCGGATCGCTTTGATCTGATCCTGGTGGCCGACGTGCTGTACGACCGGGAGAATCTGCCGCTGCTCGATGAGTTTTTGAGTCGCGGCCGAGAGGCACTGGTGGCGGATTCGCGGGTGAGGGATTTTCGTCATCCGCTGTATCAACGCATCGAAATGCTCGAAGCGATGACCTTGCCGGATCTGGCCGAGCCGGAAGAGTTTCGGTATGTGAGCCTGTATCACGCGCGGCGCGCTTAAAAGCTTCGCGGGCAAGCCTCGCTCCTACAGGTTTAGTGCCGCTCTTAATAACGACGCGGACCTGTAGGAGCGAGGCTTGCCCGCGAAGGCCATCTGTCAGACTGCGCACACTTTCAGCCACCCCCCGCCAAGCCGTATAGTTGCCCCATTCACGCTTTTACGAGATCCCCCATGAGTCAGCAAACGCCGTACATCTTCGACGCCACGACTGCCGATTTCGACCAGTCGGTGATCGAGAACTCTTTCCACAAACCGGTGCTGGTGGATTTCTGGGCCGAATGGTGTGCGCCCTGCAAAGTGCTGATGCCGATGCTGCAGACCATCGCCGAGAGCTATCAGGGCGAGTTGCTGCTGGCCAAGGTCAACTGCGATCTGGAACAAGACATCGTCGCTCGCTTCGGCATCCGCAGCTTGCCGACCGTGGTGTTGTTCAAGGATGGCCAGCCAGTGGACGGTTTTGCCGGTGCGCAGCCGGAATCCGCCGTCCGCGCCATGCTGGAGCCTCACGTACAAATGCCGCCACCGGCGGCGGCTGATCCGTTTGAACAGGCTCAGGCGCTGTTTGACGAGAGCCGTTTCGCTGACGCAGAAGCCATTCTCAAAGTGCTGCTGGGCGAAGACAACACCAACGCCAAAGCGCTGATTCTGTATGCCCGTTGCTTGACAGAGCGGGGTGAGCTGGGTGAAGCGCAAATCGTGCTCGACGCGGTGAAAAGCGATGAACACAAGGCTGCATTGGCCGGTGCAAAAGCGCAGATCCAGTTTCTCGGCCAGGCCAAGGACTTGCCGGATGCCGCCGACCTGAAGGCGCGCCTGGCGAAGAATCCGCAGGACGATGAAGCGGTGTATCAACTGGCGATCCAGCAACTGGCCCGTCAGCAGTACGATGCGGCGCTGGATGCATTGCTCAAGCTGTTCGTGCGTAACCGCAGCTACAGCGAAGGCTTGCCGCACAAGACGTTGCTGCAAGTGTTCGAATTGCTGGGCAATGATCACCCGTTGGTGACAACGTATCGCCGCAAGTTGTTTGCTGCGCTGTACTGACAGACCGCGTCATCGTTCATCGCCAGCAAGCTGGCTCCTACAGGATTTGCACGGACCTGTAGGAGCCTGCTTGCCGGCGATGGCGGCCGCACAAACAACGCATTTCTACAGCCAGCGATACAGCGGCGTATCTCCGCCACTCTCCACCTTCACCTCCGCGCTATGCCGCAACCGCACCAGCAGGCGCTTGCCCGACGCTGCGTTGCCAGTCAAACCTTCCAATTGCTCCAGCAAATCCGGCCCGCTCAGTTGCCCGGCCTTGCGCAGCAGATCCTTTGCGACCTGCCACTGCGCATCATCCTGATTCACCGGTTTGGCCGGCGCTGCACTGACCTCTGGCTTGACCACTTGCACCTGCGCGCCGAGCCGCGCCCAGTCAGCGTCGTCCATCTCCAGGGTCAAATCCACCGGCCAGTCGCCGATGCTTCCGCGTATACGCAACATGGTTTCGCTCCCGCACATTTCTGACCTGCATGCTCCCATGGGACTTGTGCAACGCCAAGTAGCCGGTCAAACTCCTCTCACTTACGTTATAAGATTACATAACAAATTCTTCATTTTACTTTTCGGAGACCCGCTATGCGCCGTCTGCTGCTCGCTTTGCCGTTTGCCCTGTTGCCGCTGGCCATCGCCCATGCCGCCGATGAGCATGATCACGACCATGAACACGGCAGCCTCGGTGCCCACGAACACGGTGTCGGTCGCCTGAACGCAGCGCTGGACGGTCAGACCCTGGAGCTGGAACTGGAAAGCCCGGCGATGAACCTGGTGGGTTTCGAACACGCGGCTGCCAGCGACGCCGACAAAGCCAAAGTCGCCGCCGCCCGTGCGCAACTTGAAAAACCGCTGGCCCTGTTCAGCCTGCCGAAAGCGGCGGGTTGCGTGGTCGCGACTCAGGAGCTGGAAAGCCCGCTGTTCGGTGACAAGCCGGATGCCGATGATGATCATGACGACGATGCCAAAGACGAGCATCACCACGACCACAGCGAAATCCACGCTCATTACCAGTTCACCTGCGCGACGCCGGGCGCACTGAAAACCCTGGACCTGGCAAACCTCTTCAACACGTTCCCGGCGACCCAGAAAATTCAGGTACAACTGATCAGCCCGAGCGGGCAGCAAGGGGTAGAAGTGACGGCCAAGGCGGCCGCCCTGAAATTCTGATCCACCACCACCCCCTGTAGGAGCGAGGCTTGCCCGCGAAGGCGTCCTGACCGTCGACCTCTATGTTGAACGTGATGGCCTCTTCGCGGGCAAGCCTCGCTCCTACAAAGTGTTCACCTATTACCTGACCGGCTTCACATGACCCAAGCACTCATCGAACTGTCCGACCTGGGCTTCAGTTGGCCCGGTCACCCGCCGCTGCTGGACATCCCGGCCTTTCGCCTGGAACCGGGTGAAACCCTGTTCCTCAAAGGCCCCAGCGGCAGCGGCAAGACCACCCTGCTCGGCCTGCTCGGTGGCGTGCAAAAGCCCGATCGCGGCAGCATTCGCCTGCTCGGCCAGGAACTGACCGAACTCGGTGCCGGGGCGCGTGATCGCTTTCGCGTCGATCACACCGGCTACATCTTCCAGCAGTTCAACCTGCTGCCGTTTCTCTCGGTGCGCGAGAACGTCGAACTGCCCTGCCACTTCTCCAGGCTGCGCGCCGAACGGGCGATCCAGCGCCATGGCAGCGTCGATCAGGCGGCGGCAACCTTGCTCGCTCATTTGGGTTTGAAGGATGAAAGCATCCTCGGTCGCCGCGCCGACTCGCTGTCCATCGGCCAACAGCAACGCGTCGCCGCCGCACGCGCGTTGATCGGTCAGCCGGAGCTGGTGATCGCCGACGAACCGACTTCTGCTCTGGATTACGACGCCCGCGAAAACTTCATTCGCCTGTTGTTCGCCGAATGCCGCGAAGCCGGGTCGAGCCTGTTGTTCGTCAGCCACGACCAAAGCCTCGCGCCGCTGTTCGATCGCAACCTGTCGCTGGCCGAACTCAATCGCGCCGCCACGCCTGCAGAGGTTTGAGATGTATTTGTTTCGTCTAGCCATGGCCAGCCTGGCTAACCGCCGCTTCACCGCGATCCTGACCGCGTTCGCCATCGCCCTGTCGGTCTGCCTGCTGTTGGCCGTGGAGCGCGTGCGCACCGAAGCCAAGGCCAGTTTTGCCAGCACCATCAGCGGCACCGACCTGATCGTCGGCGCCCGCTCCGGTTCAGTGAACCTGCTGCTGTACTCGGTGTTCCGCATCGGCAATGCCACCAACAACATCCGCTGGGACAGCTTCGAGCACTTCGCCAACAACCCGAAAGTGAAGTGGGCGATCCCGATGTCGCTGGGCGATTCCCATCGCGGTTATCGGGTGATGGGCACCACCGAGGCGTACTTCGAGCATTACCAGTACGGTCATCAACAACACCTGGAACTGGCTGACGGTCGCGCCTTCGCCACCGATCCGTTCGAAGTGGTGCTCGGCGCCGAAGTGGCCGATGCACTGCACTACAAACTCGGCGATAAACTGGTGCTGGCCCACGGCGTGGCGGTGATCAGCCTGGTCAAGCACGACGACAAACCGTTCACCGTGGTCGGCATTCTCAAACGCACCGGCACCCCGGTGGACCGTACATTGCACATCAGCCTCGGAGGCATGGAAGCGATTCACATCGACTGGCACAACGGCGTGCCGGCGCGCGGCAACGGTCGGATCAGTGCTGATCAGGCACGCAACATGGACCTGACGCCGCAAGCGATCACCGCGTTCATGCTGGGCCTCAACAGCAAGATTTCGACCTTTGCCCTGCAGCGCGAAATCAACGAATTCCGTGGCGAACCGATGCTGGCGATCCTGCCGGGCGTGGCGCTGCAAGAGTTGTGGGGTTTGATGAGCACCGCAGAAAAAGCCTTGTTCGTGGTCTCGCTGTTTGTGGTGCTGACCGGGTTGATCGGCATGCTCACGGCGATTCTCACCAGCCTCAATGAACGTCGGCGCGAGATGGCGATTCTGCGTTCGGTGGGTGCGCGGCCATGGCATATCGCGACGTTGCTGGTGCTGGAGGCGTTCGCCCTGGCGCTGTCGGGCGTGATCGCTGGCGTGGCCCTGCTTTATGTGGGCATCGCTGCTGCGCAAGGCTACGTGCAGGCCAATTACGGTCTGTTTCTGCCGCTGGCGTGGCCCAGCGAATATGAATGGACGCTGCTCGGTGGCATCCTGATCGCCGCGCTGCTGATGGGCAGCGTGCCGGCGTGGCGCGCGTATCGCCAATCCCTGGCCGATGGCCTGTCGATCCGACTATGAGGACGTTAATGATGCCCCGCGCTTTGCTTGCGCTGTTGATGCTGGTTGCCTTGCCGCTGTGGGCCGCCGAGCCGAAAGAGCTGACCTGGTCGGAAATGATCCCGCCGGACGCCGCGCCGGAAGTGCCGAACATGACACCCCTGCACGACCTCTCGCAGATGGGCAGCGCGCTGTCCGCCGAGTCGGCGCCAGCCGCGAAACAGGACATGCCCAATGCACCGGTGGTGAAGAGCCTCGACGGTCAGAGCATCCGCCTGCCGGGCTACATCGTGCCGCTGGAAGTGAGTGAAGAAGGCCGCACTACAGAGTTTCTGCTGGTGCCGTATTTCGGCGCCTGCATCCATGTACCGCCACCGCCGTCGAACCAGATCGTGCATGTGAAAAGCGAAGTCGGCGTGAAGCTGGACGAGCTGTATCAGCCTTATTGGATCGAGGGGGCGTTGCAGGTTAAAGCGTCGACCAGTGAGTTGGCGGATGCCGGGTATCAGATGGAGGCGGACAAGATTTATATCTATGAATTGCCGGAGTGAATCTGGTGTTCGTATGTTGATTTGAAGGGCGCCTTCGCGGGCAAGCCTCGCTCCTACAGGTCCTGCGCTAACCCGTAGGAGCGAGGCTTGCCCGCGAAGGCATCCTCAAAGGTTCCGCAAAAAAACGGGCCATCACTGTTTCATTGAGCTGAGTCAAAAGACCGGACCAGACCGCTCCGTACCATTGGACATCGAACATTTTTAACGTCCTCTGGAGCCTCCATGCACAAGTCCTTGCTCAGCGCCTCGCTGTTTGCCCTCGCGCTCGCAGCCCCGCTCGCCCACGCCCACGAAGCCGGCGACATCCTCCTTCGTGCCGGTGCAATCACCGTCAACCCGAAAGCCGACAGCTCCGACGTCAAAGTCGATCAAGGCCCGCTGGCAGGCACCAATCTGGGTGGCAAGGCCACCATGAGCAGCGACACCCAACTGGGTCTGAACTTCGCTTACATGCTCAACAGCCACTGGGGCATCGAGCTGCTCGCGGCCACGCCATTCGAACATGACGTGAAGCTCAAAGGCACCGTCCTGGGTGCGGCCAACGGCAAACTCGGCAGCCTGAAACACCTGCCGCCGACCTTGAGCGTCGTCTACTACCCACTGGACGGCAAGTCTGCATTCCAACCGTACGTTGGCGCCGGTATCAACTACACCTGGATCTACGACGAGCACGTCGGCAGCGAGGCCAGCGCCAATGGCTTCAGCAACTTCAAGGCAGACAACTCCTGGGGCATGGCGTTTCAGGTCGGTGCCGACTACATGATCACCGACAACATCATGCTCAACGCCCAAGTGCGTTACATCGACATCGATACCACCGCCACCGTGGAAAACAACGCCGTGGCACAGGGCACCCGTGCCAAGGTCGATGTCGACGTGGACCCGTTCATCTACATGGTGGGCCTGGGTTACAAGTTCTAACGAGCAAACATGTGGTGGTGTTTGAACGCTGTCAATGAAGTTGAAAAACCTGTGGGAGCGAGCCTGCTCGCGATTACGGTCTATCAGTCGACATAGATGTTGACTGATCTGCCGTTATCGCGAGCAGGCTCGCTCCCACAGTAGTTTGCGGTGTTCAAAAGTCTTAGCTGATCACAGTATTCTAACGACCGAGCAACCGCGCCAGGCCGACACTCATCGGCGTCTGAGCCGGGCAGGAAAACCGCTCCAGCAGTCGCTGATTGTTCGCCCGCGAATGGCGGATATCACCCGAACGCGCCGGGCCGTAGCTCACTGGCGGCAGTTCACCGACAGCCACTTTCAACGCTTCCAGCATTTGCTTGAGCGTGGTTGCCTGGTTCCAGCCGACATTGACCGCACCGACTTCAACCTGCGGTTTTTCGATGGCTTGCACCAGCACATCGACCAGATCTTCGACGTAAACAAAATCCCGCGTCTGCTCGCCATCGCCAAACACCGTGATCGGTAGGCCGTTTTGCGCGCGCTCGCTGAAAATGCTGATCACCCCGGAGTACGGCGAGGACGGATCCTGGCGCGGGCCGAAGATGTTGAAGAAGCGGAAAATCACCGGTTCCAGCGCATGTTGGCGACGGTAGAAATCGAAGTAATGTTCACTGGCCAACTTGTCCGACGCATACGGCGTCAGCGGTTCCTTGGGCGTGTCTTCGTCGATCGACTGGCCTTCGCCATTGTTGCCGTAGACCGCTGCGCTGGAGGCAAACAGCACACGTTTGACGCCGCTCTGGCGCATGGCTTCGCAGACATTCAGCGAACCGATGAAATTGCTCTGGTGAGTCTTCACCGGATCATCCACCGAAGCCTGCACCGACGCCACGGCCGCCAGGTGCGCGACCGCACTGCAACCGGCCATTGCGCGAGCGACCAGGGCTGCATCGGCGACGTCGCCGACTATCAGCTCGACGCGAGGATTATCCAGCGCCAGGTTGCTGCGTTTGCCGGTGGACAGGTCGTCGAGAATCCGTACCGAATGGCCCTTGGCGAGCAAGGCGTCGGTCAGGTGCGAGCCAATGAAACCCGCGCCGCCGGTGATTAAAACAGGGCCGTCAGCCATGGCGATAGAACCTGTCCAGTAAGCCAGGGAGTGCCGCACGCCAGGCGCGGGGCTTGATCCCGAAGGTGTGAAGGATTTTCTTGCAGGCCAGCACCGCGTGTTGCGGCTCTTCGGCAGCGTCCGGGCGTGCGGCGTGAGCCTGGGCGGTCGGCGCTTCGATGGCCAGCGGATGCAGTGCGCGGGCTTCGGTGAGAATCGCCTGCCCCAGCGCCAGCGGCGTGGTCGCCTCGTGCCCGGCGTAGTGGTAGGTGCCCCACAGTGGCGCCGCGCAATCGAGTTGCTTGAGCACCGAAATGATCACCCGGGCCGCGTCGTCGACCGGCGTCGGGTTGCCGCGACGGTCATCGGCCATCAACAGTTCTTCCGGCTTTTCGGCCCGGGACAGGAAACGCCCGAGGGTGCCGTCGGGGCTGTCATCGAGCAGCCAGCCGAACCGCAGCAGCACATGCTGCGGGCAGGTCGCGCGCACGCTTTGCTCGATGCGCCACAAGGCCTGACCACGCAGGCCCAGCGGCACCGGCTCGTCTTTTTCGCTGTAGGCGGTCGCCCGCGAGCCGTCGAACACCCGATAGCTCGAGGGTTGCAGCAGAACGATGTTGTGATGCTGGCACAGTTCGGCCAGACGCTCGATTGCACGCTCTTGCCCGGCCAGACGCGATTCGCTGACCGTCTCCGCCTGGAACCAGTCGAAGTAGTAGGCGAGGTTGATCAACGCGTCCGGGCGCGTGTCGTCGAGCAGTTGCGTCAGGCTCGCGGCATCCCAGCCGTCTTGCGGTGGGCGGGGGGCGAGGAAACCGATGTCTTCCTCCGCACCGAGGCGAATCAGCGCCTGCCCAAGGGCATTTCCGCCGCCCAGTAACATAAGGCGCATTCGCATAGAGTCAGCAGGCCCAGTCTGATTGGATCAATGGCTTTATCGGCACCGCTCGCGGGCGGTGCCGTCGATAGTTGCCGGAATCGTTGCATTTTGCGGGTTTAGTGCGCAACCGTCATCCGTAAAGTGTAGATCTCCGGGATTTGTGGTGCTGCTTCGGGCCTCTTCGCGGGCAAGCCTCGCTCCTACAAGAGCGTGCGCGAGTTCTGTAGGAGCGAGGCTTGCCCGCGAAGAGGCCCTGAAGGCCAGCAGAGATCCCGAGCGGTACTTGCATCTTCCTCACCCCGCCCGCATAAATTACTCCATGAATCTGCCCATCCCCACGGACGCGGCCATGGCAGGCTTCCACCCCGCCGTCAGCGCCTGGTTCAGCAGCACCTTCCCGACGGTCACCGCCGCCCAGGCCCGGGCGTGGCCGCTGATCCGCCAACACCGTTCGACCCTGATCGCCGCGCCCACCGGCTCCGGCAAAACCCTCACCGCGTTTCTCGCCGTCATCGACGATCTGGTTCACCGTGGCCTGGAAACCGCAGACGGGCTGCCCAACGAAACACTGGTGGTCTACGTCTCGCCGCTCAAAGCCTTGTCCAACGACATCCAGATCAACCTGCAAAACCCGCTGGCCGGCATCACTGAACAGTTACGTGCGATGGGCCTGCCCGAGTTGCAGATCAACACCGCCGTGCGCACCGGCGACACGCCGCAAAAAGAACGCTCGGCGATGCGCAAGACCGCGCCGCACATTCTGGTGACCACCCCGGAATCCCTTTACGTGCTGCTCGGCTCCGACTCCGGCCGGCAAATGCTCGGCACCACGCGCACGGTGATCGTCGACGAGATCCACGCCATCGCCGCCAGCAAACGCGGCAGCCATCTGGCCCTGAGCCTGGAACGTTTGCAGGCGTTATGTGCAGCACCGTTGATGCGCATCGGCCTGTCCGCCACGCAAAAACCCATCGAAGCGGTCTCACGCTTTCTGGTGGGACGTGATCGCGTATGCGAAATCATCGACATCGGCCACGCCCGTCCAAGGGATCTAGGCATCGAAGTACCGCCGGTGCCGCTGTCGGCGGTGATGGCCAACGATGTGTGGGAATTGGTCTACGACCGCCTCGCCGTCCTCGCCCGCGAACACCGCACTACGCTGATTTTCGTCAACACCCGACGCTTGGCCGAACGCTTGAGCCGGCATTTGAGCGAGCGCCTTGGCAAGAAAGCAGTCGCCGCCCACCACGGCAGCCTGGCCAAGGAGTTTCGCCTCGATGCCGAACAGCGCCTCAAGTGCGGCGACCTGCAAGTGCTGATCGCCACGGCGTCGCTGGAACTGGGGATCGACATCGGCGATGTCGATTTGGTCTGCCAGATTGCCTCGCCGCGCTCGATTGCCGGGTTTCTGCAACGGGTCGGCCGCTCCGGCCACCAGGTCGGCGGCACGCCCAAGGGCCGATTGTTCGCCACCACCCGCGACGATTTGATCGAATGCACCGCCCTGCTCGACTGCGTGCGTCGGGGTGAACTCGATACCTTGCAGATTCCTCAAGCACCGCTGGACGTGCTGGCCCAGCAGATCATCGCCGAGGTCAGTTGCCAGGAATGGCCGGAGCACGCGCTGCTGGAGATGTTCCGCAATGCCTCGCCCTACGCTGAGCTCGACGAAACACATTATCAGGCGCTGCTGCAGATGCTCGCCGAAGGCTACAACGGTCGCCAGGGCATCCGCAGCGCTTACCTGCACCGCGACGCCGTGACGCGTACGTTGCGCGGTCGGCGCGGCAGCAAACTGACCGCCGTGACCAGCGGCGGCACCATCCCGGACAACGCCGACTACAGCGTGCTGCTGGAACCGCAAGGGCTGAACATCGGCAGCGTCAACGAAGACTTCGCCGTGGAAAGCATCGCCGGTGATGTCTTTCAGTTGGGCAACACCTCGTACCGAATCCTGCGGGTCGAAACCGGCAAGGTCCGGGTCGAAGATGCGCACGGCCAGTCGCCGACCATTCCGTTCTGGCTCGGTGAAGCGCCGGGGCGCAGCGCAGAATTGTCCTTCGCCGTGGCGCGCCTGCAAGCGCAACTCGACGACCTGCTCGGCGCCACGCCCGGCAACTTGCAACCGGCCCTCGACTGGCTGACCGAGACCCTCGGCCTGAACCTCGACAGCGCCGGACAACTGGTGGATTACCTCGCCCGCGCACGCCTGACACTGGGCGCCCTGCCCTCGCAGGACACGCTGCTGATGGAGCGCTTTTTCGATGAGTCCGGCGGCACGCAACTGATCATCCACACGCCCTTCGGCAGCCGCATCAACCGCGCCTGGGGCCTGGCCCTGCGCAAGCGTTTCTGCCGCACCTTCAACTTCGAATTGCAGGCCGCTGCCAGCGAAGATGCGATCGTGCTGTCGCTGTCCACCAGCCACAGCTTTGAGCTCGATGAGGTCTGGCGCTACCTGCACAGCAACAGCGCCGAACACCTGCTGATTCAAGCGGTGCTCGATGCGCCGCTGTTCGGCGTGCGCTGGCGCTGGAATGCCGGCGTTGCATTGGCGTTGCCGCGCTACAGCGGCGGGCGCAAAGTCCCGCCGCAGATTCAGCGGATGAAAAGCGAAGACCTGATCGCCAGCGTGTTTCCCGACCAGATCGCCTGCGTGGAAAACCTCGCTGGCGAACGGGAGATTCCCGATCATCCACTGGTGGAACAGACCCTCGACGATTGCCTTCACGAAGCGATGGACTGCGAAGGCTGGCTGACGTTGTTGCGGCGCATGGAACGCGGCGACGTTCGCCTGATCAGCCGCGACCTGCCGGCGCCCTCGCCGCTGGCCGCCGAAATTCTCAGCGCCCGGCCTTACACCTTTCTCGACGATGCACCGCTGGAAGAGCGCCGCACCCAAGCCGTGCTCAACCGGCGCTGGACCGATCCGCAGTCCACCGACGACCTCGGCGCGCTGGATGCCGAGGCGATTCAAGCGGTGCGCGATGAGGCCTGGCCAACGCCGACCAATGCCGATGAAATGCACGAGACGTTGATGAGCCTCGCGTGCATCGCCGATGCCGAGGCGCAGGCCAATGCGCAGTGGATTGATTGGTTGAATGTCCTTGCCGAGAGCGGTCGCGCCAGTCGTTTGCAGATCGATGCCGGGCAATTGCTGTGGCTGGCGGTGGAACGGCTGACGTGCCTGCGCGCCATTTATCCACAGGCAAATTTGTCGCCACCGCTGGAGGCGCTGCCGGGGTTCGATGACGCCTGGGAAGCAGACGAAGCGATGCTGGAAGTCATCCGCGCACGGCTCAGCGCTTTTGGTCCGTTGCCGCTGAGCGCGATTGCCGAACCTCTGGAATTACCTGTAACTCACGTCAACCAGGCACTCGCGCAACTGGAACGCGAAGGGTATGTGTTGCGCGGCCACTTCACTCCCGGCGCCGGTCAGGAAGAATGGTGCGAGCGGCATCTGCTGGCGCGAATTCATCGCTACACGGTCAAGCGTCTGCGGCGAGAAATCGAGCCGGTGGCGTTGCAGGATTTCATGCGATTCCTGTTCGACTGGCAGCATCTTTCTGTCTCGACCCAAGGCCAGGGCAATGCGGTGCTGCCCGCCATCGTCGCTCAGTTCGAAGGCTATCCCGCCGCCGCTTCAGCCTGGGACAGCGACATTCTTGCGGCACGGATCAAAGGCTATTCGGCGAGTTGGCTGGATGACCTGTGCCGTAGCGGCAAACTGGTCTGGACCCGCCTGACCGCACCCAACAAAAGCGCCAGCACGGCGCTGCGCAGCACACCAATCGTATTGCTGCCGCGCTGCCAGGTCGGGTTGTGGAGCGGTCTGACCGAACAGACACCGGTCAGCGATCTGTCGCCCAAAACCCAAAAGGTTTACCAAGCCCTCAGCCAACATGGCGCGCTGTTTTTCGATGAGCTGATTCACGAGGCTCATCTGCTGCGCTCGGAGCTGGAAATCGCCTTGCAGGAACTGGTCGGCGCCGGGCTGGTGAACGCCGACAGTTTTGCCGGTTTGCGGGCGCTGATCACGCCGGCCAGTAAACGGCAGAATCGCAGCAGCCGACGCGGGCGCGGAGCGTTTATCGGAGGCATGGATGACGCCGGACGCTGGGCCTTGCTTCGACGCGGGGCGCCAGCGCCGGTGGTGGATAACAAACATTCAACGCCGAGCGACACCCTGGAACACATCGCCATGACCTTGCTGCGCCGCTACGGCGTGGTGTTCTGGCGCCTGCTGGAACGCGAAGCAGACTGGTTGCCGAACTGGCGCGAATTGCTGCGCACGTTCCATCGGCTGGAGGCTCGCGGCGAGATTCGCGGCGGGCGGTTTGTCAGTGGTTTGGCCGGTGAACAGTTCGCCTTGCCCGAGGCGATTCCGTTGCTGCGCGAAGTGCGACGGCGGGCGCATGACGGGAGTCTGATTGCCGTGTGCGGGGTTGATCCGCTGAACCTCGCCGGCACGCTGTTACCCGGTGCGAAAGTGCCGGCGCTGACGAGTAATCGGTTGGTGTACCGCGATGGTTTGCCGGTGGCCGCCGAGATCGCTGGCCAGCAGGTTTTCTGGGTGGAATCGACGAGTGAAATACGCAACAAGCTGATCCGGCATTGATGCTGTCCGGGCCGACCTCATCGCCGGCAAGCCGGCTCCTACAGGTCCGGTGCCACATAAAAAGCCTGGATTACACGCAACCCTTGTAGGAGCCGGCTTGCCGGCGATGAGGCCCTCAAAAACGGCGGCGCATATGAGGCCGCCATCGCTGGCAAGCCAGCGCCTACAGGTCCGGTGCCACATAAAAACCCCGGACTACACACAACCCCTGTAGGAGCCGGCTTGCTGGCGATGAGGCCCTCAAAAACGGCGGCGTATTTGAGGCCGCCATCGCTGGCAAGCCAGCTCCTACAGGGGGCTGCGTGTTTCCATCGAGGTGATATTTGCGTTCAGGGCAAATATCAAATGCCAATACCTCTATTTTTCCGCACAACCCAATCCCCGACACTGCGCTCCATCAATCAACCCACCGGAGTTGCAGCCATGCCCATTGCCTTGCTCGCGCTGACCCTCAGCGCCTTCGCCATCGGGACGACCGAGTTCGTCATCGTTGGCCTGTTACCCACTATCGGCGCCGACCTCGGCGTCAGCCTGCCGTCCGCCGGCCTGCTGGTCAGCCTCTATGCCCTGGGCGTTGCCATCGGTGCCCCGGTGCTGACCGCCCTCACCGGCAAAGTCCCGCGCAAAATGCTGCTGTTGTCGCTGATGGTGCTGTTCACCCTTGGCAACCTGCTGGCGTGGAAAGCACCGAGCTACGAATCGCTGATCATTGCGCGAATCGTCACCGGCCTGGCCCACGGGGTGTTTTTCTCGATTGGCTCGACCATCGCCACCAGCCTCGTGCCGAAGGAAAAAGCCGCCAGCGCGATTGCGATCATGTTCACCGGCCTGACGGTGGCGCTGGTCACCGGCGTACCGTTGGGGACGTTCATCGGTCAGCATTTCGGCTGGCGTGAAACCTTCCTCGCTGTCTCTGCTTTGGGTGTGATTGCGTTCATCGGCAGCCTGCTCTACGTGCCGAAAAACATCACCCACAGCAAACCCGCTTCGCTGCTGGAACAGTTGCAGGTCCTCAAGCAACCGCGCCTGCTGCTGGTGTATGCCATGACGGCAGTCGGTTACGGCGGTTCGTTCATCGCCTTCACGTTCCTAGCGCCGATTCTTCAAGACATTTCTGGTTTCAGCGCCGGCACCGTCAGCCTGGTGTTGCTGGTGTACGGCATCTCGGTGGCCGTCGGTAACATCTGGGGCGGCAAACTGGCCGACAAACGCGGCCCGATCAAAGCCCTGAAAATCATCTTCGCCCTGCTCGCTGCTGTGTTGTTCGTGTTGACCTTCACCGCCGGCAACCCGTGGCTGGCGCTGGCCACCGTGCTGGTCTGGGGCGCGGTCGCTTTCGGCAACGTGCCGGGTTTGCAGGTGTATGTGGTGCGTCAGGCCGAACATCACACGCCGAATGCGGTGGACGTAGCTTCCGGCCTGAACATCGCGGCGTTCAACCTCGGCATTGCCGGTGGCGCGTGGGGCGGTGGTTTGATCGTCGCTCACATGGGCCTGATCCATACCGCGTGGATCGGTGGTCTGGTGGTGTTGGTGGCGCTGGCGCTGACTGCATGGAGCGGTCGCCTTGATCGCCTCGGTCCGGTCTACGCTGAACCGGCTGAAGGCTCGACCCGCATCGTCGCCGGTCACTGATCCCCCTTGTAGGAGCCGGCTTGCTGGCGATAGCGGTGGCACATTCAACATGGATGTGACTGACACACCGCTATCGCCAGCAAGCCGGCTCCTACAGGTTTAGCCCTCCT
Source organism: Pseudomonas sp. PDM01 (assembly GCF_014852325.1). Classification (NCBI taxonomy): domain Bacteria; kingdom Pseudomonadati; phylum Pseudomonadota; class Gammaproteobacteria; order Pseudomonadales; family Pseudomonadaceae; genus Pseudomonas; species Pseudomonas sp. PDM01. The sequence goes on from NZ_JACVBK010000010.1 coordinate 275,439, forward strand.
ACCGTCTGTAGTCCCGTCGAAACTTTCTCGCTTGCCCCGCAGTCATCAAAAGACAGGGGCAACCGGGGACCCTCAGACGGGAGGCGACATGGCGGCGATTCACAGCGGTATTTCAGCTTGGCGCTTCTTTGCCTCCGGCGAGCCTGCAGCACAAGGCGTGTCGCCATGAACCGCGCCGAGCAGTTCAACCCCGACGATGACTCGTCAGGAACCGTGAACGCCGTACGCCGCTTCACCGTGCTGACGGTCAACACGCACAAGGGTTTCACCGCGCTCAACCGGCGTTTCATCCTGCCGGAGTTGCGCGAAGCAGTGCGCAGCGTGTCCGCCGACGTGGTGTTTTTGCAGGAAGTCCACGGCACCCACGAGCACCATCCCCAGCGTTACAGCAATTGGCCGACGATGCCGCAGTACGAATTCCTCGCCGACACGCTGTGGCCGCAGTTCGCCTACGGACGCAACGCGGTGTACCCGGCAGGCGACCACGGCAATGCGCTGTTGTCGAAATTCCAGATCATTCGCCACGACAACCTCGACGTGTCCATCAGCGGACACGAAAACCGCGGCATCCTGCATTGCGTATTGCGCTTGCCCGTCGATGGCCCGGAGGTGCACGCGATTTGCGTCCATCTGGGGCTACGCGAAACCCATCGCAATGAACAGCTGAAGCTGCTGACCCAACGCCTCGCAGAATTGCCGAGCGACGCGCCGGTGATTGTCGCCGGTGACTTCAACGACTGGCGTCAGCGCGCCGACGCAATGCTCAAGCCCTGTGGTTTGCGCGAGGTGTTTGCCGAACTCCACGGCAAACCGGCGCGCAGTTTTCCGGCGTGCTTGCCGGCCTTGCGCCTGGACCGCATCTACGTGCGCAACCTCAAGGCCAGCCGTCCGCAAGTCCTGGCGGCGCGGCCCTGGTCCCACCTCTCCGACCATGCACCGCTATCGGTGGAGATCGAGCTATGAGCAGCGCACCGATGGAAAAAACCACCGTGGATCACGTGCCCACCAACCCGCCGGTGCGCGAACCCGGCGTGGTCGACGTTGAATATGGCTGGCAGGGCAACAACCGGGTGGAACTGCTGGAAAACGGCGAAGAATATTTCCCGCGGGTGTTCGAAGCCATGCGCCAGGCCAAGACTGAAATCCTCCTGGAAACCTTCATCGTTTTCGAGGACAAGGTCGGCGAAGAGCTGCAGCACGTGCTGATCGACGCGGCTCAACGCGGCGTGCGGGTGACCGCCAGTCTCGACGGGTTTGGTTGTGGCGAGTTGAGCACCGATTACCTCACCGCGTTGAGCGAGGCCGGCGTGCACCTGCAAATATTTGACCCGGCACCGAAACGGCTGGGTATCCGCACCAACTGGTTCCGGCGCCTGCACCGCAAGATCGTGGTGGTCGACGGCACGATTGCGTTCATCGGCGGGATCAACTTTTCCGCCGACCATCTGGCCGACTTCGGCCCCGAGGCCAAACAGGATTACTCGGTTGAAGTGCAAGGCCCGGCGGTAACCGACATTCATCATTTCGCCCTGCTGCAAAGCGGTCGCCCGGCCCGCGCCAAATACTGGTGGCAACGCCGGCGGCAGCGGCGCTCGGAACTGGCGTTCAACGATCACGACGGCCAGGTCCGTTTGGTGTACCGCGACAACGGTGATCATCAAACCGATATCGAAGAGGTTTATCGACATGTCCTGCGCAGCGCCCAGCGTCGCGTGGTGATTGCCAACGCCTATTTCTTTCCCGGTTATCGCTTGCTGCGCGAGATACGCAACGCCGCGCGGCGAGGCGTCGACGTGCGACTGATCCTGCAAGGCCAGCCGGACATGAGGGTGGCCAAACTGGCGGCGCGCATGACCTATGACTACCTGCTCAAATCCGGGGTGCAGATTCACGAATATTGCGAGCGCCCGCTGCACGGCAAAGTCGCGCTGGTGGACGAAGACTGGAGCACCGTCGGCTCGAGCAACCTCGACCCGCTGAGCCTGGCGATGAACCTGGAAGCCAATGTGCTGATCCGCGATCGCGCCTTCAACCGCGATTTGTTCGAACGCCTCGAGAGGCTGAGCGACAACCACTGCAAAGCCATGTGTGCGGACAAATCCCCACGCGGACGGGTCTGGCACATGACCGTCGGTTTTCTGGTGTTCCACTTCCTGCGGCACTTCCCGGCATGGGCCGGCTGGCTGCCGGCACACAAGCCACACCTGAAGCCCTTCACCCACCTCGCCGGGGGCGATCACCATGAACCGCGCTGAAACCCATTCGGCGCCTCACGCCGACAGCCCGCACAAGTCGCATTGGAGTCGCTGGAAAAAACCGCTGACGATGCTGTTTTTCCTGGCGCTGATCGTCCTGTTCACGATGCTGGCCCAACGCATCGAATGGAACGAGGTGTTCGACACCCTCGCCGATTTCAAGGTGCGCACGCTGATCATCGCCTCCGGGCTGACGCTGGTGAGTTTTCTGGTGTACGCCTGTTTCGACCTGATTGGCCGCACCTATATTCGTCAGGACCTGACCTGGAAACAGATCCTGCCAGTGGGGATCATCAGCTACGCCTTCAACCTCAACCTGAGTGCCTGGGTCGGCGGCATTGCCATGCGCTATCGGCTTTACTCGCGGCTCGGCGTGAGCAAAAGCAACATCGCAAAAATCCTCGGCCTGAGCCTGGCGACCAACTGGTTCGGCTACATGGTGATTGCCGGCGCGATGTTCAGCAGCGGGCTGGTGCGCATGCCACCGGGCTGGAAACTCAGCAGTGGTGCGTTGCAGGGCGTGGGGGTTTTGTTGCTGTTGGTGAGCGCGGGTTACCTGGCGGCCTGTCAGTATTCCAAGCGGCGGGAGTGGGCGATTCGCGGCGTCGAAATCAACCTGCCGTCCCTGCGCATGGCGGTGCTGCAACTGGCGCTCGGGGCGCTGAACTGGTCGCTGATGGCGGCGGTGATCTTCACCCTTCTGCCGAGCAAGCTGGATTATCCGCTGGTGCTTGGCGTGTTGTTGATCAGCGCGATTGCCGGGGTGATCACGCACATTCCGGCGGGGCTCGGGGTGTTGGAGGCGGTGTTTGTGGCGTTGCTGCAGCATGAGGCTTCGCGGGGGAGCCTGGTGGCGGGGTTGCTGGCGTATCGGGCGATTTACTTTATCTTGCCGTTGTTGATTACGTTGGTGATGTATTTGATTGTGGAGGCCAAGGCCAAGTCGCTGCGGATTGCGAAGAAACCCAAGTGATTGGGTGGTTGTAAGGACGCCTTCGCGGGCAAGCCTCGCTCCTACGGGAAGCGCGCAAATCCCGTAGGAGCGAGGCTTGCCCGCGAAGAATCCACCGCCGCTCTTACGTCGACTGGATAATGCTCAACCGCTCACCCACCACCATCTCGGTAATCCAGTCCACCAGGATCGACGTATACGCCTGCTGCGAAACCGGCTCGCTCAACGCGTGATCGGCGCCGTCGATGATCCGGTGGGTCAGCGAGTGCGTCTGCTGACACGCCGCCCGGTAACTCATGATGGTCGCGTGGGGCACATAGTCGTCAGTCTCGGACTCCACCAGCAGCACATCCCCGGTAAATTGCGAACAGGCATGCAACGCGCGATTGCTGTCGGCGCGCACCAGCGTGCTGCGGTAATCACGCAAATCGAGCTTGTCCAGTTCGCGCTTGGGCGCGTGCCATTGCTCATCGCGATACAACGCCGGCACCCGTAGCGCCAGCCAGCGCACGGGGCGCAATGAGGTCAAAATCGCAGCCAGATAACCGCCATAACTGGTGCCGACCACAGCAATCGCCGAGGTGTCGAGCGCCGGATGCGCGAGCAATCGGTCGTACGCCGCCAGCAGATCTCGCAGGTTGTCTTCGCGGGAAACCCGCGTCAGTGGAATGCCGGTGCCGCCGGTGTGCCCGCGCAAGTCGAACGTCAGGCACACGCAGCCCAGACCTGCGATGCCTTTGGCCCGTTCAAGATCACGCTCCTGACTTCCGCCCCAACCGTGCACGAAGAGCACGCCGGGGACCTTCGATTTGGGGCTGAGAAAAGTCCCGCTCATCTGTTCATCGTCGATGTCGATCTGAATGGTTTCGCTTCTAGCCGTCATAGGATTTGACCGTTACGTACTTGAGGAGAAATTCACTGTTGTGCGCCGGCCCGCGGTACACCTCGATGGCGTCCGCCGGCAGCGCTTGATCGATGTAGGTTTCCACCGAAGACACACGGATCGCGCTCATCTGCGGGTCGTTGACGAAGCTCTGCAACGCCGCCACTTCGGCGCTGCTGGCACCGCCCATGCGCCAGGACTGCTCAAGCACGCCGCTGCGCTGTGTGCCGTTACTGTCCAGGCCTTGCGCGATGTCGTAGTTGCGCCGCGAGGCATAGAAACCGGGATAGGCCTCGTCCGCCGCACGGTCGAACACCTGCGCTTGGCGGATGGCCAGCCGCACGTCGTCGGACAGTTGCAGTTCGAGCAGCTCGTCGTAGCCGCCCTGCACCACGAGCAGATTGGAACCGCCATAAACCTGCTCGCCATGACCGTCTGCGGTCAGGTACTGATCGCCGCAGTAACTCAACACTGTGCCGCCGATGAAGCTTTGGCCGACGCTGTGGGTCACCACGTCGGTCAGGTCTTGCTCCAACACCACGCCTTCGGTGAATAGCGCCTTGGCATCGGGTCTGCCGAGGACCGCATCGAATTGGTCAAGGCTCTGGATCACCTCCTGACCGCGTCCGGCGCAGGCATGGATCGGTTTCAGGCGAATCGGGCCGCTATCGAGCAAATGCTCCGCCGCAGGCCGCGCATCGTCGAGGGAGAACACGCTGAGACCCTCGAGCACCACGTTGCGCACCCGTTCGCAAAACAACGGCGACCAGCCGTGCGGGGCAAAAGCGTTTTTGTTGCGCAAGCCGTGGCTGATGGCTTTGGTGCAGATGAAATCATGCTCGACATAGCCGCCCCACAAATCCTCCGGGCCTTTGACGCCCAATTGCCGCGCGGCCGCAGCGCCGACAATGGTTTGTGTCGGCAGCAGATAAAGATCGCGACCGCTGTGGTGTTCGGGGTCGTAGCTGCCGCCGAATTTGAACCCGAGAACCTGCGCCAGCCAACGGGCCAATGCGTGATTGGTTTCGACTTCGTGCTGTGGTGCGTCGGGCCGCACCGAATGGGCGACCACCAGTTTCTTGCGGTTTGTTGGGGTCATGCGTCCCCCTTCAATCGGCGCTTGATGAATGTAGTTGTAGGGGTGCAGGGATCAGGCCAACGGCAGCTGATTTGAAATAATCGGCAATTCAATCAGTTGCCGATTCGGTGATAGCAATGAGCCTGTCTCATTCTGCACGACGGCCATTTCGCTCCCGGCATTTTGCACGACCCAAGCCTTGCAAAGATCAAACTGTGGGAGCGAGCCTGCTCGCGAAAGCGACCTTTCAGGCGACATAGATGCTGACCGTCACGGCCTCTTCGCGAGCAGGCTCGCTCCCACAGGGGATTTCTGGCGTTGCGACTATCGGGCTGCGGCGGTCGGCGAAACCCCAAACCGCGTCCGATAATCACTCGGCGCCAGCCCGGTAATTTTCTTGAACGTCGCACGGAAGGCACTCGGGTCCTGATAACCGACGGTCCAGGCAATGTGGTCGATGGTGCCGTTGGTGAATTCAAGCATTTCCCGGGCCTTGCCGACCCGCAGGTGCTGGCAGTACTCGGTGGGTTTGAGCCCGGTTGCAGCACGAAATCTGCGCAGGAAGGTGCGTTCTTCCAGCCCTGCCCGTTCAGCCATGGTCGCCAGCGACACATCGGTCGCGCCGGTGCTTTGCAGCCAATGCTGTACCTTGAGAATCGAGGCGTCGCCGTGGCTGAGAATCGGTGAAAAGTTGCTGCCACATTCACTCGCACTGTCGCTGTGTTCCACCACCAGAAACCGCGCAGTGCCGGTGGCGATGCTCGGCCCCAGCAATCGGTCGACCAGACGCAAACCCAGCTCGGACCAGGCCATCAACCCGGCGGTGGTGATCAAGTCGCCGTCATCGACGATCGGCGTATCGGCCTTGAGCTTGATCGCCGGATAACGCTCGGCGAACGCCTTGGCCGACGTCCAGTGGGTGGTGGCGCTGCGGCCGTCGAGCAGGCCGCTTTCAGCCAATAGAATCGAGCCCACGCAGACACCGCCGAGGGTTGCGCCTTGTGCGTGTTGCTGACGAATCCAGCGCAGCAAGCCTTGCGGCGCCTGGCCTTCGGAGAAACCGGCAATCGACGGCGGGATCAACACCGCCACCAATGCGCCGTCCGGCGCGGGATGGCTGTCGTAGATGCGCTGGGGCGCCTGATCACCATCGACCTGCCAATGGCTGACCCGCAACAGCGGCAACTGCGCCGCTTGATAGTCAGCGGCAATCCGGTTCGCCACCCCGAACAAATCTGTCAGCCCGTGCACCGCCGCCATCTGCGCGCCGGGATAAATCAGCACGCCCAGCTCGGCGATTGGCCTTTGTGCGTCCATTGTCAGTTTTCCCCCTTCTATTGTCGGTGCGGCCAATCCTCGGACGGTCCGCCAGAGCCAATACTTCATTCCACACCCACACACACTTCGAGGAAACAGTCATGGCCAAGCAAGCACTCATCGTAGTTGATATCCAAAACGACTACTTCCCCCAGGGCAAGTGGCCGCTGGTTGGCGCGGACGCGGCTGCGGATAACGCCGTACGTCTGCTCAAAGCTTTTCGTGATGCCGGTGATTCGGTGGTGCACATTCGCCACGAGTTCACTTCCGACGAAGCGCCCTTCTTCACCCCGGGTTCCGAAGGCGCGAAGCTGCATCCCAAAGTCCTGAACCGCGCCGACGAGCCGGTGGTGCTCAAGCACTTCGTCAACTCGTTCCGCGAAACTGAACTGCAGTCAATTCTCGACGAGCAAGGTATCAAGGAGTTGGTGGTGGTTGGCAGCATGAGTCACATGTGCGTCGACGGCATTACTCGTGCGGCCGCCGACATGGGTTACGCCGTCACCGTCATTCATGACGCCTGTGCCTCGCGGGATTTGGAGTTCAACGGACTTACGGTTCCGGCGGCCCATGTTCATGCCGCGTTCATGTCGGCGTTGGGTTTTGCCTATGCTCGTGTGGTGTCTACTGGCGAGTTTCTGGCTGGTTGAGGTGAGGTGAGGTGAGGTGAGGTGAGTACATATCCGTTGCTGCGGTAACGGCTGCTATTGGTTTCGCTCTTACAGCGAGTCACTTTCGAAAAGCGCGAAAGTAACCAAAGCGCTTCTGCCCCTTTCGTTCGGTGCCTCGCTAAGGCTCGGCATACCCTCGCTCCGGTCCTGCTCCGTGGGCCCGCCGCCATCGGCCATCCATGGCCGGGGGCGGCTAACCCGGCATCCATGCCGGGTTGCCCA
>NZ_JACVBK010000011.1:0-229999 GCF_014852325.1 Pseudomonas sp. PDM01
TCGACTTGGTCGACGACCGACAATTTAAAGGTCAGCGTGTAGTCTCGCTGACTACGCCTTTTTGCTGATTCCATTACGTCCTCCTGAAAATAGATCAGAAGGTGTAAACCTTATTCAGGACGGGACAAATGCCACAAAAAAAGGCCCGCATGTTCAACCATGCGGGCCTTTTGCATTTCTGACCGGGGATCAGTGCTTGCTGTCGTCGTTCGACATCGCCAGCAACTGCTTTTCCTGATTCCAGTCGAACGGTTCGTCGTTCTGTTCAGCTTCGAAGCGACGTTCTTCCAGCGCCTGATACAAGTCGATTTCATCATCGGGCATGTAGTGCAGGCAGTCACCGGCGAAATACCACAACAGGTCACGCGGGACCAGGTGAGCAATTTGCGGGTAACGGGTGATCACCTGGCACAGGATGTCCTGGCCCAGGTATTGGCTTTCAATCGGGTCGACCGGCAGCAACGCACGCAGTTCGTCGAAGCGCTCCAGGAACAAGGCATGGCTTTCTTCGGGAACCTGATCGGCCTCACCCACGGCGACCAGGATACTGCGCAGGTGGTCGAGCAAAACGAGATGATCGGCAACGATGTTGGACACGAGATAAGTCCTCAAGAGCAAAACGGGCGCGGGAGTATAAAGCTCCTGCGCCCTTTTTTACATCGCAAGCAGGATCAGCGGACCTTTCCTTCGGCCAGCTTCAGCTCTTCTTTGTCGAAATCATCGACATCGATCACCTTGCGCCGCGCCACTTCGGCATTGCGCAGGTTGTGCGCTTCCACTGGCTGCAACACACCAGCTTCCAGCGCGGCTTCGATAACGTTTTCCCCGGCAATCGGTTTGACCTGACCGCTTTTGAGCGCCATGTGGAGTTTTTTCTGCACCGGCTGCACCGCGTTCAACAGGTCACACGCGTGTTGCAGGGCGCCAACGGCGTCATCGGCCGACTGCGGACGGAAGCATCCGCCGAGCAGTTCTTCCAGGGTTGGATCGCCCTTGGCCCGGCCAATCACCGCGGCGACTTCTGCACCGAGTTTGTCCGACGGTCCTTTGTGACGGCGACCGAGCGGGAACACAATCACCCGCAACAGGCAGCCCAAAACCTTGTTCGGGAAGTTGGTCAGCAATTCATCCAGCGCGCGTTCCGACTGACCAAGGCTTTCTTCCATGGCCCAGGTAAACAGCGGCGCCATGTGTTCCGGTGAGTCGAGGTCGTGGTAACGCTTGAGCGCGGCGGAGGCCAGGTACAGGTTGCTGAGCACATCCCCCAGGCGTGCCGACAGACGTTCGCGACGTTTCAGTTCACCGCCCAGCAACATCATGCTCAAGTCCGCGAGCAGGGCGAACGCAGCCGCCTGACGGTTGAGCGCACGGAAATACCCCTGGCTGAGCTTGTCTCCCGGTGCATGTTCGAATTGACCGAAACCAAGGTTCAGCACCAGTGTGCTGGCAGCGTTGCTCACGGCAAAACCGATGTGCTTGAGCAGCAGGCCATCGAATTCGGTGAGGGCCTGATCCTTGTCTTCACGCCCGGCGAGGGCCATTTCTTTCAGGACGAATGGATGGCAGCGAATCGCTCCCTGGCCGAAGATCATCAAGTTGCGCGAGAGAATGTTCGCGCCTTCGACGGTGATGAAGATCGGCGCGCCATTCCAGTTGCGCCCGAGGTAATTGTTCGGCCCCATGATGATCGCCTTGCCGCCATGCACATCCATGGCGTGGCTGATGCACTCGCGACCACGTTCGGTAAGGTGGTACTTGAGAATCGCCGACAGCACCGACGGTTTCTCGCCGAGGTCCACCGCGTTGGCGGTGAGCATCCGCGCCGCGTCCATCATCCAGGCGTTGCCGCCGATGCGCGCCATGGCTTCCTGAATACCTTCAAACGCCGACAACGGTACGTTGAACTGTTCACGAATCTGCGCGTATTGACCGGTTACCAGGCTGGTGAACTTCGCCGCGCCGGTGCCGACCGCAGGCAACGAAATCGAGCGCCCGACCGACAGGCAGTTCATCAGCATCATCCAGCCTTTGCCGAGCATGTCCTGGCCGCCGATGAGGAAGTCCAGCGGAATGAACACGTCCTTGCCGGAGTTCGGGCCGTTCATGAAGGCGGCGCCCAATGGCAGATGACGACGGCCGATCTCGACACCGGCGGTGTCGGTAGGGACCAGCGCGAGGCTGATGCCCAGATCCACTTCATCACCCAGCAAGTGATCCGGGTCATACGCCTTGAAGGCCAGGCCGAGGAGGGTGGCGACCGGGCCGAGGGTGATGTAGCGCTTTTCCCAGTTCAGGCGCAGGCCGAGGGTTTCCTTGCCTTCCCATTCACCTTTGCAGATGACCCCGGTGTCGGGCATCGAGCCGGCATCGGAGCCGGCCAGTGGTCCGGTCAAGGCGAAGCACGGGATGTCATCACCGCGCGCCAGTCGTGGCAGGTAATGGTTGCGTTGTTCGTCGGTGCCGTAATGCAGCAACAATTCAGCCGGGCCGAGGGAGTTGGGGACCATCACAGTGGAGGCGAGGTCGCCGCTGCGGGTCGCCAGTTTCATGGCCACCTGGGAATGGGCGTAGGCAGAAAAACCCTTGCCGCCGTATTCCTTGGGAATGATCAGGGCGAAGAAACCGTTTTCCTTGATGTGGGTCCAGGCTTCGGCCGGCAGGTCCATGTCCTGGCCGATCTGCCAGTCCGTGACCATCGCGCACAGCTCATCGGTCGGGCCATCGATGAAGGCTTGTTCCTCTTCGGTCAGTTGAGCTTTGGGATAGGACAGCAGTTTGTCCCAGTCCGGACGGCCGCTGAACAGTTCGCCGTCCCACCACACCGTGCCGGCGTCGATGGCGTCGCGTTCGGTTTCCGACATCGGCGGCAGGGTTTTCTGGAACCAGTTGAACAGCGGCGCGCTGAAGTATTTGCGGCGCAGGTCGGGTAGCAACAAGGGCGCCGCCACCGCTGCGATCAATACCCAGAGCACCAGCAGCAGCCAGCCAGGCGCACGACTGAAGGCCCCCATCGCCACCACATAAACGGCAACGATGCACAGGGCGGGTAGGGGGGCGATACGGCGGTGGGCTAAATACGCAATCCCGACAACCAGAACCAGTATCCACAACAGCAGCATATTTAATCCTCCGTGAAACCAGGGCAAAACCAACCTTCAGAGCTTAGACGGCATCCGCAAAACAGGGTGGTCAGAGCAAGGTGATTGAAATCGTGGGAAACCTTCGATGAGTTTTGTAGGACCGGTTGGCATCGGGCCGGGTAAATCGTTCGCCGGGCGGGCGGCAAAGCGTCCATGTTTGGCCGAAACGTCGTTATCTCTGTGCTGAACCTGTCGCTAGACTCGTGGCTTCCCCAGGAGATTGTCCTCATGCACGAGTATCTGCGTCCCGGCCGCTTCATCGATAGTGACCACCCGTCGGTGGTGGAGTTCGCCGAAAAACATCGCGGCAGTAACCGCGACCCGCTCGAGCAGGCGATCAATCTCTATTACGCGGTGCGCGAGGCCGTGCGTTACAACCCTTACACGTTCAGCCGCGATCCAGAGACCTTGCGCGGCAGTTATGCGCTGGCGACCGGTGAGAGTTATTGCGTGCCCAAGGCCACGCTGCTCGCCGGTGCGGCGCGGCATTGCGGGATTCCCGCGCGGATCGGCCTGGCGGATGTGCGCAATCACTTGTCGACCCCGCGTTTGCTGGAATTGCTCAAGAGTGACGTGTTCGCCATGCATGGTTATACAGAGCTGTACCTGAACGATCGCTGGGTCAAAGCCACGCCGGCGTTCAACCAGAAACTCTGCGAAATGTTCAACGTTGCGCCGCTGGAATTCGACGGGATCAACGACAGCGTTTTCCACCCGTTCAATCGTGACGGCGAGCAACTGATGGAGTACTTGATCGATCACGGTCAGTTCACCGATGTGCCGGAGGCGTTCTTTTTCGAACACCTGGAAAAGTGCTATCCGCACTTGTTCAGCGAACAGTTGCCGTCGCTGTTGGGGGACATGCAGAGCGATTTGAGTCGCGGCTGATCCGGCGTATGCTGCCTGCGCATTCATCAATCAAGAGGCGGTCATGCTGAAGATCTGGGGTCGGAAAAATTCGTCGAATGTCAGAAAACCTTTGTGGGCCGCCGAAGAACTGGGCCTGGCCTATGAAGCCATCGATGCAGGCGGCGCCTTTGGTGTGGTCGATACGCCCGAGTATCGTGCGATGAATCCCAACGGTCGCGTTCCGGTGATTGAAGACGACGGCTTCGTGCTGTGGGAATCCAATGCCATCGTGCGTTACCTGATGGCTCGCCACGCCAACGACACCGCCTGGTATCCCTCGGACCTGAAAGCCCGCGCCACTGCCGACAAATGGATGGACTGGACCACTTCAAGTTTTGCCGGGCCATTCCGCACCGTGTTCTGGGGCGTCTTGCGCACACCGGCGGACCAGCAGGACTGGCCCGCCATCAATGCCGCAATCAAAGAGTGCAATGGCTTGCTGGCAATGGCCGATCAGGCATTGGCGGCCAAACCGTACTTGTCCGGCGATGAAATCGGCATGGGCGACATTCCCCTCGGCAGCTTCATTTATGCCTGGTTCGAGATGCCGGTCGAGCGTGCGCCGCAGCCACATCTGGAAGCCTGGTATGCACGGCTGAAGCAGCGTGCGGCGTACAAGAAAGCCGTTATGACCGCGTTGACTTAATACTCACTATCGACACACTTGACTGTACTTGTGTGGCGGCGACAAGCACCATTGCGCTCATGCGCCGGGGTTGCAATGCTCGCCGCCCGCCCTTATTGATCCCTTTCTTCCCTTCTTGGTGCGTAAATCCGATATGAGTTCCGCTCTGTCCATCCGGCAGCTAACCAAAACCTACGGCAACGGTTTCCAGGCCCTGAGTGGTATCGATCTGGACGTCGCCGAAGGTGACTTTTTCGCCTTGCTCGGCCCTAACGGCGCCGGCAAATCCACGACCATCGGCATTCTCTCGACCCTGGTGAACAAAACCAGCGGCACAGTGAATATCTTCGGCAACGACCTGGACAAGAATCCTGCGCAGCTCAAGCGCTCCATCGGCGTGGTGCCCCAGGAATTCAACTTCAACCAGTTCGAAAAAACCTTCGACATCGTCGTGACCCAGGCCGGTTATTACGGCATCCCGCCGAAAATCGCCAAGGAACGCGCCGAGCAATACCTGACCCAACTCGGTTTGTGGGACAAGCGCGATGTACCGTCGCGCTCGCTGTCCGGTGGCATGAAGCGTCGCTTGATGATCGCCCGCGCGCTGGTTCACGAACCGCGTCTGCTGATCCTCGACGAACCGACGGCGGGGGTCGATATCGAGCTGCGTCGTTCGATGTGGACGTTCCTCACCGAGCTGAACCAGAAAGGCATCACCATCATCCTCACCACGCACTATCTGGAAGAGGCTGAGCAGTTGTGCCGCAACATCGGCATCATCGACCACGGCACGATTGTCGAGAACACCAGCATGAAACAGCTGCTTGGCCAGCTGCATGTGGAAACCTTCCTGCTCGACACGAAAAACATGCTGAGCGTTGCACCGCAGTTGCTGGGTTACCCGACCCGTTTGCTTGACGGCCATACCCTTGAAGTCCAGGTCGACAAGTCCATGGGCATCACCGCGCTGTTCACTCAACTGGCGCAGCAGAACATCGAAGTGCTGAGCCTGCGTAACAAAACCAATCGCCTTGAGGAGTTGTTCGTGTCCCTGGTGGAGAAAAATCTGTCGAAGGTGGCGGTATGAGTTCCGAGCTGCAGCCCAATCTCGTCGCGCTCAATACCATCGTTTATCGCGAGGTCAAACGCTTCACCCGGATCTGGCCGCAGACGCTGCTGCCGCCGGCGATCACCATGGTTTTGTACTTCGTGATCTTCGGCAATCTGATCGGCCGGCAAATCGGTGACATGGGTGGTTTCACCTATATGGAGTACATCGTGCCGGGGCTGATCATGATGTCGGTGATCACCAACTCCTACGGCAACGTGGTGTCGAGTTTCTTCGGCAGCAAGTTCCAGCGTTCCATCGAGGAACTGATGGTGTCGCCGGTGTCGCCGCACACGATTCTGATCGGCTACACCCTGGGCGGCGTGCTGCGCGGGTTGATGGTCGGGCTCATTGTGACGTTGCTGTCGCTGTTCTTTACCAAGTTGCAGGTGCATCACCTGGGCGTGACCATTCTGGTGGTGGTGCTGACGGCGACGATCTTCTCGTTGCTGGGTTTCATCAACGCGGTGTTTGCGCGCAACTTTGATGACATCTCGATCATTCCGACGTTTGTGCTGACGCCGCTGACTTATCTGGGTGGGGTATTTTACTCGATCTCGTTGTTGCCGCCGTTTTGGCAGACGGTGTCGTTGGCGAACCCTGTTTTGCATATGGTCAATGCGTTTCGGTACGGGATTTTGGGTGTTTCGGACATCAGGATCAGTGTGGCGATTACGTTCATGCTGGTGGCGACGGTGGTGTTGTATATCGGGTGTGCGCGGTTGTTGGTTAGTGGGCGGGGGATGCGTACTTAAGCTTACATATCCGTTGCTTCGGTAGTGGCTGATATTGGTTTCGCCCTTACGGCGAGTCACTTTGGAAAAGCCCCAAAGTAACCAAAGGGCTCTTGCCCCTTTCGTTCGGTGGCTCGCTAATGCTCGCCATGCCCTCGCTCCGGTCCTGCTCCGTGGGCCCGCCGCCATCGGCCATCCCTGGCCGGGGGCGGCTAACCCGGCATCCATGCCGGGTTGCCCACTGCGCAGAACCTGCGCTCGGCCTCTCGAGGGGGCGACCACCGCCACAGCCGCCGAGGCGGCCTGAAAGCCGACCTGGCTCTTTAGCTGTCCGCGTTATCCTTCTCTGATGCGCTCACTCATTCCGGATTTGTACACAAACCCCCTGTAGGAGCCGGCTTGCTGGCGATGGCGTCCTTTCAGGTGTTAGGTGTGTCGACTGACCCACCGCTATCGTCGGAACGCCGCCCGCAGCAAGCCGGCTCCTACACGGGATTGGGTTCACACGATTCAAAATTGTAGGAGCTGGCTTGCCAGCGATGGAGGTCAACGATAACGCGTGCTGTCTGAATGAACGCGTTGTCCGGACGTTTTTCGCGGGCAAGCCTCGCTCCTACAGGGAATCGCGTTTGCTTTTGATTTTCACCACTCATCAGGCCGAGCGTTAGCTCGCCTTCCGCTTTTGATCTGAGCGCCCCCTCGAGAGGCCGAGTGGAGGTTCTGCGTAGTGGGCAACCCGGCATGGATGCCGGGTTAGCCGCGCACGGCCAAGGATGGCCGATCGCGGCGGGCCCACGGAGCAGGACCGGAGCGAGGGTATGGCGAGCCTTAGCGAGGCACCGAACGAAAGGGGCAAGAGCCCTTGGTTACTTGGGGCTCTTCCAAGTGACTCGCCGTAAGGGCGAAACCAATAGCCGCCGTCACCGCAGAAATGGATATGCCCCCAGATCAAATCCCGCCCAGCTACCACATTCACAACATCCGCTTCTTCTTGCGCCGAGCCCACTGCCGACTCACCCACCACCGCCAATACATCATCACCAGGCAATAAGCGAAGGCCCCCAACACCAGCCCCACCACAACCGACCCCAGCAAAAACGGCTGCCACAGCGTAGACAGCTCCCCGCTGATCCATTCCCAGGTCAATTCATCCGGCAGATGACGAGCCGGGACATCCATCAGCCACGCACCAGTCTGATACGTACAAAAAAACACCGCAGGCATGGTGATCGGATTAGTCAGCCAGACCAGACTGACCGCAATCGGCATATTGCCGCGTACGACAATGGCCAGAACCGCCGCCACCAGCATCTGCAACGGAATCGGCAGGAACGCCGCAAACAAACCCACCGCCATCGCCCGTGCGACCGAGTGACGGTTGAGATGCCAGAGGTTCGGGTCATGCAACAGCGTGCCGAGAAAGCGTAAGGATTTGTGTTCCCTGATGCTGATCGGGTCTGGCATGTAACGTTTGAATAAGCGCCGGGGCATAGGGCTTCTCGGTCGGTTAAGGCGGCAAGTATGTCTGGATTCTATGAGCCGCCCATTCAGACTTTGTGACAATTAATAACGATGCACGTGCCGCGAGCCGGCTATGCCTAGGAGGGGACTCTCAAGGACGGGCGTATGCGCACAGGGATGATGGCGCTGGCGTTGGGTCTGCTGGCCCTGCGTTTTTTGCCGGTATTACCGCCGGTCTGGTTATGGCTGGTGTTGCCCGTAACGGGTTTGATGGCGCTGCCATTTCGCACGTACCCATTGGCGTTTTTTCTGTTCGGCATCAGTTGGGCCGGCGCAAATGCGCAGTGGGCGCTGGATGATCGTTTGCCAGCGCATCTCGATGGCGAAACCCGTTGGGTCGAAGGGCGGGTGACCGGTTTGCCGCAGAACAATGACGGGGTTGTGCGCTTCGAACTGACAGACGTCCGGTCGCGACAGGCCGAGGTGCCGCGACGGATGCGCCTGGCCTGGTATGACGGAGCGCCGGTCAACAGTGGTGAACGCTGGCGGCTCGCGGTGAAGCTGAAGCGTCCTGCCGGGCTGCTCAATCCTCATGCCTTCGATTACGACGCCTGGCTGCTGGCACAACGCATCGGCGCTACCGGAACGATCAAGGACGGCGAGCGGCTCAGGGAAGCCCGATGGGCCTGGCGCGACAGCATCCGCCAGCGTTTGCAAACCGTGGATGCCCAGGGGCGAACCGGGGCGTTGATTGCGCTGGTGCTGGGGGATGGCGCCGGGCTGAGTCGTGAGGATTGGCAGGTGTTGCAAGACACCGGCACCGTGCATTTGCTGGTGATTTCCGGACAGCACATCGGTTTGCTGGCGGGGGTGGTTTACCTGCTGATTGCCGGACTCGCTCGTTATGGGGTGTGGCCGCACCGCTTGCCGTGGCTGCCATGGGCCTGCGCACTGGCATTCGCCGCCGCCCTTGGTTACGGACTGCTGGCTGGGTTCGAAGTACCGGTGCGGCGGGCCTGCGTGATGATCGGCCTGGTGCTGTTGTGGCGCCTGCGATTTCGTCACCTCGGCGCCTGGTGGCCGCTGTTGCTGGCGCTCAACGCTGTTTTGTTGCTGGACCCGCTGGCGAGCCTGCAACCGGGTTTCTGGCTGTCCTTCGCCGCAGTGGCGGTGTTGATCTTCACCTTCGGCGGTCGCTTGGGGCCGTGGCGATGGTGGCAAACCTGGACCCGTGCCCAATGGCTGATCGCAATCGGCCTGGGCCCATTGCTGTTGGTGTTGGGATTGCCGATCAGTCTCAGCGGGCCGGTCGCCAATCTGCTGGCGGTGCCCTGGATCAGTTTGCTGGTATTGCCACCGGCCTTGATGGGAACCCTGTTGATGCCGCTGCCGTATGTGGGCGAGGGCTTGTTGTGGTTGGCGGGTGGGCTGATCGACTGGCTGTTCAAGGGCCTTGGGTTGATGGCCGGTCAATTGCCAGCGTGGGTGCCCGTGGCGATTCCATTGTGGATATGGGCACTGGGCATGCTCGGCGCGTTTCTTCTGTTAATGCCTCGTGGTGTACCGCTGCGCCCGTTGGGTTGGCCGTTGTTGCTGTTGCTGGTTTTTCCACCACGGCCACTTTTGCCCGAGGGCATCGCCGAAGTCTGGCAACTGGATGTCGGCCAGGGGTTGGCGATTCTGGTGCGAACTCGCCAACACACGCTGTTGTATGACACCGGACCACGCTTCGGCGACTTCGATCTAGGCGAGCGAGTGGTCCTGCCAGCGTTGCGCAAACTCGGCGTGAACGAACTCGACCTGATGTTGATCAGCCATGCCGACGCCGATCACGCTGGTGGTGCGCGAGCGGTTGCCAATGGTTTGCCGATAAAGCTGGTGCTCAGCGGTGATCCCTTGGCGCTGCCTGCCGAATTGCACGCCGATGCCTGCGAGAGTGGCCAGCAATGGACCTGGGACGGCGTGAGGTTTCAGCTCTGGCAATGGCCTTCGGCCACGGACCGCAATCAAAAATCCTGCGTGCTGCAAATCGAAGCCAATGGCGAGCGATTATTGCTGACCGGAGACATCGACAGCGCCGCCGAGCGTGCCCTGCTCGACAGCCCGCTCGCAGTGCCCACCGATTGGTTGCAGGCGCCGCACCACGGTAGCCGCAGCTCGTCGTCGATGGCGTTGCTCACTGCGTTGCAACCCAAAGCGGTGCTGATCTCTCGCGGCAACGGCAATTCGTTCGGTCACCCGCACCCCACGGTCATGGCCCGTTATAAAAAACGCGGTATGGAAATCCATGACAGCGCCGAGCAGGGCGCCATCCGTCTGCACCTAGGACGCTTCCATCCCCCGTGGACGATGCGTCAAGAACGGCGTTTCTGGCGTTCCACGCAATAACCGCGAGTTATGAAAGCCCGACCGGATGCGACATCACGGTCTTCGGTGCATCGACCCCCTATGTTAGAGTGGCGCACTTTTTCGAGGGGACTGTCACTGTGTGGGAATTGGTCAAATCCGGCGGCTGGATGATGCTGCCGATCATTCTGAGTTCCATCGCGGCCATGGCGATCGTCGCCGAGCGTCTCTGGACCCTTCGCGCCAGTCGTGTGACCCCGGAGCACTTGCTCGGGCAGGTCTGGGTGTGGATCAAGGACAAGCAACTCAATAAAGAAAAACTCAAGGAATTGCGCGCCAATTCGCCATTGGGCGAGATTCTGGCGGCAGGCCTGGCCAACTCCAGACATGGTCGCGAGATCATGAAAGAGTGCATCGAAGAAGCCGCCGCGCGGGTGATTCATGAGCTCGAGCGCTACATCAATGCGCTGGGCACCATCGCCGCCATGGCGCCGTTGCTGGGTTTGCTCGGCACCGTGCTGGGCATGATCGATATTTTCAGCGCGTTCATGGGGACGGGCATGGGCACCAATGCCGCCGTGTTGGCCGGTGGTATTTCGAAGGCCTTGATCACCACGGCTGCTGGTCTGATGGTCGGTATCCCTGCGGTATTTTTCCACCGTTTCCTGCAACGCCGCATCGATGAGCTGGTGGTGGGCATGGAGCAGGAAGCGATCAAGCTGGTCGAGGTGGTACAGGGTGATCGTGACGTGGACCTGACCGAGGGCAAAAAAGCGTGAAATTCCGCCGCAAACCGCGGGAAACGGTCGACATCAACCTCGCGTCGCTGATCGACGTGGTGTTTATCCTGCTGCTGTTTTTCGTCGTGACCACTACCTTCACCCGTGAAACCCAGTTGCGCGTCGATCTGCCCGAAGCGGTCAGCGGTTCGCCTGCCGAAGACCAACAGGTCAAACACCTGGACGTGGCCATCAGCGCCGAAGGTGTGTTCTCGGTGAACAATCAGGTCTTGCAGAAGAACGATCTGACCGCGCTCATGGACGCGTTGCAAAAAGAATCCAACGGTGACACCAACCTGCCGCTGTCGATCAGTGCGGATGGCAAGACCCAGCATCAATCGGTCATCACTGCCATGGACGCCGCCGGCAAACTCGGCTTCAGTCACCTGCGCATGACCACTGTCGAGGCGGCGCAGCCCGCGCCCTGATGGCCATGTCCGATCGCTTGCTCGCCGCGTGGTACCAGGGTCATCCGGCCCTGAAGCTGTTGCAGCCGCTGGAGTGGCTGTACCGGCGCGTGGTGATGAACAAGCGCAAACGCTTTCTGGCGGGTGAGGGCGAGATTTATCAGCCACCGGTGCCGCTGATCGTCGTCGGCAACATCACGGTGGGCGGCACCGGCAAGACGCCGCTGATTCTGTGGATGATCCAGCATTGTCAGCGCAGCGGTTTGCGGGTCGGCGTGGTCAGCCGTGGTTATGGCGCCAAACCGCCGCAACTGCCGTGGCGCGTCGAGGCCGATCAAAGCGCCGACATCGCCGGCGACGAACCGCTGCTGATCGTCCAGCGTACCGGCGTTCCGTTGATGATCGACCCGGACCGCAGCAGTGCGGTCAAAGCGCTGCTGGCGAGCGAACCTCTGGACCTGATTCTCTCCGACGACGGCATGCAACATTACCGTTTGGCCCGCGACCTTGAGCTGGTGTTGATTGACGCCGCCCGAGGCCTGGGCAACCAGCGCTGCCTGCCTGCGGGACCGTTGCGCGAACCGGTCGAACGCCTGCAAAGCGTTGACGCGGTGCTGTTCAACGGCGCCACTGATGATCGCGACAACGGTTTTGCCTTCCAGCTGCAACCCACGGAACTGGTCAACCTGCACAGCGGCGAACGCCGTCCCCTCGACCACTTCCCAGCAGGCCAGGCACTGCACGCCGTGGCCGGGATCGGCAATCCGCAGCGTTTCTTCACGACCCTCGAAACGCTACACTGGCAGCCAGTCCCGCATGCATTTGCCGACCACGCCGAGTACAGCGTGCAGGCCTTGAATTTCACACCGTCATTGCCGTTGGTGATGACCGAAAAGGACGCGGTGAAGTGCCGTGCCTTCGCCGCTGCCGATTGGTGGTACCTGGCGGTCGATGCTGCGCCATCGCCGGCCTTCGTGGCCTGGTTCGATACGCAGTTGATGCGCCTGTTGCCGGCTCGACTTTTGCCTTAAACCGTTTTTATCCAGGGAATGCTCATGGACACCAAATTGCTCGACATCCTCGCTTGCCCGGTCTGCAAAGGCCCGCTCAAGCTCAGCGCCGACAAAACCGAGCTGATCAGCAAGGGCGCCGGCCTGGCGTACCCGATTCGCGACGGCATCCCGGTGATGCTCGAAACCGAAGCTCGCACGCTGACCACCGACGAGCGTCTGGATAAATGACCACAGCCTTTACCGTTGTCATTCCATCGCGTTACGCCTCGACCCGCCTGCCGGGCAAACCGCTGTTGCTGATCGCCGGCAAGCCGATGATCCAGCACGTCTGGGAACAAGCGTGCAAAAGCAGCGCCGAGCGTGTGGTAGTTGCCACTGACGATGCGCGCATTGTCGAGGCGTGCATCGCGTTTGGTGCCGACGTGGTGCTGACCCGAGAAGACCACAATTCCGGCACGGATCGTTTGGCCGAAGTCGCCGCAAAACTCGGTCTGGCGTCCGACGCGATCGTGGTCAACGTGCAGGGTGACGAACCGCTGATCCCGCCAAGCGTGATCGATCAGGTCGCGGCCAACCTCGCGGCCCACACCGAAGCGCGCATGGCCACGCTGGCCGAGCCGATCGAAGATGTCGAAACCCTGTTCAACCCCAACGTGGTCAAGGTGGTCAGCGACCTCAATGGCCTGGCACTGACGTTCAGTCGTGCGACGTTGCCATGGGCTCGGGACGCGTTCGCGAAAAGTCGAGACGTGTTGCCGGAAGGCGTGCCGTATCGCCGCCACATTGGCATCTACGCCTACCGCGCCGGTTTCCTGCATGACTTCGTCAGCTGGGGCCCGTGCTGGCTGGAAAACACCGAATCCCTGGAACAGCTGCGTGCGCTGTGGCACGGCGTGCGGATTCACGTCGCCGACGCGCTGATCGCACCGCCCACCGGCGTCGATACGGCTGAAGACCTCGAGCGCGTTCGTCGCCTGCTGGAGGCCTGATGCGGGTTTTGTTCGTTTGCCTGGGCAACATCTGCCGTTCACCCACGGCCGAAGGTGTGCTGCGGCACAAATTGCGTGAAGCGGGGCTGGCCGATCAAGTCGAAGTCGCCTCCGCTGGCACCGGTGGCTGGCATGTCGGCAAGGCTCCGGACAAACGTAGCCAGGCCGCGGCCAAGCTGCGCGGTTACGACCTGTCGATGCAGCGCGCCCAGCAAGTGACCCGCGCCGATTTTTCCACGTACGACCTGATCCTGGCGATGGACAACAGCAACCTGAGCGACCTCATGGCGCTGCAACCTGCCAAGGGCAAGCCCAAGGCCGAATTGGACCTGTTTCTGCGCCGCTACCAGTCGCCAGTCGATGAAGTGCCGGACCCTTACTACGATGGCAACCAGGGCTTTGAGCAGGTGCTCGACTTGATCGAAAGCGCCTGTGATCGACTGGTGATCGAATTGAAGGGCCGGTTATGAGTTTGCAGGTTCAGCCACAGGTTTCGCTCAAGCCTTACAACAGCTTTGGCGTGGACGTTCAGGCGCGCTTGTTTGCCGAGGCTCACAGCGATGCCGACGTACGCGAGGCGCTGGCCTATGCGGTGGAGCATGACGTGCCGTTGCTGGTGATCGGTGGTGGCAGCAACCTGCTGCTGACCGCCGACATCCAGTCGCTGGTGCTGCGCATGGCCACCCGCGGGATTCGCATTTTGAGCGACGACGGCAACAAGGTCGTGATCGAAGCCGAGGCCGGCGAGCCTTGGCATCCGTTCGTGCAACACACCCTGGCGCAGGGTTTGTCGGGTCTGGAAAACCTCAGCCTGATCCCCGGCACCGTCGGCGCGGCACCGATGCAGAACATTGGCGCCTATGGCGTGGAGATCAAGGACGTGTTCGCCGGCCTGACCGCGCTGGACCGCCAGACTGGCGAGCTGCGCGACTTCACGCTGGCCGAATGCAACTTCGCTTACCGCGACAGCCTGTTCAAACAGGAACCGGGGCGCTGGTTGATCCTGCGGGTTCGTTTCGCCCTGGACCGTGCCGAGCACTTGCATCTGGAGTACGGCCCGGTGCGTCAGCGTCTGACCGAGCAAGGCATCGATCACCCGACCGCCACCGACGTTAGCCAGGCGATTTGCAGCATCCGCAACGAAAAGCTTCCGGACCCGGCGGTGCTTGGTAACGCCGGCAGCTTCTTCAAAAATCCCTTGGTACCGGCTGCACTGGTCGCTCGGCTCAAAGGCGAATACCCGGACCTGGTGGCTTACGCGCAACCCGACGGGCAGATGAAACTGGCTGCGGGCTGGCTGATCGAGCGGGCAGGGTGGAAAGGTTTTCGCGAGGCCGACGCGGGCGTGCATAAATTGCAGGCGCTGGTGCTGGTCAACTACGGGGCCGCGACCGGTCTGCAGTTGCTGAACCTGGCACAGCGCATCCAAAAAGACATTTCAGATCGTTTCCATGTCGACCTGGAAATGGAGCCCAATCAGTATTGAGGCTACGCTTTCAAGGCTGATCTCAAAGCCCTGCACATCTTCGATTGTGCAGGGCTTTTTTGTTAATGCTGGGTTAACTTAGCCCCCTAACGATGCAAGCATTTGCTCCACCAAGGGCCCGATGCAGACATCTCCGTCCGCATAAGAGAGCCTCATTAGCCTGAGTCGATCTGCGTGATGCCAACCGCTAATCCCCCAGCGGCAGATTGCTCGACCCCATAACCCATACCACTATGCGGGCGTGCCCATGATTACCCTGAAACTCAATGGTCAAGACCATCAACTCGATGTCACCGAGGACATGCCGCTGCTCTGGGCCATCCGCGACGTGGCCGGTTACAACGGCACCAAGTTCGGCTGCGGCATGGGCCTGTGCGGCGCCTGCACCATTCACATCGAAGGCGCCCCGGCGCGCAGTTGCATCACGCCGATCGGCTCGGTAGTCGGTCAGAACGTCAGCACCATCGACAACCTGCACGCCGACCCGGTCGGGCAAATCGTGCAGCAAGCCTGGCTCGACACCGCCGTCGCCCAGTGCGGTTACTGCCAGGGCGGGCAGATCATGTCCGCCACCGCACTGCTCAAGACCAACCCGAACCCGAGCGACGAACAGATCGAAGAGGCGATGGTCGGCAATATTTGCCGTTGCGGCACCTACAACCGCATCAAGACCGCTATCCGCCAGGCATCCACTCACCTGAAGGAAGCCAAGGCATGAGCCAGTTCCCGAATGATTTCGCCCTGAGTAACCTCAGTCGTCGCGGTTTCCTCAAAGGCGTCGGTGCCACCAGTGCGCTGGTGGTCGCCGCGAGTTGGGGCTGGCAGGACGCGTTCGCAGCCGAGAAGGAAAAGAAATTCGGCGCCGACGGCATGCCCAACGGCTGGATCGATGATCCGAAGGTGTACGTCAGCATCGCTGCGGATGGCACCGTGACCGTGGTTTGCAACCGTTCAGAAATGGGCCAGGGCGTACGCACCAGCCTGACCATGGTCGTGGCCGATGAACTTGAAGCCGACTGGGCGCTGGTGAAAGTGCAGCAGGCGCCGGGCGATGAAGTGCGCTTCGGCAACCAGGACACCGACGGTTCGCGCAGCATGCGCCACTGGTACGAGCCGATGCGCCGCTGCGGTGCAGCCGCGCGGACCATGCTCGAACAGGCGGCCGCCGAACAGTGGAAAGTCCCGGTCGGCGAGTGCCACGCGCAATTGCACAAAGTCATCCATAAACCGAGCGGTCGTGAACTGGGTTACGGCGCGCTCGCCGTCGCTGCCGGTGCGCTGGCGGTGCCGGCGCGTGACAGCCTGCGGCTCAAGGATCCGTCAGAATTCCGCTACATCGGCAAGGAAGGCACCAAGGCCATCGACGGTGCTGACATCGTCAACGGTCGCGCGATCTACGGTGCCGACGTGCATATCGACGGCATGCTTTACGCCGCTATTGCACGTCCGGCGGTGTATGGCGGCAAGGTCAAATCCGTGGATGACAGCGCGGCGCTGAAAGTCCCCGGGGTGGTCAAAGTCATCCAGATCGAAGGCCGTCCGCTGCCCTCGGAATTTCAGCCGTTGGGCGGCGTGGCGGTGGTGGCCAGCAATACGTGGGCGGCGATCAAGGGCCGCGATGCACTGAAAATCGAATGGGACGACGGCCCCAACGCCAGTTACGACTCGATCGCCTACCGCAAGGAAATTGAAGCGGCGTCGCTCAAGCCCGGCAAAGTGGTGCGCAATACCGGCAACATCGACCAGGCCATGAGCGGCGCCGACAGCACCCTCGAAGCCTCTTACTATCTGCCGCACCTGACGCAAGCGCCGATGGAGCCGATGGTCGCCATCGCCCGTTTCAAGGATGGCGTGTGCGAAGCCTGGGCGCCAAGCCAGGCGCCGCAGGTCACCCGTGAACGAATCGGCGAACGCCTGGGCATTCCGTTCGATAACGTCACCTTCCACGTCACCCTGCTCGGCGGCGGTTTCGGCCGCAAGTCCAAGCCGGACTTCATCATCGAAGCGGCGATCCTCGCCAAGGAATTCCCCGGTAAGGCGGTGCGGGTGCAATGGACTCGTGAAGACGACATCCACTGTTCGTATTTCCACACCGTCTCGGCTGAATACTTGAAGGCCAGCCTGAACAAGGACGGCCTGCCGTCGGGTTGGTTGCACCGCACGGTAGCGCCGAGTATCACCGCGCTGTTCGCGCCGGGCATGAACCATGAGGCCGCTTTCGAGCTGGGCATGGGCTTCACCAACATGGCTTACGCGATCCCCAACGTGCGCCTGGAGAACCCGGAAGCGGCGATTCATACGCGGGTCGGCTGGTATCGCTCGGTGTCGAACATTCCTCACGGCTTCGCGATCCAGTGCTTTGTCGATGAGTTGGCACACAAGGCCAAACAGGATCCGCTCAAGTACCAGATCAAATTGCTCGGTCCGGACCGTCAGATCGATCCGCGTACGTTGAGTGAAGAGTGGAACTACGGCGAGTCGCCCGAACGCTATCCGATCGACACCGGGCGCATGCGCACCGTCCTTGAAACCGCCGCGAAAGCCGCGGGTTGGGGGCGAGAGTTGCCGAAGGGCAGAGGCCTGGGACTGGCAGTGCATTACAGCTTCGTCACTTACGTGGCGGCGGTGATCGAGGTTGAAGTCAAAGATGACGGCACGTTGATCGTGCACAAGGCCGATATAGCGGTGGATTGCGGCCCGCAGATCAACCCCGAGCGAATTCGCTCGCAGTTCGAAGGCGCTTGTGTGATGGGGCTGGGCAACGCGGTGCTGGGCGAGATCAGTTTCAAGGACGGCAAGGTCCAGCAAGACAACTTCCATATGTACGAAGTGGCGCGCATGTCCCTGGCGCCGAAGGAAGTTGCCGTGCATCTGGTCACGCCGCCGGGCGTGGTGCCGTTGGGCGGTGTCGGTGAACCTGGCGTGCCGCCGATTGCGCCGGCGCTGTGCAATGCGATTTTCGCCGCCACCGGCAAACGCATCCGCAACTTGCCGGTTCGTTATCAATTGCAAGGTTGGCAGAAGGCCGAGGCTTGATGGACAGCGTGGATCTGAATGTCCTGCGCAGCGTGCTGGAATGGCGCCGCGCCGGTCAGCGAGTGGTGTTGTACAGCGTGGTCCAGACCTGGGGCACCGCGCCCCGGGCACCTGGCGCGATGTTGGCCTTGCGCGAAGACGGGGTGGTGATCGGTTCGGTGTCCGGTGGTTGTGTCGAGGATGACTTGATCGCCCGGCTGCACGATGGCCGGATTCCGGCTGACGGGCCGCCGGTGCAGTTGATCACTTATGGCGTTACTCGCGAGGAGGCCGCACGGTTTGGTTTGCCGTGCGGCGGCACGTTGCGCCTGACCGAGGAGCGAGTCGGCGACCCGGCTTGGGTTGCCGGGTTGCTGGCGAGTTGCGAGGCCCATGAAATCACGGCGCGCTCGCTGGATATCGCGAGCGGTGAAGTGACGTTGCAGCCGGCGACCAAGAACGACGCGCTGAGTTTTGACGGCACCACGCTACGCGCGATTTACGGTCCGCGTTGGCGGTTGTTGCTGATCGGCGCGGGGCAATTGTCCCGTTATGTTGCCGAGATGGCGCGGCTGCTGGATTTCGAAGTGCTGATCTGCGATCCACGCACCGAGTTCGTCTACGGCTGGGAAGAACAGCACGGGCGCTTCGTATCCGGTATGCCGGACGAAGCGGTGCTGAACATCCAGACCGACGAACGCACGGCCATCGTCGCGCTGACTCACGATCCGCGCCTGGATGACATGGCGTTGCTGACGGCGCTCGATTCCAGGGCGTTTTACGTCGGTGCGCTGGGTTCGCGGGTCAACAGCCTGAAGCGCCGGGAAAACCTCGCTCAGCTAGGCTTGTCCCAAGAGGCCATCGAGCGCTTGCACGGCCCGATCGGTCTGCACATCGGCAGCCATTCCCCGGCGGAAATCGCCTTGTCGCTGCTGGCGGAAATTGTCGCGATCAAGAACGGCGTCGAGCTGAAACAGAAGAAGCCGTTGCAGGAGGAGGCATGAGCGGGCCAATCGGCGTCATCGTGTTGGCGGCGGGGCAGGGCACTCGGTTTCGACAGGTGGCGGGTGCCGACAGGGACAAGTTGCTGGCGGACTGTACGGGGCGCGATGGCGGCGTTCGTTCGGTGATCGAGCAGGTGCTGGTGAGTTTGCCGGCCACGCTGGCGAAACGCGTGCTGGTGACGACCGAAGATCGCCCGCAAGTGGCTCGTATGGCTCAGGCGTATGGTTTCGAGATTGTGCTGGTGGAATCCTCCGGCATGGGCGACAGCATTGCGGCTGGGGTGGCGGCGTGCCCGCAGCTCGGTGGCTGGTTGATTGTGTTGGGGGATATGCCGTTCATTCTGCCGTCGACGGTTGAACAGGTGTTGGCGGGGATTGCTGATGACGGGATCAGTGTTCCGGTGATGAATGGCGAATATGGCCATCCGGTTGGTTTCGGGCGAACGTTTGGACCGGGGTTGATGGCGTTGTCGGGGGATCGCGGGGCCAAGCCGTTGTTTGCGTCGGCTCGGGTGGTTGAGGTGGCGGTGGAGGATGCCGGGGTGTTGTGGGATGTGGATGTGCCTGAGGCGTTGGTTTTCGCCTGATACACCGCTTTCGCGGGCAAGTCGGATCGCCGCACCGCACGCTCCTACAGATTTTCCGCCGATCACTGTAGGAGCGAGGCTTGCCCGCGAAGAACGATAACGCGATCTACCTGATAAATAGCCGGCATAAAAAAGCCCCGCCTGGGTTACCAGGCGGGGCTTTTTAGTAGCCGATGGAATCAGACGAGAGGTTTAGGCTCGTGCTCTTTTTCCTGGGCTTGCTCGTGTTGCTCTACCGCTTCCTGAACGGAGCGTGGAGCTTCGTCGATCACGGAGTCAGCTGGTTCGGCAGCCACTTCAGCAGCCGGGGCAGGAGCAGCCTCGACGACTTCAGCAACAACCGGTGCCACTTCGACAGCGACCGGAGCAGCAGCGGCAGCCAGTTCGGCTTCCTTCTGCAGGCGCTCTTCTTCACGCTTGCGACGACGCACTTCACGCGGGTCGTTAGGTGCGCGGCCACTTGGTGTCAGGGCGCTGGCCGGGGCAGCTTCAACCACTGGTGCAGCCACTTCGGCGACAACAGGGGCTTCAACAACCGGAGCCACTTCTGGTTCGGCAGCCACAACAACAGGCTCGACAACCGCAACTTCAGCGACTGGTGCTGGCGTTTCGACCGCTACCGGCTCGGCAACCCAGTTGAAAGCGGTTTGCTCTTCGCGAACTTCACGAACGGTTTCGGTCACGGTTTCAGCGACGGTTTCAACAACCGGCTCCGCAACCACGGCAGGCGTTTCAGCAACAACGGCAGGCTCGGCGGCAGCTTCGACTTCAGGCTGTGCTTCACGAACCGGAGCCACTTCGACTTCTGGAGCGGCAGTTACTTCTACAGGCGTGGTCGCTTCAACGACTGGCGCTTCGACTGGAGCAGTTTCCAGTGTGGCGGCAGTGGCGCGTTCGGCTTGCTCGTTGGCCTGTGCTTCGGCCGGAGCGCTGATCACGGTGCTGGCAACGGCTGCGGTAACAGCCAGGCCAGCGGCCAGATCGGCAGCGCTTGGTGCTTCGGCGCCTTCGTTACCTTCGGCGGACTCGGATTCTTCCGAACCTTCGATCACGTTGCCGTTGGCATCGCGTTGACGCTCGCGACGGTTGCTGCGACGACGCTGGCCACGGGAGCGGCGGCGTGGACGATCGCCTTCGGCGCCTTCCTGACCGTCTTCCTGCAGTTGCTCTTCGTTGCCGGTCAGCTCTTCTTCAGCAACGGCGGCAGCGGCTTGCTCGGCGCGTGGTTGACGCTCTTCACGCGGTGGACGTGGCGCACGCTCTTCGCGTGGCTGACGAGCTGGACGCTCTTCAGCAGTAGCGGTAGCGGCAGCAGCAGCCGGAGCGGCGGCGTCCAGCGGTTCACGCAGTTCACGAACGCGTTCTTCACGCTCGCCACGTGGCTTGCGATCTTCACGAGGCGCGCGCGGTGCACGTTCTTCGCGAGGGGCGCGTGGTGCGCGCTCTTCACGTGGAGCGCGTTCTTCGCGAGCGACTGCCGGGGTTTCTTCACGGGCTTCGCGTGGCTCACGTGGTGCGCGTTCTTCACGCGGTGCACGTTCCTCGCGAGGCTTGCGTTCTTCATCGCGGCGACCGTTACGGTTGCGGCTCTGCTGACGACCGTTGCGACGCTCTTCGTTACGGGCCGGACGCTCAGTGGTCGCTGGTTTTTCAACCACAACCGGAGCAGCAGGCTCTTCTTTGGTAGCGAACAGGCTGACCAGCGACTTCACCAGGCCTTTGAACAGGCTTGGCTCTGGCGCGGCGGCCGGTGCAGCAACCGGTGCGGCGATGACTTCGGTCGGAACCGGAGCGTTGGCGCGGGCCGGCGCAGTCTTGACCGCGGCTTCCTGGCGAACCAGGGTGCGGGTCGCAGCGGCTGGCTGGACTTCTTCGACTTCGGCAGCGGCAGCAGCGATTTCGTAGCTGGACTGGTTGATGCTGGCTTCCGGGCTGTCATCACGCAGGCGCTGAACTTCGAAGTGCGGCGTTTCGAGGTGATCGTTCGGCAGAATGACGATGCGGGCACGGGTGCGCAGTTCTATCTTGGTGATCGAGTTGCGTTTTTCGTTAAGCAGGAAGGCTGCGACCGGAATTGGCACTTGTGCGCGAACTTCGGCGGTGCGGTCTTTCAGGGCTTCTTCTTCGATCAGGCGCAGGATCGCCAGCGACAGCGATTCAACATCACGGATGATGCCGGTGCCGTTGCAACGCGGGCAAACGATGCCGCTGCTTTCGCCGAGCGATGGACGCAGGCGCTGACGGGACATTTCCAGCAGGCCGAAGCGCGAGATGCGGCCAACCTGCACGCGAGCGCGGTCGGCTTCCAGGCATTCGCGGACTTTCTCTTCCACGGCGCGCTGGTTCTTGGCAGGGGTCATGTCGATGAAGTCGATGACGATCAGGCCGCCGATGTCGCGCAGGCGCAACTGACGGGCGATTTCTTCGGCGGCTTCAAGGTTGGTCTGCAGGGCGGTTTCTTCGATGTCGCTGCCTTTGGTGGCGCGCGCCGAGTTGATGTCGATGGACACCAGGGCTTCGGTCGGATCGATAACGATGGAACCACCGGAAGGCAGCTCGACGACGCGCTGGAAAGCGGTCTCGATCTGGCTTTCGATCTGGAAACGGTTGAACAGCGGAACGCTGTCTTCGTACAGCTTGATCTTGCTGGCGTACTGCGGCATCACCTGACGGATGAAGGTCAGGGCTTCGTCCTGGGCTTCAACGCTGTCGATCAGCACTTCGCCGATGTCCTGGCGCAGGTAATCGCGGATGGCGCGGATGATCACGTTGCTTTCCTGGTAGATCAGGAATGGCGCGGAGCGATCCAGCGAGGCTTCTTTGATGGCGGTCCAGAGTTGCAGCAGGTAATCGAGGTCCCACTGCATTTCTTCGCTGCTGCGGCCCAGGCCGGCAGTGCGCACGATCAGACCCATGTCGGCCGGTGCAACCAGACCGTTCAGGGCTTCACGCAGTTCGTTGCGCTCTTCACCTTCGATGCGACGGGAGATACCGCCGGCACGCGGGTTGTTCGGCATCAGAACCAGGTAACGACCGGCCAGGCTGATGAAGGTGGTCAGGGCTGCGCCCTTGTTGCCACGTTCTTCTTTTTCGACCTGAACGATGACTTCCTGGCCTTCGCTCAGGACGTCTTTGATGTTGACGCGGCCTTCAGGGGCTTTCTTGAAGTATTCGCGGGAGATTTCTTTGAGGGGCAGGAAGCCGTGGCGCTCGGAGCCGAAATCGACAAAGGCAGCCTCAAGGCTTGGTTCGATGCGAGTAATCCGGCCTTTATAGATGTTGGCCTTCTTCTGCTCGCGTGCACCGGATTCGATGTCCAGGTCGTAGAGGCGTTGGCCATCTACCAGTGCAACACGCAACTCTTCGGGTTGAGTTGCGTTAATCAGCATTCTTTTCATGTAGTACCGTCGGTTTCCGGGCTGCCGGAAACGGCGTTCGGCACACACGACTTCTCATGGTCGGTGTCAGGTGCGTCGGGAGTGGTTGGCCATTCCCGTGTCTAGCGAAGTCCGGCCAATGTGGGCCTTCGTCGCGACGTACGCGTCCTGCTTGCTGTGGCTACTTAAGCACTCAGTCAGGAGGAGGAATCAACCGGCGGCTGTGGACGAGATGAAGCGTCTTGATAAAGCCTATTGCTACACAGTCCAGCGGTTGTGCATCTCCACCCTACACGTATCCCTGATAATTCGGGTGCTGCCGCGCGCAGAATCCGCAGCGGGTTGGCATTTACCGTGAGCTCCGAAAGGGGAGGTCACGCATCATGGCTAATTTAGGCGTTGTTTCCGAAGCGTTCGCTCGGGGTCATTCGCAGCTGACTGCACTTTGTGAACTGGCCGTGAATATGGGCTCGCGTAGCGAGTGAAAACTCTGCTTTGCGGCGTGATTCAGGCCTCATGTCACCTGCGCTCGTTACACCTGCAAACTCCACCGTTACGTAGCGAAAGCGCCGTAGGACGGCCTCGCGTCCTGGTGAATTGCATTGGTCAGGGCCGGTTTTTGACCGTTTGTCCGCTGTCCAGGCCGCTTTTGGCGGCGTTCGCGACTATAGCAGTAATGATTAAGTGCTTCAATTCCATAAAAAATTGATATCATCCGCGCCATGACGACTACTGCCCCCTCGACCCCAGGCGTACAACTGCTTGAGGTCTCGCCGGAATATGCCGGCCAACGTATTGATAACTTCCTTCTCGCTCGGCTCAAAGGCGTGCCCAAGACCTTGATTTACCGCATTTTGCGTAAAGGCGAAGTGCGAGTGAACAAAGGCCGGATCAAGCCCGAATACAAGCTGCAGGCGGGCGATATCGTGCGCGTGCCGCCGGTTCGCGTGCCTGAACGCGACGAGCCCGTGCCGCTGGCCCAGGGCCTGCTGCAGCGGCTCGAAGCCTCGATTGTCTATGAAGACAAAGCGCTGATCGTGATCAACAAGCCTTGCGGCATTGCGGTTCACGGCGGCAGCGGCCTGACTTACGGCGTGATCGAAGCCTTTCGTCAGTTGCGTCCGGATTGCAAGGAGCTCGAGCTGGTTCACCGCCTGGACCGTGACACTTCCGGCCTGCTGATGATCGCCAAGAAACGCAGCATGCTGCGTCACTTGCACACGGCCTTGCGCGGTGATGGCGTGGACAAGCGCTACATGGCGCTGGTTCGCGGCAACTGGGCGGCATCGATCAAGCAGGTCCGTGCGTCGCTGGGCAAGAGCAATCTGCGTTCCGGCGAGCGGATGGTCGAGGTCGACGAGGAGGAGGGCAAGGAATCGGTGACCGTGTTCAAGGTCCTGCGTCGATTCGGCGACTTTGCCACCCTGATCGAGGCCAAGCCAATCACTGGCCGGACTCACCAGATCCGTGTTCACACCTTGCACGCCGGGCATTGCATTGCCGGCGACACCAAGTACGGCGATGACGATTTCAGCAAGGAAATCCGCGATCTGGGCGGCAAACGCCTGTTCCTGCATGCGTACATGCTGACCGTGCCGCTGCCGGATGGCGGCGAACTGAAGTTGCAGGCGCCTGTCGACGAGATGTGGGCCAAGACTGTGGAGCGCCTGAGTGCACCCCTCTGATTACAAACTGCTGATTTTCGATTGGGACGGCACGCTGGCTGATTCCATTGGTCGGATTGTCGAAGCAATGCACGTAGCGTCCGAGCGTTCCGGTTTTCAGTTGCGCGATGACTTTGCTGTCAAAGGCATCATCGGTCTGGGCCTGCCGGAGGCGATTCGCACGTTGTACCCCGAGATCAGCGATACCGAACTGGTGGCGTTTCGCGAGCATTATGCGGACCACTATATCGCCTCTGAAGCCGTGCCTTCGCCGTTGTTCGAAGGGGTTGTCGAGTCGATGGAGGCGTTCCGCGCCGAGGGTTATCATTTAGCCGTTGCTACCGGCAAGGCGCGTCGCGGACTGGATCGGGTGCTGAAGGCGCACGGCTGGGAAGATTATTTCGATATCACCCGTGCCGCCGACGAAACCGCCAGCAAACCCCATCCACTGATGCTTGAGCAGATCCTCGCCCATTGCGAAGTTCGCCCGGAGCAAGCGTTGATGGTCGGCGATTCGTCATTCGACCTGCAGATGGCGCGCAACGCCGGCATGGATTCGGTGGCGGTCAGCTACGGCGCGCAATCGATTGAAGCGCTGAAGTTGTTCGAGCCGGCGCTGGCTATTGACCGTTTTTCAGAATTGCATGCCTGGCTGAGTCAGCGGGCTTAATTAGTTTTTGCCGGGGTAGATGGCCATGACCGACGAATGGAAAGCGCCCGCCAAGCCGAGCGCAGAGAGCGGTGACGAAAAAAGCTGGAAGCTGCTGGAAAAGACCCTGCTCGCCAGCGTGCAGGAGCAGCGTCGGTCGCGTCGCTGGGGGATTTTCTTCAAGTTGCTGACCTTTGTGTACCTGTTTGGCGCGTTGATTCTGTTCACGCCGCTGATGGACATGGAAAAAGCCGCCACTCGCAGCGCCAATTACACTGCGCTGATCGAAGTGACGGGCATGATCGCCGACAAGGAGCCCGCCAGCGCTGACAACATCGTCGGCAGCCTGCGTGCCGCCTTCGAAGATAAGAAGGTCAAAGGCGTCATCCTGCGCATCAACAGTCCGGGCGGCAGTCCGGTGCAGTCCGGCTACGTGTATGACGAGATTCGCCGGTTGCGCGGCTTGAACCCGGACACCAAGGTTTACGCGGTAATCTCCGATCTGGGGGCTTCCGGTGCTTATTACATCGCCAGTGCGGCGGATCAGATTTACGCCGACAAGGCGAGCCTGGTGGGTTCCATTGGCGTGACGGCGGCCGGTTACGGGTTTGTCGGCACCATGGAGAAGTTGGGTGTCGAGCGTCGGACTTATACGTCGGGCGAGCACAAGTCGTTCCTCGATCCGTTCCAGCCGCAGAAGCCTGAGGAGACTCGGTTCTGGCAGGGCGTGCTCGATACGACGCACCAGCAGTTCATCAACAGCGTCAAGACGGGTCGTGGCGACCGGCTCAAGGACAAAGAGCATCCGGAGTTGTTCTCCGGGTTGGTCTGGTCCGGTGAGCAGGCGCTGCCGCTGGGGTTGATCGATGGTCTTGGAAATGCCAGTTCGGTGGCGCGTGATGTGATTGGCGAGAAAGAGCTGGTGGACTTCACCGTTCAGGAATCGCCGTTCGATCGCTTCTCGAAGAAACTGGGCGCCAGCGTGGCTGAGCAGTTGGCGATGTGGATGGGCTTCCAGGGTCCGTCGCTGCGCTGATCTTCCGGCTACATAAAAAAACCGGCCCAAGTGGCCGGTTTTTTTGTTGGCGCCCACATCCTGTAGGAGCCGGCTTGCTGCGGGCGGCTCCTACAGGATTTTGTTGTGGTGCAGATTGGGGCGTTCCCTTGTAGGAGCCGGCTTGCCGGCGATGGCGTCCTCAAGATCAGTGAAGGGCTCGGCAACCGTCAGGGGATTTGCACCCCTTCAGCCAGCAGCATGTCGATCAGACGAATCAGCGGAAGGCCGATCAGGCTGGTGGCGTCAGGGCCTTCGGTGCGTTGAAACAGGCTCACCCCCAAACCTTCGGCCTTGAAGCTGCCAGCGCAATCGTAGGGCTGTTCGGCGCGCAGGTAGCGTTCGATGCGTGCGGTGTCGAGTGTGCGCATGTGCACGGTGAACGGCACGCAGTCGACCTGGCAGTGTCCCGTCTGGCTATTGAGCAGGGCCAGGCCGGTCAGAAAGGTTACGCTGGCGCCGCTTGAGGCCAGCAACTGCTCGCGAGCCTTTTCGAAGGTATGGGGTTTGCCGATAATGCGCTCGCCGAGCACTGCAACCTGGTCGGAGCCGATAATCAGATGGGCAGGGTGGCTGCCGGCAAGAGCCCGGGCTTTTTCTTCGGCGAGGCGCTTTACCAGTTCGACGGCGGCCTCATTCGGCCGATGACTTTCGTCGATGTCCGGCGAGCTGCAGGTGAACGGCAGCTGCAAGCGGGCCAGCAATTCCCGGCGATACACTGAGCTTGAAGCGAGTAATAAAGGCAGCATGCGCATCTCCAGAAGACAGGCGCGAATTCTAGCGAGGCTTCCAGGTGACGGACAGGGCTGAATTTCCTTTGACATGGCTGGGTGCATCCCTATAATGCTGCGCCTATGTTGAATGACCCGATTCCACCTCACGTTGACCCGCGCAAATTGGCTGACCGTGGCACCACCCTTCAAGGTGAACTGCTGCTGGCCGATTTGGAGAGACTCTGCGACCCGCTTTCCGACAATGTCGGTACGGTGCAGGCTAAATTCGTTTTTGAACGAGATGAACGTAAGTCTGTGGTAATCCACAGCTTTATCGACACCGAAGTCAAAATGGTTTGCCAGCGTTGTCTTGAGCTGGTCACCCTGCCGATCCACAGCGAATGCAGTTATGCTGTGGTGAAGGAGGGTGCGAATACCCAGTCGTTGCCGAAAGGTTATGACGTGCTGGAACTGGGCGAAGATCCTTTGGATCTGCAGTCACTGATCGAGGAGGAGCTTCTGCTCGCCTTGCCCATTGTGCCTGCTCATCATCCGGAAGAATGCCAGCAGCCGGCGGGTCTCGATGAGCCCGAACCGAGCGAGGACGAGGTAACGCGGTCCAACCCGTTCAGTGTATTGGCGCAGTTAAAGCGTGACCCAAACGTTTAGGAGTTAATCAATTATGGCTGTTCAGCAGAACAAAAAATCCCGCTCCGCCCGTGACATGCGTCGTTCGCACGACGCTCTCGAGGCTAGCACCCTGTCTGTAGAAAAAACCACCGGTGAAGTTCACCTGCGTCACCACGTATCGCCAGAAGGCGTATACCGTGGCCGTAAAGTGATCGACAAGGGCGCTGACGAGTAATCACTTGTCCGCTCAAGTCATCGCGATTGACGCAATGGGCGGGGACTTCGGTCCCCGCAGCATTGTTCAGGCCAGCCTTGCTTGTCTGATTGCTACACCCTCGCTGCACCTGACCCTTGTCGGTCAACCCTCCCTTCTTGAAGAATTGATCGCTGGCCAATCGGCTGTGGATCGCTCGCGCCTGTCGATTACCCCGGCATCCGAAGTGATCACCATGGACGAAAAACCTGCCCAGGCCTTGCGTGGCAAGCCGGATTCGTCGATGCGCGTGGCGCTTGAGTTGTTGCGTGATGGCAAGGTTCAGGCCTGCGTCAGCGCCGGCAATACCGGCGCGCTGATGGCCTTGTCACGGTTCGTGCTCAAGACCTTGCCGGGCATTGATCGGCCGGCCATGGTCGCGGCGATTCCGACGCAGAAGGGTTACTGTCAGTTGCTCGACCTGGGCGCCAACGTCGATTGCAGCGCCGAGCATTTGCTGCAGTTTGCGGTGATGGGCTCGGTCGCGGCGCAAACCCTGGGCATCGTTCGTCCACGGGTTGCATTGCTGAATATCGGCACCGAAGACATCAAGGGCAATCAGCAGGTCAAGCTGGCGGCGACCTTGTTGCAGAGCGCTCGCGGCATCAACTACATCGGTTTTGTCGAAGGTGACGGTTTGTACCGTGGCGAGGCGGATGTGGTGGTGTGCGACGGTTTTGTCGGCAATATTTTGCTCAAGTCCAGTGAAGGTCTGGCGACCATGATTG
This sequence comes from Pseudomonas sp. PDM01, assembly GCF_014852325.1. Classification (NCBI taxonomy): domain Bacteria; kingdom Pseudomonadati; phylum Pseudomonadota; class Gammaproteobacteria; order Pseudomonadales; family Pseudomonadaceae; genus Pseudomonas; species Pseudomonas sp. PDM01. The sequence goes on from NZ_JACVBK010000011.1 coordinate 28,672, forward strand.
CCGGGCGAATTGAAGCGCTTTTCAAAAAAAACCTCGCATCGAAAATGGTGGGCGCCCTGGCGCTGCCGCTGATGAAGCGTCTTCAGGCTGATCTGGCGCCTGCTCGGCATAACGGCGCAAGCTTCCTCGGGTTGCAGGGGATTGTGGTGAAAAGCCACGGTTCGGCAGGGGTTCAGGGCTTCCAGAGTGCGATTCAGCGAGCCTTGATCGAGATCCAGGAAAACCTGCCGGAACGCATTCACGGTCGTCTGGAGGATTTGTTGCTTTAGGCGTTTTCGTCGGACAATGCTTAAATGTGACCGCTCAGTTCAATTTGCCATCCAACTGTCAGTTTCTTGCGTCCCCCAAGCGGGACGTCAATTCTCCGACGACAAGATCATTAGGGGCTTGTTACATGTCTGCTTCCCTCGCATTCGTCTTTCCAGGACAGGGTTCGCAGTCCCTCGGCATGCTGGCCGAGTTGGGCGCGCAACATCCGGTGGTCCTCGAAACATTCAAAGAAGCATCCGACGCGCTCGGTTACGACCTGTGGGCACTGACCCAGCAAGGACCGGAAGAGCAACTCAATCAAACCGATAAAACCCAGCCGGCCATTCTGACCGCCTCGATCGCCTTGTGGCGTCTGTGGCTGGCGGAAGGTGGTGCGCGTCCGGCTTACGTTGCCGGTCACAGCCTGGGCGAGTACAGCGCCCTGGTCGCTGCGGGCAGCCTGAGTCTGGGCGACGCGGTGAAACTGGTGGAGCGTCGCGGTCAGTTGATGCAAGAAGCCGTTCCGGCCGGGCAGGGCGGTATGGCTGCCATTCTCGGTCTGGACGATGCTGACGTACTGGCAGCCTGTGCCGAAGCGGCGCAAGGCGAAGTGGTCAGCGCGGTCAATTTCAACTCTCCGGGTCAAGTCGTGATCGCCGGTGCCAAGGCTGCGGTCGAGCGCGCCATCGAAGGCTGCAAGGCCCGTGGTGCCAAGCGCGCCATGCCGTTGCCGGTCAGCGTACCGTCCCATTGCGAGCTGATGCGTCCAGCCGCCGAGCGTTTCGCCGAGTCGATCGCTGCGATCAACTGGCAGGCGCCACAGATTCCTGTGGTACAAAACGTCAGCGCGAACGTGCCGGCCGATCTCGAAACCCTCAAGCGCGATCTGCTTGAGCAGCTCTACAAGCCTGTGCGCTGGGTTGAATCGGTCCAGGCGCTGGCCGCCAAGGGCGCGACCCAGTTGGTCGAATGCGGCCCCGGCAAAGTGCTGGCAGGCTTGAACAAACGCTGCGCCGAAGGCGTGTCGACATCCAACCTCAATACCCCAGAAGCCTTCGCTGCCGCCCGTGCAGCGTTGGCCTGAATCAGGAGAAGCTTGCATGAGTCTGCAAGGTAAAGTTGCACTGGTCACCGGTGCGAGCCGCGGTATCGGCCAGGCCATCGCCCTGGAACTGGGTCGTCAGGGCGCCATTGTTGTGGGCACCGCGACATCCGCCTCGGGTGCCGAGCGCATCGCCGCTACCCTGAAAGAAAACGGTATTCAAGGCACTGGCCTGGAACTGAATGTCACCAGCGACGAATCCGTTGCCGCTGTGCTGGCGAGCATCCAGGAGCAGTTCGGTGCGCCGGCGATCCTGGTCAACAATGCCGGCATCACCCGCGATAACCTGGTGATGCGCATGAAAGACGACGAGTGGCATGACGTCGTCGATACCAATCTGAACAGTCTGTTCCGCCTGTCCAAGGGCGTTCTGCGCGGTATGACCAAAGCCCGTTGGGGACGAATTATCAGTATTGGCTCGGTTGTGGGTGCCATGGGCAACGCAGGCCAAGTAAACTACGCTGCCGCCAAGGCAGGTCTGGAAGGTTTCAGCCGTGCTCTGGCGCGTGAAGTCGGTTCGCGTTCGATTACGGTAAACTCGGTGGCCCCTGGGTTCATCGACACCGATATGACCCGCGAACTGCCCGAGGCACAGCGTGAAGTCTTGCAGGCGCAAATTCCGCTGGGTCGTCTGGGGCAAGCTCAAGAGATCGCGTCTGTGGTCGCTTTTCTTGCATCCGACGGTGCGGCTTACGTTACTGGGGCTACAATCCCGGTGAACGGCGGGATGTACATGAGTTAAATGTGACGGGTTGCTTCAAAAAAATGTCATACGAGCTGTCTAAAATCCGTTATAAAGCTGCAATCTATTTATAGGCAGAGGGTCACGGGGTTTGAGGAGTGAAGCTTTCAGTTGAAAAACTGAAAAGTCTTTCTATACACTTACCCACTGGCCAGCTGCCTGAATTTGTCCATTAGGAGTGAAAACAAGGTATGAGCACCATCGAAGAGCGCGTCAAGAAAATCGTTGCTGAGCAACTGGGCGTTAAAGAAGAAGAAGTGGTCAACACTGCTTCCTTCGTTGAAGACCTGGGTGCCGACTCCCTTGACACCGTTGAGCTGGTGATGGCTCTGGAAGAGGAATTCGAGACCGAAATCCCTGACGAAGAAGCTGAGAAGATCACTACTGTACAAGCTGCAATCGACTACGTTACTAGCCACCAGGCGTAATAGTTTGTAATCGTTGCTTGCTGTCATGGAAAAACCGCACTGCCATCATGGCGTGCGGTTTTTTCTTTAGGCCTGATGCAAAGTCGTCATTTGAAAAAGGAGAGTGCTGTGTCGCGTAGACGCGTCGTAGTCACCGGTATGGGTATGTTGTCGCCACTGGGCACGGATGTGCCGAGCAGTTGGCAGGGCATTCTGGCTGGCCGTAGTGGCATTGGTCTGATCGAACACACCGACCTTTCTGCCTATTCCACCCGTTTTGGCGGCTCGGTAAAGGGCTTCAATGTCGAGGAATATCTGTCGGTCAAGGAAGCTCGCAAGCTCGACCTGTTCATTCAGTACGGTCTGGCCGCAGGTTTTCAGGCGGTGCGTAACGCCGGTCTTGAAGTCACCGACGCCAACCGTGAGCGCATCGGCGTGGCCATGGGTTCGGGTATTGGCGGTCTGACCAATATCGAAGAAACCAGCCGCACGCTGCATGATTCCGGCCCACGACGGATCTCTCCGTTTTTCGTGCCTGGCTCGATCATCAATATGATTTCCGGTTTCCTGTCGATCCACCTGGGTGCACAGGGACCTAACTACGCCATCGCCACCGCGTGCACCACCGGTACGCACTGCATCGGCATGGCAGCCCGCAACATCATGTACGACGAAGCCGACGTGATGATTGCCGGCGGCGCCGAGATGGCCGCTTGCGGTCTGGGCATGGGCGGCTTCGGTGCCTCCCGCGCGCTGTCGACCCGCAACGACGAGCCGACCCGCGCCAGCCGTCCATGGGACAAGGGCCGTGACGGCTTCGTCCTGTCCGACGGTGCCGGTGCGCTGGTGCTTGAAGAGCTGGAACACGCCAAGGCTCGCGGCGCAACCATCTACGCCGAGCTGATCGGCTTTGGCACCAGTGGCGATGCCTACCACATGACGTCGCCGCCGGCTGACGGTGCGGGTGCTGCTCGTTGCATTTCCAACGCCCTGCGCGATGCGAAGATCAATAGCGATCAAGTCCAGTACATCAACGCCCACGGTACATCGACTTCGGCCGGCGACCTTGCCGAAGCTTGCGCGATCAAGTCGGTGTTCGGCGATCACGCCTACAAGCTGGCGGTCAGCTCGACCAAGTCCATGACCGGTCACCTGTTGGGTGCGGCGGGCGCAGTCGAGGCGATCTTCAGTGTGCTGGCGATCAATAGCCAGGTGGCACCGCCGACCATCAACCTCGACGAGCCGGACGAAGGCTGCGACCTGGACTTTGTGCCGCACACCGCGCGCAACATGGACATCGATGTGGTCCTGTCCAACTCCTTCGGGTTTGGCGGTACCAACGGCTCGCTGGTGTTCCGCCGGTTCGCTGACTGATGGACAGCTGGGTCGACGGTCAGCCGGCTGACGCTCTGTCGCTGAAGGATCGCGGCCTGGCTTACGGTGATGGTCTGTTCGAGACCATTGCCGTGCGGAACGGGCAGCCGCTGTTGCTGGACCGGCATCTGTCGCGCCTGGCGCAAGGCTGTTCACGCCTGGCGATCACGGCCGATCACGCGCTGATCCGCAGCGAGCTGCTGGCCTACGCCGCAGCACTGGGCGAGGGCGTGCTCAAACTCATCCTCACCCGCGGCGACAGCCTGCGCGGTTATGCGCCTGACCCTGCGGCCCAGGCCCGACGCATTCTTCAGGGCAACCCGCCTGCCGCTTACCCTGTCGTACATGCGGAGCAGGGCGTTCGCCTGTTTCCTTGCGCCACACGACTGTCCAGACAACCCTTGCTCGCCGGGCTCAAACACCTGAACCGTCTTGAGCAAGTCATCGCCCGTTCCGAATGGCAAGACACCGAGCATGCCGAAGGCTTGATGCTCGATCAGGCCGGGCGGGTGATTGAGGGTGTGTTCAGTAATCTGTTCCTGGTCCGCGATGGCGTGTTGATCACTGCCGATCTCAAGCGCTGCGGTGTGGCCGGTGTGATGCGCGCCGAATTATTGTTTCAAGCCGAGTCGCTGGGGATTCCCACGCAAATCACCGACATCACCCTCGAACAGCTGCAATGGGCTGATGAGGTCTTTATCTGCAACAGCGTGTATGGCGTTTGGCCGGTGCGCGCCTATGCAGCTCTGAGCTGGCCGGTTGGGCCGCTCACCCGTAAACTCCAAACCATTGCCCGCGCGCTACTGGATGCTTGATACGTGAGACGTAAATTCTTGCTGCTGCTGGAAACCGGACTGGTTCTGGCAGGGCTGTGTCTGGGCGCTTCGGCCTGGAAGATTCATTCGGCGCTGGAACAGCCGCTGAACATTACCCAGGAACAACTCCTGGAAGTGCCCAAAGGCACGACACCCACCCGCACTTTCTATCGACTCGAAGCCGATGGCGTCATCAAGGACGCTTTCTGGTTGCGTGTGTACTGGCGCTTCAACCTGGCCGGGCAACCGTTGCACAAAGGTGAGTACCGCATGCAGCCCGGCATGACGGTAGAAAACCTGATCGACCTGTGGAAACGTGGGGAAATGGTGCAGTACAGCCTGACGCTGGTCGAAGGCTGGAATTTCCATCAAGTGCGTGCTGCGCTGGCCAAGGATGAAAAACTTGAGCAGACGCTGAACGGCTTGAGTGATAGCGAAGTGATGGACAAGCTCGGTCACGCCGGGATCTTCCCGGAAGGGCGATTCTTCCCGGACACCTACCGTTTCGTGCGTGGCATGACGGACGTCGAGCTGCTGAAAAAAGCCTACGACCGCCTCGACGAAGTCCTGGCCAAGGAGTGGGGGCAGCGCGCGGCTGACGTGCCGTACACCGAACCCTACCAGGCGCTGATCATGGCTTCGCTGGTGGAAAAGGAAACCGGCGTACCGCAAGAGCGTGGGCAGATCGCTGGCGTGTTCGTGCGGCGCATGGAAATGGGCATGCTGTTGCAGACCGATCCGACCGTGATTTACGGCCTCGGTGATCGCTACAACGGCAAGTTGACCCGCGCCCATCTCAAGGAAGCGACCCCTTACAACACCTACGTGATTAGCGGCCTGCCGCCGACGCCGATCGCGATGGTCGGTCGCGAAGCGATCCATGCGGCACTCAACCCGGTGGCCGGCAACAGCCTGTATTTTGTTGCGCGCGGCGATGGCAGCCACGTGTTCTCCGATGATCTGGATGCTCACAACAGCGCGGTGCGTGAATTTCAGCTCAAGCGTCGCGCCGATTACCGCTCCAGTCCGGCGCCGGTCACCGCACCAGAGGCGACGAATGAGCAGGCTCCGATCCCGGCGGCTTCGCCTGACCCGGCCCCGGAGGCGTTGGCGCCAGTGACGCCGCCAGAGCCGGCTCAAGAAACGACTCAAGAACCTGCTAAAGAGCCCGCTGCTGCACCCGCGCCCGAATCGGATGCAACCGCGCCGCAAAGCCCGCAATGATTCTGACTAAGGACTGCCTGTGACTGGCTTGTTTATTACCCTGGAAGGCCCCGAAGGCGCCGGCAAGAGCACCAATCGCGAATACCTCGCCGAGCGCCTGCGCGCCGCCGGTATTGAAGTGGTGCTGACCCGCGAGCCGGGCGGCACGCCTTTGGCCGAAAAGATCCGCGAGGTGCTGTTGGCGCCGGTCGAGGAGGCCATGGACCCCGACACCGAGTTGTTGCTGGTGTTTGCCGCGCGCGCCCAGCATCTGGCCGGCGTGATCCGCCCGGCGCTGGCCCGTGGCGCGGTGGTGTTGTGCGATCGCTTTACCGACTCGACCTACGCCTATCAGGGCGGCGGTCGCGGTTTGTCGCTGGAACGCATCGCTACGCTGGAAAGCTTCGTTCAGGGCGAGCTGCGCCCGGACCTGACGCTGATTTTCGATCTGCCGGTGGAAGTGGGTCTGGCCCGCGCCAGCGCTCGCGGTCGTCTGGATCGCTTTGAGCTCGAAGGCCGGACGTTTTTCGATGCGGTGCGCAGTGCGTTCCTCAAACGCGCTAAAGCCGACCCGGCGCGATATGTGCTGGTCGACGCCGCCCAGCCGCTGGCGCAGGTTCAACAGTCGCTGGACGCCTTGTTGCCGCGTCTGCTGGAGTTGACCCGTGGCTGAAGCCTATCCGTGGCAGGACAGCCTCTGGCAGCAGTTGGCAGGTCGCAAACAACATGCGCACGCCTATCTGCTGCACGGCCCGGCCGGGATCGGCAAGCGAGCGCTGGCCGAGCGCCTGATGGCCAGCCTGCTGTGCCAGCGCCCGACCGCACAGGACGCTTGCGGTGAATGCAAATCCTGCCTGCTGCTCAAAGCCGGCAGCCACCCTGACAACTACATCCTCGAGCCGGAAGAAGCCGACAAGGCGATCAAGGTCGATCAGGTCCGCGAACTGGTCAGCTTCGTGGTCCAGACCGCGCAGATGGGCGGGCGCAAAGTGGTGTTGATCGAGCCGGTCGAGTCGATGAACATCAACGCAGCCAACGCCTTGCTCAAAAGCCTTGAAGAGCCGTCCGGCGATACGGTGCTGTTACTGGTCAGTCACCAGACCAGTCGGCTGTTGCCTACCATCAAAAGCCGCTGCGTGCAGCAAGCCTGTCCACTGCCAAGCGAGGCCATGAGCCTTGCGTGGCTGGCCAAGGCGTTACCGGACAGCTCGGAAGAAGAGCGTGTCGAACTGCTGACCCTGGCCGCCGGCTCACCGCTGGCGGCGGTGAATTTGCAGGCCCAGGGCGTGCGCGAGCAGCGGGCGTTGGTGGTCGACGGTGTGAAGAAGTTGCTCAAGCAGCAGCAATCGCCGACACAACTGGCCGAAGGCTGGAACGCGATTCCGCTGTTGTTGCTGTTTGACTGGTTCTGCGACTGGTCGAGCCTGATCCTGCGGTATCAGCTGACTCAGGATGAAGACGGGCTGGGATTGGCCGATATGCGCAAGGTGATTCAATATCTGGCGCAGAAAAGCGCTCAGGACAAAGTCCTGAACATTCAGGACTGGATCCTCGCCCAGCGTCAGAAAGTCATGAGCAAGGCCAACCTCAATCGGGTGCTGTTGCTTGAAGCGCTGCTGGTGCAATGGGCGTCATTGCCTACCCAGAAGTGACCGACTGGGCCTATCCTCTGAACATCAGCAGTGGAGGTCAGCATGAATGAAGCTGTCAATCCGGGGCCGCGCAACGGCATTTTGTCCCTGACCATCAAGGACAGCTCCGTGCTCTACGCGGCCTACATGCCCTTCATCAAGAACGGTGGCCTGTTTATCCCGACCAACAAGAGCTACAAGTTGGGCGATGAGGTATTCATGCTGCTGAACCTGATGGACGAGCCGGAGAAAATACCGGTCGCCGGCAAGGTTGCCTGGATCACCCCCAAAGGCGCGCAAGGCAACCGGGCCGCTGGCGTCGGCGTGCAGTTCAACGACGGTGACGACACCGCGTGCAGTCGAATCGAAACCCACCTGGCCGGAGCCCTGAAGTCCGACCGTCCCACTCATACGATGTAAGTTGCAGCCCTTTTTATGCTCGTAGATTCCCATTGTCACCTTGATCGCCTTGACCTCGCCGCCCATGACGGCTCGCTGGATGCCGCACTCGACGCGGCCCGCCAGCGCGGGGTAGGGCACTTTCTGTGTATCGGCGTCAGTGTCGACAACGCCGCCGACGTCAAAGCCCTGGCCGAACGTTATGACGATGTCGACTGTTCGGTCGGCGTGCACCCGCTGGACGTGCAACCGGGCGCTGCGCCAGCGCTGGATTGGCTGCTGCAGGAGCTCAATCACCCGCGTGTGGTCGCGATTGGTGAAACCGGCCTGGATTATCACTACGAACCTGAAGCGGCGGAGTTGCAGCAGGAGTCGTTTCGCCTGCACCTGCAAGCTGCGCAGCAGACCGGCAAACCGGTGATCATTCACACACGCGGTGCCCGGGCGGACACGCTGAACCTGCTGCGCGAGGCCGCGTTGCCCCAGGCCGGCGTTTTGCATTGCTTTACCGAAGATTGGGACATGGCCAAAGCGGCGCTGGACATGGGTTATTACATTTCCCTGTCGGGCATCGTCACTTTCCGCAATGCCGATGCGCTGCGTGACGTGGCCAGTAAAGTGCCCGCCGACCGATTGCTGGTGGAAACCGACTCGCCGTACCTGGCGCCGATCCCTTATCGCGGCAAGCCGAACTTGCCGCAATATGTGCGGGAAGTGGCAGAGTTTCTGGCAATGCTACGCGGTGAATCCTACGAGCGATTTGCCGCGCAGACGACCGAGAACTTCAAGCGACTGTTCCCGCTGGCGCATGTGAAAGGTTAAATCGCAGGCAAAAAAAACCCGGGTTCTGGGGGGTGAATCCGGGTTAAGACCATTAGGAGTAAAACAATGGTACGCGGTCCGTTGGTACCAATATCGACGCGGCACTTGGGGGAGATGCCCCGCCGACAGTTGAAGTATTGATCAGTATTGCGCTGAGTCCAGTTTACCGGCCCAGGTTTTTAAACAATTTTGGAATACAGGCGCTTCGGAAGAGTTCTCATTAAAAGCTGGTGCTGACAGAATTCATCTAGAAACACAGATATGGAAGGATGATCCGTGCATTTTGCCGCAAGTTAGGCATAATACGCGGCTTCGAATTTTGACCCCGACAGACCTTTTCTTATGCATAAAGAACCTCGTAAGGTCCGTGAATTTCGTCGCCGTGAGCAAGAAATTCTCGATACCGCGCTCAAGCTGTTCCTCGACCAAGGTGAAGACAGTGTCACCGTCGAGATGATTGCTGATGCCGTCGGTATCGGCAAAGGCACAATCTACAAGCACTTCAAATCCAAGGCGGAGATCTACCTGCGCCTGATGCTCGATTACGAGCGCGATTTGAACGAGCTGTTGCATTCGGCCGATGTCGACAAGGACAAGGAAGCGCTGTCCCGGGCCTACTTCGAATTCCGCATGCGCGATCCGCAACGTTACCGCTTGTTCGATCGCCTGGAAGAAAAGGTGGTCAAGGGCAACCAGGTGCCGGAGATGATCGAGGAGTTGCACAAGATTCGCGCCTCGAACTTCGAACGCCTGACCCTGCTGATCAAGGGCCGGATCAGCGAAGGCAAGCTCGAAGACGTGCCGCCTTACTTCCATTACTGCGCATCCTGGGCGCTGGTGCACGGCGCCGTGGCGCTGTATCACTCGCCGTTCTGGAGCAATGTGCTGGAAGATCAGGAAGGCTTCTTCCAGTTCCTGATGGACATCGGCGTGCGCATGGGCAACAAGCGCAAGCGCGACACCGACACACCGAGTAGCTGAGTCATTCAGTTGTCTTATTGCGCCATGATTTCGCTATATGGCGCAGTACCTCAGTAATATACTCAGGCATGGGACTTGCTAAAACTTGATTTGTGAGTCAAGTTTTGCGTCGTCCGAATTCCTTGTGCCGGAGTGACCATGATCGTTGACCGTCAAGGCAGGCGTTTTCGTAATCTGCGAATCAGCCTGACCTCCGCCTGCAATTACGCGTGTACCTACTGCGTGCCTAACGGCAAGCGGCTGGTTGCTGCGCAGGATGAACTGTCGGCTGAGGCCATGGCACGCGGCGTTGCCTACTTGATCGAGGCGGCGGGGATCGAACGGCTGCGCATCACCGGCGGTGAGCCGTTGGTCAGCCCCAAACTCGAAGCCTTCATGAGCGCTGTCGGGCAGATGGGCCTGCAAGACATCAGCCTGACCACCAATGGTCAATTGCTGGCGAAAAAACTGCCCCTGCTGGTCGATGCCGGCATTCGTCGCATCAATGTTTCCCTCGATACCCTGGATGCCGGCGCATTCCGCAGCATTGCTCGCGGCGGCGATCTGGCGACTGTGCTCGATGGCATGGACCAGGCCAGCGCTGCCGGCATGAAGATCAAGGTCAACATGGTGCCGCTGCGCGGGCAGAACCTCGATCAAGTCATGCCACTGCTCGATTATTGCCTGGAACGCGGTTACGAGTTGCGCTTCATCGAACTGATGCGCATGGGCCACCTAGCCAACGACAACAACGCATTCCTGCAACAATTCGTCAGCCTGCAACAGCTGCTGAGCCTGATCGGTGATCGCTATGAGTATCTCCAGGCCGATGCGCCGGTTGACGCCACAGCGGTGCGCTATGAAATTCCGGGGCAGGGCTATTTCGGGGTAATCGCCAACGAAAGCGTTCCGTTCTGCCGAACCTGTTCGCGGCTGCGCCTGTCTTCAACCGGGTGGCTGCATGGCTGCCTGTCGTCGAGCAATCGTCACTATGTCGGCGATCTGCTGGACAAACCGCGTCATCAGGCATTGCCGGCTTTGCAGCGACTCTTGGTGAAGGCCTTGGGTGACAAGCAGGAAGTGGCGTTTTCCGGTGGTGCGACCGTCATGAAGATTATCGGCGGCTGAACCGGCCTCTTCGCGGGCAAGCCTCGCTCCTACAGGAGAATGCATATCCCTGTAGGAGCGAGCGGTGCGGCGGTCCGACTTGCCCGCGAATGCGTTCGAACAGGCAACGACGTTCTGGAGCTGGCGCGGAAGCTGCATCCCATGGCCATTCGCCGGTTTTCCGTCACCGGCCTCTGGAGGGTAGGATGCGTAGCCTGGTTTTGCTGCTGGCCGTTTTGGCGCTTGGTGGCTGCATGAATGTCAGCGATATGGCTGAAGAAGCTCGCTACCACATGAGCGACGTGGGGCTGCTTGACCACAGCGACAGCCGCCGCGTGCACAACCTGCGCATTCAGCCGGATTCGTTCGTCTATATCGCCCAAGGCGCCTTTGTGCCGCCGGGCAGTGCGGTCTACCCGCGACCTAACGTGATCGCCGAAGTCGCCTTCGACGGTTTTATCGAATACTTCCCGATGGTCCGCCGTGCACGCACGCCGGAAGGCCTCGACCAGGCCATGGGCGAAGCCCGTGCGGTCGGTGCGCATTACCTGCTCTACACCCGTTTCGCCAAGACTGACGACCGTATCGGCAACACGGACGAATGGCTCGATCAGGAAGCCGTGGATCGTCTCGGTATCGACTCCGGCGTGATTCAGATCATGTTGATCGAGACCAGCACCCAGTATTTGATTGATACTGCACGTATCAAGAGTCGTGGCGGTTTACTGACGTTCTACGACAAAAAGCCAGAAGACCTGATGGGCCCGCCGCTGCGGCAATACGCGCGCAGCCTGCTGGGGTTCAGCGACCAGTAATTCCAAGGAGAACGCCATGAGTGGCCCGCAAAAAGCCAACGACCTGTTGGGGCAAATCCCCAAGACCCAAGGCTTGCCACCGGTCCACTTGTGGAACCCCGACTTCTGCGGCGACATCGACATGCGCATCGCCCGCGACGGCACCTGGTATTACCTGGGCACGCCGATCGGGCGCAAGCCGATGGTCAAACTGTTCTCCACCATCATTCGCCGCGACGGCGATGATTATTTCCTCATCACCCCGGTCGAGAAAGTCGGCATCAAGGTTGACGATGCTCCGTTCGTGGCGATTGCCGTGGATGTTGAAGGCGAGGGTGAAGCCCAGGTCTTGCGCTTCACCACCCATGTGGATGAAACCGCCGAGGCCGGTGCCGACCATGCGATCCGCGTGGTGATTGACCCGGTGACACAGGAGCCTGCGCCTTACGTGCATGTGCGCACCAATCTCGAAGCGCTGATTCATCGCAATGTGTTTTACCAATTGGTGGAGCTGGCGGTGACTCGTGAAATCGATGGGCAGCGTTGGCTGGGCGTATGGAGCGGCGGCATCTTCTTCCCCATCGGCCTCGAGCCTTGAGTCGTCAGTGCTGACGCCTTCGCGGGCAAGCCTCGCTCCTACAGAGTTCGCCGGCACCTGTAGGAGCTAGGCTTGCCCGCGAAGAACGATAACGCGATCTCGCTACTCAGCTTCAAAATCAAATTGACACCCAATCGTATGATGATTAGCGTGGGCAACCATCGCGAACGGCATTGTGCCGTCCCTGCATCGAGGTGCCCATGTCCAGCAGTTTTCACGCATCGACGGTCGATTGGCTGGGTTGCTGGATTGCGGCGGGCCAGGTAAAACCCGGCGAAACCCTCAAGGTTGAGGCTGACCTGGGCGAGCAGCTCGGCGTCAGCCGCACCGTCATCCGGGAAGCCATCAAAACCCTGGTCGCCAAAGGCATGCTCGAAGTCGGGCCGAAGGTTGGCACGCGGGTATTGCCGGTGCGGCGCTGGAACCTCTTCGATCCGCAAGTCGTCGGCTGGCTGTCCCGCAGCGGCCTGCCGGAAAACTTCGTCGACGACCTCCTCGATTTACGCCGCACCATCGAGCCGATGGCCGTGCGCTGGGCCTGCGAGCGAGCGACCGTCGAGCAGGTGCAGGCGGTGCTTCAGGCCTATAACGCGCTGGAGCGCGCGGTGCACAGCGGCATCGATTACAACCGCGCCGACCAGTTCTTCCACGAGTGCATCCTCGCGGCCAGCCACAATCAATTCATCGAACAAATGGTCCCGGCCCTCGGCGCGTTGCTGGCGGTTTCTTTTGAAGTCTCCGCCGCCGATCCGGACGAACTGCGCCGCACGCTGCCGATTCACAAGGACATGGCCGACGCCATCGCCGCCCGCGACGCGGCGCGCGGTGTGTGGGCTTGCATGACGCTGATCGACAACGCCGACCTGGCCATCAAACGTTTCTACCCAAAAGTCATGGCCGACAAAAAAGCCGGCTGATCACACTAATCCCCTGTGGGAGCGGGCTTGCTCGCGAAGGCGGTGTGTCATTCAACGTCAATGTCGTCTGACACGACCTCTTCGCGAGCAAGCCCGCTCCCACATAAAACAAGAACAACGCAGGAGGTTTCATGGAATGGACCGCAGTCACCGGACACCGGGCACGCCTCGGCGAAGGCCCGTTCTGGGATGCGCCGACGCAAGCCCTCTATTGGGTGGATATCGCCGGCAAACAGGTACTGCGCCTGATCGGTGCCAACGTGCAGATCTGGCAGATGCCCGAGCACGTGTCGGCTTTCATTCCCTGCGAAAGCGGCGATGCGCTGGTGACGTTGAGCAGTGGCGTGTATCGGCTCGATCTGGATTCACCAGGCCTTGAGCCACGGCTGACCTTGTTCTGCGTCGCGGACCCGCAGCCGGGCAATCGCGGCAACGAAGCCCGTTGCGATGCCCAGGGGCGACTCTGGCTCGGCACCATGCAAAACAACATCGGCGAAAATGGCGAAGACCTGCCCGTTGTGCGGCGTTCCGGCGGCTTGTTTCGTATCGACCGGGATGCCCGGGTCACGCCGCTGCTGCGCGGTTTGGGCATTCCCAACACGTTGTTGTGGAGCGATGACGCCACCACGCTTTATTTCGCCGACAGCCTGGATGGCACGCTCTACCAGCATTTCATCCGCACCGACGGCGGCCTCGATCCCGCGCTGGTTTGGTTCGGCCCGCATCAACGTGGCGGCCCCGACGGCTCGGCGATGGATGCCAGAGGTTATATCTGGAACGCACGCTGGGACGGCAGCTGCCTGATCCGGCTGACACCGGATGGGTATGTCGATCGCATCATCGAATTGCCAGTCAGTCGCCCGACGAGTTGTGTCTTCGGTGGCGCCGACCTGAAAACCCTCTACATCACCAGCGCTGCGAGCCCGCTCAACCATCCGCTGGACGGCGCGGTGTTGTCGATCCGGGTCGATATACCCGGAAAGCCCTGTACGAGATTTGCCGATTAAATCCCAAAATATGGGATGTAAAATTATATATTGAGATTATTTGGCGGTCGGGTTTATAGTCGGCCCCATCAGTTACACGCACTCACACTTAAAAAAACAAAACAGGTGAAGTGATGCAGCGATTTTCCAACACGTTTTTTGGCCGGACATCGACTGATGCCCGGTTTTTGTCGTGCCCGCGAAAGGGAGTGCTGATCCATGGCTGAAGCGCTCTCCCTGCCTCCGGTGCCCGAGCCGTCGAAGGGCGAGCGCCTGAAAAACAAGGTCGTGCTGCTGACCGGTGCCGCTCAGGGCATTGGCGAGGCGATTGTTGCGGCCTTCGCTTGCCAGCAAGCCAGGCTGATCATCAGCGACATCCAGGGCGAGAAAGTCGAAAGCGTCGCGGCGCATTGGCGCGCCCAAGGCTTCGATGTTCAGGCGATCAAGGTTGACGTATCCAATCAACAAGACCTGCACGCGATGGCAAAAAGGGCCGTCGAGTTGCATGGCCGCATCGACGTGCTGGTCAACTGCGCCGGCGTCAATGTGTTCCGCGATCCGCTGGAAATGACTGAAGAAGACTGGCGCCGCTGCTTTGCCATCGACCTCGATGGCGCCTGGTTCGGCTGCAAGGCGGTGTTGCCGCAGATGATCGAGCAGGGCGTCGGCAGCATCATCAATATCGCCTCGACCCATTCCACGCACATCATTCCCGGCTGCTTCCCGTACCCGGTGGCCAAGCACGGTTTGCTCGGCCTGACCCGCGCACTGGGCATCGAATACGCGCCGAAAGGCATTCGCGTCAACGCCATTGCACCGGGCTACATCGAAACCCAACTGAACGTCGATTACTGGAACGGTTTTGCCGACCCGCAGGCCGAACGTCAGCGCGCTTTCGATCTGCATCCGCCGCGGCGCATTGGCCAGCCGATTGAAGTGGCGATGACGGCAGTCTTCCTGGCCAGCGATGAAGCGCCGTTCATCAACGCCTCGTGCATCACCATCGATGGTGGGCGCTCGGTGATGTACCACGACTGAATAACCGGGGTTTCAGGCGCGGAATTACGCCTGAAATCCAATCATCATACGATATGACTATTTGCTACAACGTTTGCACCGGCTTTGAAAAATAACGCTCAAAAAAATAACAAGGAGTCAGCTTATGAATCGTCGTCGTGGGATCCGTTCCCTGTGCTGTGCCGCTTTGGCGGTCACCGCGGTCAGCCTCAGCAGCAGCTTGCTGGCGGCCGAGGAAGTGAAGATCGGTTTTCTGGTCAAGCAGGCGGAAGAGCCCTGGTTCCAGACCGAATGGGCCTTCGCCGAAAAGGCCGGTAAAGAGAAAGGCTTCAAGGTCATCAAGATCGCCGTGCCGGACGGCGAGAAAACCCTGTCCGCCATCGACAGCCTGGCTGCCAACGGCGCCAAGGGCTTCGTGATTTGCCCGCCGGACGTGTCCCTCGGCCCGGCGATCATGGCCAAAGCCAAACTCAACGGTTTGAAAGTGATTGCCGTGGATGACCGTTTCGTCGATGCCAGCGGCAAGTTCATGGAAGACGTTCCCTACCTCGGCATGGCGGCGTTCGAAGTCGGCCAGAAGCAGGGCGCGGCGATGGCCGCCGAAGCGAAAAAACGTAACTGGGACTGGAAAGACACTTACGCGGTCATCAACACCTACAACGAACTCGACACCGGCAAGAAGCGCACCGACGGTTCAGTCAAAGCGCTGGAAGACGCCGGCATGCCAAAAGACCACATCCTGTTCTCGGCCCTGAAAACCCTCGACGTGCCGGGCAGCATGGACGCCACCAACTCGGCGCTGGTGAAACTGCCGGGCGCGGCGAAGAACCTGATCATCGGCGGCATGAACGACAACACCGTGCTGGGCGGCGTGCGCGCCACCGAGAGCGCCGGTTTTGCCGCCGCCAATGTGATCGGCATCGGCATCAACGGCACCGACGCCATCGGCGAACTGAAAAAGCCCAACAGCGGCTTCTTCGGCTCGATGCTGCCAAGCCCGCACATCGAGGGTTACAACGCCGCCAGCATGATGTTCGAGTGGGTCACCACCGGCAAAGAGCCGGCGAAGTACACCGCCATGGACGACGTGACCCTGATCACGCGCGACAACTTCAAGCAGGAACTGGAAAAAATCGGCCTCTGGAACTGAGGCGCGGTTGATTTCATCGGCGGCCCTGGCGACGGGGCTGCCTGATCTGTGTGATGAGGTGTTTTATGCACGCGCAAGTACAGACACAACACGACAGCGCCGGCGGCAGCCTGCGCTTCAACGGGATCGGCAAGACCTTTCCCGGGGTAAAGGCATTGGACGGCATCAGCTTCGTCGCCCATCCGGGTCAGGTTCATGCCTTGATGGGTGAGAACGGCGCCGGCAAATCGACCCTGCTGAAAATCCTCGGCGGCGCCTACACGCCGAACAGCGGCGACCTGCAGATCGGCGAGCGAACGATGGTCTTCAAATCCACCGCCGACAGCATCGGCAACAAGGTGGCGGTGATCCATCAGGAACTGCATCTGGTCCCGGAAATGACCGTGGCGGAAAACCTGTTCCTCGGTCATTTGCCTGCCAGTTTCGGCCTGATCAATCGCAACGCACTGCGACAACAAGCGCTGGCCTGCCTCAAGGGCCTGGCCGATGAAATCGATCCGCAGGAGAAAGTCGGGCGCCTGTCCCTCGGTCAACGGCAACTGGTGGAAATCGCCAAGGCGTTGTCCCGTGGCGCGCATGTGATCGCGTTCGACGAACCGACCAGTAGCCTCTCGGCGCGGGAGATCGATCGCTTGATGGCGATCATCGGGCGCCTGCGCGACGAAGGCAAAGTGGTGCTTTACGTCTCCCATCGCATGGAAGAAGTGTTCCGCATCTGCAACGCGGTGACGGTGTTCAAGGACGGCCGCTACGTGCGCACCTTCGAGGACATGAGCGAGCTGACCCACGATCAATTGGTCACGTGCATGGTCGGGCGCGACATTCAGGACATCTACGATTACCGCCCGCGCAAGCGTGGCGCGGTGGCGTTGAGGGTCGACGGTCTGCTCGGGCCGGGCTTGCGTGAGCCGGTGAGTTTCGATGCGCACAAAGGCGAAATTCTCGGGCTGTTCGGCCTGGTGGGAGCTGGGCGAACCGAGCTGTTCCGCATGCTCAGCGGCCTTGAACGCAACACCGCCGGGCGCCTGGAATTGCGCGGGCATGAACTGAAACTGCGTTCACCCCGCGATGCGATTGCCGCCGGCATTCTGCTGTGTCCCGAGGACCGCAAGAAGGAGGGCATCATGCCGCTCTCCAGCGTTGCCGAGAACATCAACATCAGCGCGCGCGGCGCCCATTCCACTTTCGGTTGCCTGTTGCGCGGCCTGTGGGAGAAGGACAACGCCGACAAGCAGATCAAGGCGCTGAAAGTGAAGACGCCCAGCGCGGCGCAGAAAATCATGTACCTGTCCGGCGGCAATCAGCAGAAGGCGATTCTCGGCCGCTGGCTGTCGATGCCGATGAAAGTGCTGCTGCTCGACGAACCGACTCGCGGCATCGACATCGGCGCCAAGGCCGAGATTTACCAGATCATCCATAACCTGGCTGAAAGCGGCATCGCGGTGATCGTGGTGTCCAGCGACCTGATGGAAGTGATGGGTATTTCCGACCGCATCCTGGTGCTCTGCGAAGGCGCGATGCGCGGCGAACTGTCCCGTGACGAGGCCAACGAATCCAACCTGCTGCAACTGGCTTTGCCGCGCCACCGTGCTGACGGCGTGGCGAACTGAGAGGTGACTATGATGACAACCCAAAACAACGCTCTGCCCACCCAGCGCAAACCTCTGGACCTGCGGCGCTTTCTCGATGACTGGGTGATGCTGCTCGCGGCCGTCGGGATCTTTGTGCTCTGCACCTTGCTGATCGACAACTTCCTTTCGCCGCTGAACATGCGCGGCCTGGGCCTGGCGATTTCCACCACCGGGATTGCCGCATGCACCATGTTGTATTGCCTGGCGTCGGGGCATTTCGACTTGTCGGTGGGCTCGGTGATTGCCTGTGCCGGCGTGGTCGCGGCGGTGGTGATGCGCGACACCGACAGCGTGTTTCTCGGTGTGGCGGCGGCGCTGTTCATGGGCTTGATCGTCGGGCTGATCAACGGGATCGTGATCGCCAAGTTGCGGGTCAATGCATTGATCACTACGTTGGCGACCATGCAGATCGTTCGCGGTCTGGCCTACATTTTTGCCAATGGCAAAGCGGTGGGTGTGTCGCAGGAGTCGTTCTTCGTCTTCGGTAACGGCCAGTTGTTTGGCGTGCCGGTGCCGATCCTGATCACCATTGCCTGCTTCCTGTTTTTCGGCTGGTTGCTGAATTACACCACCTACGGGCGCAACACCATGGCCATCGGCGGCAACCAGGAAGCGGCGCTGCTGGCCGGGGTCAACGTTGACCGGACCAAGATCATCATCTTCGCCGTGCACGGTGTGATCGGGGCGTTGGCCGGGGTGATTCTGGCGTCGCGGATGACTTCCGGCCAGCCGATGATCGGGCAGGGTTTCGAGCTGACGGTGATCTCGGCGTGTGTGCTTGGCGGGGTTTCGCTCAGTGGCGGGATCGGCATGATCCGGCATGTGATCGCCGGGGTGTTGATTCTGGCGATCATCGAGAATGCGATGAACCTGAAGAACATCGATACGTTTTATCAGTACGTGATTCGTGGTTCGATTTTGCTGCTGGCTGTGGTTATCGACCGTCTGAAACAACGCTGAGATTTTTGTTGTCTGTGCTGGCCCCTTCGCGGGCAAGCCTCGCTCCTACAGGTTATGTGTCGTGCATGGATTACGCGACTGACATATAACCTGTAGGAGCGAGGCTTGCCCGCGAAGACGATGTACCTGGTTCACCTCGCGACCGCATCCTTCCGTCACTCCCCCTAAATATGTCTTGCCTGTTACAAGTCGTTTCGGGTATCAATTTGTACATGATTAGACAGGTACGATTTGACAAGAAACAACGGGTGGTCGACGAACTCATCCGGCGCATTGAAAGCGGCCTCATGGAGGACGGTTTTCAGTTGCCGGGCGAGCATCAGTTGGCTCAAGAATTCAAAGTCAGCCGAGGTACGCTGCGTGAAGCCCTGGCCGAATTGAAACGGCGCAACTACATCGCGACGCAAAGTGGTGTCGGTTCCATCGTCACGTTCGACGGGGTGGTGCTCGATCAGCGCAGCGGTTGGGCGCAGGCGCTGGCCGACAGCGGGGCGCTGATCAATACCGAAGTGCTGCGGCTCGAGGCGGTGACTCGCCCCGACCTGCTGCCGCGTTTCGGCACTGACCAATTCATCACCCTCGACCGCCGCCGTCGTTCCACCGACGGCAAGCTGGTTTCCCTCGAACGCTCATTGATGCCCGCCACCGGAGGCCTGGAAAGCCTGCCGCGTGTCGGCCTGATCGACAATTCCCTGACCATCACCCTGGCCGCGTACGGCTACATCGGCGAGCGCGGCGATCAATGGATCGGCGCCGAACCCTTGAGCGCCGAAGACGCCGAGCTGCTCGGTCGTCCGGTCGGCACGGTGTTCCTCAAAGCCTTGCGCACCACCTACGACCGGCAGAACCGCTTCATGGAACAGGTCGAAAGCCTGCTCGATCCCGTGCACTTTCGCCTGCACCTGCAATTTGGAAACCCACAATGACCGCGCTCAATCGTGCACTGGGCGCGTTTTACGGACTGGCCCTGGGCGATGCGCTGGGCATGCCGACGCAATCGCTGAGCCGCGCCGTTATCAAGGCGCGTTTCGGTGAAATCACCGATCTGCAAGACGCCGGCCCCAATCAACCGATTGCGGCCAACATGCCTAAAGGCTCGATCACCGACGACACCGAACAGGCGATTCTGGTCGGTCAGTTGTTGATCGACGGCAAGGGCAGGATCGAACCGTCGGTACTGGCGCAACGGCTGATCGAATGGGAAGCCGCGATGCAGGCCAAGGGCTCGCAGGATTTGCTCGGGCCGTCGACCAAACGGGCGATCGAGATGATCCTCGCCGGTCATTCGCCGGAAGAAGCGGGGCGCTACGGCACCACCAACGGCGCGGCGATGCGCATCACACCCGTCGGCATTTCGGCGGATGTCCGCGATCCCGAGCGTTTCATCAACGCCGTGGTGCAGGCCTGCCAGGTCACCCACAACACCACGCTGGGCATCTCCAGCGCGGCGGCGGTGGCGGCGGTGGTCTCGGCCGGCATCAACGGCATGGACCTCGGCGAGGCGTTGAACCTCGGCCAGCAAATCGCCCAACAAGCGGAAAGCCACGGCCACTGGGTCGCGGGCGGACGCATTGCCTCGCGCATCAGTTGGGCGCGGACGATCAGCGTCGACAGCGACAAGGCGATGCTGGCGGACTTGATGTACGACGTGATCGGCACGTCGGTGGCTTCGCAGGAGTCGGTGGTGGTTTCGTTTGCCTTGGCGCAGCAAGTGGCCATCGGTGAAATAAATGCCTTCGACGCGCTGTGCATGGCCGCAGGTCTGGGGGGCGACACCGACACCATCGCGGCGATTCTGGGGGCCATGCTCGGGGCTTGTCTGGGGCTTGAGAGTTGGCCGGTGGCGATGATCGACAAGGTCAAAATCGTTAATGAATTGGATTTAGAGCCATTGGTGCAGGGCCTTCTCGCCCTGCGTTGACTGTGCTGACGCCATCGTCGGCAAGCCGATCTCGCTCCCACAGGTACGGCGTGTACCGTGAGGTTTGCACTATCCCTGTGGGAGCGAGACCGGCTTGCCGGCGATAGGCGCGCCGCTTATTTGAATTGATAACCCCGCAATGGATCGCACTGACTTGGCCAGGACAGCCGGGATGTTGTTTTCGTCTTCCGTCATTGCCCATAACCACAACAAAGGCAACAGGAGCATTTCACATGAGTTCATCGAACGCCGGGCAAAGTGCCGGGCAACTGGAAACCCGTGGCATCGAGCCGGTGCCGGAAGCCGAATGCAACGGGCATCCGCTGCAGCTGTTCTGGGTCTGGTTCGCCGCTAACATTTCCATCCTCGGCCTGCCGCTCGGCGCTACGCTGGTGGCGTTTCGCGGGTTGGCGATCTGGCAGGCGATCATCGTCGCGATCCTCGGTGCTGCCGGTTCCTTTGCGGTGGTCGGGATCATTTCCATCGCCGGTCGCCGTGGCCGCGCACCGAGCCTGACGCTGTCGCGGGCGATCTTCGGCGTACGCGGCAACATCGGCCCGACCCTGGTTTCGCTGATGTCGCGGCTGGGTTGGGAAACCGTCAACACCACCACCGCCGCGTTCGTGTTGCTGTCGCTGTGCTCGATCCTGTTCGGCTCGCCGGTGGAAGCCAAAAGCGCACCGGTGCTGACCCTGATCTTCATCGCGATTTTCGTGCTGCTGACCTTGTCGGTGTCCGGCCTCGGTCACGCGACGTTGCTGGTGATTCAGAAGTGGGCGACTTATGTGTTCGGCGCGCTGAACATTCTGGTCGGCGGTTTCCTCTGCGCCACCATCGACTGGAGCGCCGTGTTCAACGCCACGCCTGCACCGCTTAGCGCAATGATCATCGGCGTCGGCACCATGGCCGCCGGCACCGGGATCGGTTGGGCCAACGCCGGTGCGGACATGTCGCGTTATCAGCATCGCAGTGTCAAGGCGGCACGTCTGGTGGCTTCCGCCGCGTTTGGTGCCGGGATCCCGCTGGTGTTGCTGATCACCCTCGGCGGCCTGCTGTCGGTGGGCAACAACGACCTGGCGTCGGCCACTGACCCGATCATCGCGATCCGCGACATGCTGCCGACCTGGATGGCCGTGCCGTACCTGATCACCGCGTTCGGCGGCTTGCTGCTGTCGAACAACCTGTCGGTGTATTCCGCCGGCTTGACCACGCTGACCCTCGGCCTGAAGGTCAAGCGCGTCTACGCCGTGGTGGTCGACATCGTCGCGATTTTCGCCGGTTCGATTTACTTCATGCTGATCGCCGACAGTTTCTACGGCCCGTTCATCACCTTCATTTCGCTGCTGGCCGTGCCGATCACGGCGTGGGTCGGGATCTTCGTCGTTGACCTGATTCATCGTCATTACTACAGCCCCAAAGACCTGCTGGACGTCAGCCCGAGCAGCGCCTACTGGTATCGCGGCGGCGTCGAGTGGCGTGCTTTCGGTGCGTGGGCCCTGGCGATCGTGCTGGGTTTCAGCTTCACCACCATTGGCACCACCGAACAAACCGTCTGGTTCCGTGGGTTCCTCTCCGACTCGTGGCTGGGCCATAACGGCCTCGGCTGGATCGTGACGTTCCTGGTCGCCGGCGGGATTTACTTTGTACTCGGCGGGGCCAGGGATCGCCGCGCCGCGTCGCTCGAGAATGCTCATGCCTAAAATGTTGCACACCGGCCAGGTCATCATCGACCTGGTCATGGCCGTGGATAAACTGCCTCAAGCCGGCGGCGACGTACTGGCGCAATCCGCCAGTTTCGAAGCCGGCGGCGGGTTCAATGTGATGGCCGCCGCTCAGCGTAATGGCTTGCCGGTGGTTTACCTGGGCCGTCATGGCACTGGTCGTTTCGGCGACCTGGCGCGTGAGGCGATGAAGGCTGAAGGCATTCGCATCGGCATTGCTCACAGTGCTGAACGAGACACGGGGTTGTGCGTGGCGATCACGGACGCCTCGGCTGAACGTAGCTTCGTTTCCTACATCGGCGCCGAAGGTGAAGTGTCCGCAGAGGATTTGAACAGCGTAGCGGCGCAGGCGGGCGACTATGTCTACGTCAGCGGCTACAGCCTGCTGCATGTCGGCAAGGCTCAGGCGCTGGTGGATTGGGTGTTGGATTTGCCGAGTGCGATCAACGTGGTGTTCGACCCGGGCCCGCTGGTGGAATCACCCGATGCGCCGTTGATGCAGGCGTTGTTGCCGCGCATCGATGTGTGGACCAGCAACAGCGTCGAGGCGCTGCGGTTTACCGGGGCGTCGGACATTGCCGAGGCGCTGGATCGATTGGCCGATCATCTGCCGTCGAAGGTGTTGATGGTGGTCCGCGACGGTCCGCAAGGGTGCTGGATTCATCAGCATGGCGAGCGTCAGCACGTGCCGGGTTTCAAGGTTGAGGCGGTGGACAGCAACGGCGCCGGGGATGCCCATGCCGGGGTGTTTGTGGCCGGGTTGGCGCGAGGGTTGTCGGCGGGTGAGGCGGCGCGGCGGGCGAATGCGGCTGCGGCGCTGGCGGTGACTCGGTGGGGGCCGGCGACTTCGCCTGGGGCGGATGAGGTGGATGCGTTGATCAGTAAAACGTTCGGCGCCTGATCTGACGTCTTCGCGGGCAAGCCTCGCTCCTACAGGGATCGCGTAGTTCCTGTAGGAGCGAGGCTTGCCCGCGAAGGGGCCCTCAAACGTTTACACCTCCAACTTGCGCGCCACCTCAACCCTAGCCGCACCAAGCTTGATCGGTTTTATCGACGCTCATGGATACTGATGAACGACGAACGGTTCAGGCCTCTTGCAACGTTTTGACCGTGTAGCGGCGCCAGATCAGGCGGCCCACGGTGATCAGCCAGTTCAACAGCGCCACGGCGAGAACGGTGAGCAACAGTGTCGCCATCCCGTGTTCGACGATGATCTTCCCGGCCAGCAACGGAAAGCCGAACACACCAATGAAGTACGACAGGCTGAACAGCAGCAACGCTTGCGCGGTGGTGCCGTGCGGCGCTTCATTCGCCGCCAGGCCATTGATCACCGAATACGTCAGCCCGTAACCGACCCCGAGCATCATCGCCGCGAGCACGTAGCTCAAGCCGCTGTCGACCACGAAACCGAACATCACAATCGAAACCATCATCAGCCCGGACAACAGGCAAGACGCGCGGAACGGATCGCGCTTGACCACGAATCCGGCAATCACCATCCGACTGCTGATCGCCGCGCCCATGAAGCCGAAAAAGAACAGCGAGTAATCCAGCGAACGAGACGCCGCGTAGCTGGTTTGGAAGCTCGACAGACCACCGAACACACAGCCGCCGAGGCCGACCATGAGGATCGGGAACACTGCGCGGGACGATAAAATCTGCCGGGTTGCACGCCAGGAAATGCGTGCGACCGCAGCGGTAGGCGAGGGTGCTTTTTTCAGCTGCGCATCCAGGCGCCAGAACAGTAAAACGCCGATCAGGCTGGCCAGCGCCGCGAGGTAAAACGCCGCCGTTACGGGATAGCCCAGCGCACTGGCCGCGCGGCCCAGCAACGGACCGCTGCCGATCCCGGTCATCATGCTGCCCGACAGCAGCGCGAAATATCTGGCCCGCTGGGCAGGCGTCACAAGGCTCGCGACGATGATCGGCCCGAGCGTATAGAAAACGCCCCAGCCCAAACCCAGCAGCAAGCCGAAAAACAGCAGCAGATGGCCGAAGCCCGGCGTCAGTGCAAAACCCAGGCTGGCCGCCACCAGCAGCACGCCGAACAACGCAATCGAACGCGCCGCGCCAAGCCAGTCGGACAAGTGCCCGGAAACGATCACCGCCGCAAACGTACTGAGCATCGCCGCCGAAATCACGCTTCCGGCATCGTGTTCATTGCCGCCGCGCGAGCCGATCAACAGCGACAGCAAAAACGTCGAGCCATAGGACAGCGACAGCAAATAACTGGCGAGGCAAAACAGGCCGAACAGTTTGCTGGAGACCTGAGGTGGAGCAGTAGACATGACGCGCTTCCTTGACCCGATAACGGAGAGTGTCATCTATCTATCATGCAAGGCGCCGATGTTAGGTCTGAGGTTATCGATTCCAGGGTTAGTGGTGGGCGGAGTAATGCGCTCAGCCGATGCCGATTTCTTCCTTGAACAGCTCCATGAAATTTTTCAAACGTTCATGCCGGATGCGGGCCAGGCGTTGACCGGTGAGGGTCTGGAAGCCGTCTGCCAAGTGCAGCAGCTTGGTCTGGAAATGATCGAGGCAAAAGCGCTTGTCATCGTATTCCCGCGCATTCGCTTCCGGGTCTTGTGGGTCATACAGCGCGCTGCCCATGCGACCGGCGATGTAAAAGGTGCGCGCAACGCCGAGCATGCCAAGGGAATCGAGACGGTCGGCGTCCTGCATGATTTTCGCTTCGAGGGAACTTGGGGTGATGTTGGCAGAAAAGCTGTGGGCCTCGATGGCGTGTACAACGGCGCTGATTTTTGCGCTGGGCCAGTGCATGTCGGTCAACACTGCAGAGGCCTTCTCGGCGGCCAGTCGCGATGCTTGCGAACGCAACGGCGAGTTCTTCTCCACCGACACGCAATCATGCAAAAGCACCGCTGCCAGCAGCACTTCAATATCGCCACCTTCCTCAGCATGAAGAGTGCGCACGTTGTGCCAGACCCGCTGCAGGTGCGACAGATCGTGGGCGCCGTCTTCCGAGGGTTCCAGTGCGTGGGGCAGCAACCTGGCGGCGAGGATTGGCAGCGGCGCGAAAGCATCAGTCGTCATAAACGTCCTGTTAAGTGAAAACGGTTGGGGCAGCGGTTCCACATCCTCCATAGATCAGCTTTGAATTTCCAGTGTGACGAGCGTTGCGCGCCGACTTAGTATGGCGTTTTCCACTTTTGACGAAGGCACGTCCATGACGATCGAAATCCGCCCGGCGACCCCCAGCGATGCACCGCAAATCCTCGCGTTCATCACTGAATTGGCCGATTACGAACGTGCCCGCCACGAAGTCATCGCCAGCGTCGCCGACATCGAGCGCAGCCTGTTCAGCGAAGGCGCCACCGCCCACGGCCTGATCTGCCTGCGCGACGGTTTGCCGATCGGCTTTGCGGTGTTCTTCTTCAGCTATTCCACCTGGCTCGGCAGCAACTGCCTGTACCTCGAAGACCTCTACATCACTCCCGAGCAACGCGGTGGCGGCGCCGGTAAAACCCTGCTGCGCCACTTGGCGAAAATCGCCTGCGCCAATGATTGCGGGCGTTTTGAGTGGAGCGTGCTGGACTGGAACAAGCCGGCTATTGAGTTCTATAAGTCCTTGGGAGCGCAGCCTCAGGAGGAGTGGGTGCGGTATCGGATGGATGGTGCGGTGCTAAGGGATTTTGCTGCGGGCAATTGATCGTTTAAAGGATCGCAGCCCTCGGTGGCTCCTAATTGGGGAGCTGCCGAGGGCTGCGATCTTTTTTTGTTTGATCCCAAAATATGGGATGTATATTTATATATTGAGATTTGATCGTGTCAGGGTTTATAGTCCAGCTCACTCACTGCCAATAAACAAAACAGGTGAAGCGATGCTGGCGCAATTGATCGCGCTCGATTGGGGGACAACCTCATTACGTGCTTACAAACTCGCCGCGGGTGGCCAGGTGCTCGAACAGCGTTCGCTGTCATCGGGAATCATGCAGCTGCCCCGGACGCCGCGAATCATTAACGGTCTGGCATGCACCGACGGTTTTGAACTGGCCTTTGACGAGGCCTGCGGTGACTGGCTCGATGAGCAACCCGGTTTGCCGGTGATTGCCTGTGGCATGGTTGGCAGCGCGCAAGGCTGGCGCGAAGCGGCCTACCGCGACACGCCGGCAAACGTTGCCAATCTCGGAACCTCCCTACAAACCATTCGCAGTCTTCGCGGTGTCGATGTGCACATCGTGCCGGGTGTGATTCAGCGTTCGCGCCTGCCGAACGTGATGCGCGGTGAAGAAACCCAGGTCCTCGGCGTGCTGCAAAACTTGGCGGGCGGGGCGGGCAGCGATCTGTTGATCGGCCTGCCGGGCAGCCATTCGAAATGGGTGGAAGTGGCCGACGGCTGCATCGTGCATTTCGACACCTTCATGACCGGCGAAGTCTTCGCGGTGCTCAGCGAACACAGCATTCTGGGGCGCACCCAGCAACGCGGTGGGTCTTTCGATGGCGACGCGTTTGACCGTGGCGTGCAAGTGGCCCTGTCGGCGGACGGCGAAATCGGCCCGCTGTCGACGCTGTTCAGTGCCCGCAGCCTCGGGCTGACCGGCGAACTGAGCGGCAGTGCGCAACCGGATTATTTGTCCGGCCTGTTGATCGGTCATGAGCTGTCGGCGCTGGCCACGGTTCAGCGGCGTCGGCGCAACAGCGTTCATCTGCCGTCGATCATTCTCATCGGCAATTCCCAACTCTGTGCCCGTTACAGCCGGGCGCTCGACGCCTGCGGTTTTGCCCGAGTGACGCTGGCCGAACAGGCTACCGAACGCGGGTTGTGGCAACTGGCGCTCGCCGCCGGGCTGATCACTCCAAACCCATCCCGTTAAACCTGACTGGAGGTCTGACATGCTCAAACAAGCATTGGCGCAAAACGGTCTGATCGCAATCCTGCGTGGCCTGCGCCCGCAGGAAGCGGCGGCTATCGGAGAAGTCCTTTACGCAGCCGGATTTCGCGTCATCGAAGTGCCGCTCAATTCCCCCGAGCCGTACGAAAGTATCCGCATCCTGCGCAGTACCTTGCCTGCCGATTGCCTGATCGGCGCGGGCACGGTGCTGACTCCGGAGCAGGTCGAGCAAGTGAAAGCCGCCGGCGGGCAGGTCATCGTCATGCCCCACAGCGATCCCAAAGTGCTGCGTGCCGCGAAGGCCGCCGGGTTGTTTCTGTCGCCTGGCGTGGCGACGCCGACCGAAGCGTTCGCTGCATTGGCGGAAGGCGCGGACGTGCTGAAGATGTTCCCCGCCGAGCAAATGGGCCCGGCGGTTGTAAAAGCCTGGCTGGCGGTGTTGCCCGCCGGGACGATTCTGGCGCCGGTGGGCGGGATCACCCCGGAGAACATGCAGGTGTTTATCGATGCGGGCGTGAAGGGCTTCGGCCTCGGGTCCGGGTTGTTCAAACCGGGCATGACGGCGGCGCAAGTGGCGTCCAACGCCAAGGCCTACGTCGCTGCATGGAACGCTCTGCGTTAAGACTTTTTTGGCGCCGAGCGCGCTGCATCTAACAAGAGAGAGAAGAGATGAAAATCACCAAACTGACCACCTTCATCGTTCCGCCGCGCTGGTGCTTCCTGAAAGTGGAAACCGACGAGGGCGTGACCGGTTGGGGCGAACCCGTGGTCGAAGGTCGTGCCCATACGGTGGCGGCTGCCGTTGAAGAATTGTCCGACTACCTGATCGGCAAAGACCCACGCAACATCGAAGACATCTGGACCGTGTTGTATCGCGGTGGCTTCTACCGGGGCGGTGCGATCCACATGAGTGCGCTGGCCGGTATCGACCAGGCGTTGTGGGACATCAAGGGCAAGGCCTTGGGTGTGTCGGTCAGCGACCTGCTCGGTGGTCAGGTGCGCGACAAGATTCGTGTCTATTCGTGGATTGGCGGTGACCGTCCGGCAGACACCGCGCGCGCCGCGAAAGAAGCGGTCAGCCGTGGTTTCACCGCCGTGAAAATGAACGGTACCGAAGAGCTGCAGTTCCTCGATTCCTTCGAGAAAGTCGACCTGGCCCTGGCCAACGTCGCCGCCGTGCGTGATGCGGTCGGCCCGAACGTGGGTATCGGTGTGGACTTCCATGGCCGGGTGCACAAACCCATGGCCAAGGTGCTGATGAAGGAACTCGATCCGTACAAACTGATGTTTATCGAAGAGCCGGTGCTCAGCGAAAACTACGAAGCGCTGAAGGAGCTGGCACCGCTGACCAGCACACCGATTGCCCTCGGTGAGCGTCTGTTCTCGCGCTGGGATTTCAAGCGCGTGCTCAGCGAAGGTTACGTCGACATCATCCAGCCGGATGCTTCGCACGCCGGTGGTATCACCGAGACTCGCAAGATCGCCAACATGGCCGAAGCCTACGACGTAGCGCTGGCGCTGCATTGCCCGTTGGGGCCGATTGCACTGGCGGCGTGTCTGCAACTGGATGCGGTTTGCTACAACGCGTTCATCCAGGAACAGAGCCTGGGTATCCACTACAACGAGAGCAACGACCTGCTGGATTACGTCAAGGATCCGCGGGTGTTCGATTACGACAAAGGCTTCGTGAAAATTCCGAACGGCCCGGGCCTGGGGATTGAGATCAACGAGGAATACGTGATCGAACGCGCGGCGGTCGGGCATCGCTGGCGCAACCCGATCTGGCGCCATGCCGATGGCAGTTTTGCCGAGTGGTGAGTGATCGCTGACCCACCGCAAATCCCCTGTAGGAGCCAGCCTGCTGGCGATTTGGTCGGCACATCCAGCATTCATGGTGACTGACCCAACGCGATCGCCAGCAGGCTGGCTCCCACAGGTTGATCTCCATGGACAGGGAGATCGGCATCATTCCAGTTCCAGATCGACCTCAATAAACATAAGAAGAGGCATTCCCCATGCAACCGCAAACCCTCACCGGGCAGGCGTCGTTGGTGGCGCCCAGCCGCAAGCGTTTTTTCATCATGGTCCTGCTGTTCATCACCGTGGTGATCAACTATCTGGACCGCAGCAACCTGTCCATCGCCGCCCCGGCGCTGACCAGTGACCTGGGCATCGACCCGATCCACGTCGGACTGATCTTCTCCGCGTTCGGCTGGACCTACGCCGCCATGCAGATCCCCGGCGGCTGGCTGGTGGATCGTGTTCCGCCGCGCATCCTTTATAGCCTCGCCTTGCTGCTGTGGTCGATCGCCACGGTGATGCTCGGTTTCGCCGCCAGCTTCATTGCGCTGTTCGTCTTGCGCATGGCGGTCGGTGCGCTGGAAGCACCGGCGTATCCGATCAACAGCCGCGTGGTTACCACCTGGTTCCCGGAGCGCGAGCGCGCCACGGCCATTGGTTTCTACACCTCCGGCCAGTTCGTCGGATTGGCGTTCCTGACGCCGGTACTCGCCTGGTTGCAGCATGAATTTGGCTGGCACATGGTGTTCGTCAGCACCGGTGCGGTGGGCATTCTCTGGGCGGTGATCTGGTACGCGGTGTATCGCGAACCGCGGGATTTCAAAGGCGCCAATGACGCTGAAATCGACCTGATCCGCGAAGGCGGCGGGCTGGTGGATATTCAGGCCGAGCAAGCGAAGGTCAAGGCGAAATTCAGCTGGACCGACCTCGGCATCGTCCTGACCAAGCGCAAGTTGTGGGGCATTTACCTTGGCCAGTTCTGCCTCAACTCGACGTTGTGGTTTTTCCTGACGTGGTTCCCGACCTACCTGGTGAAGTATCGCGGCATGGATTTCATCAAGTCCGGCCTGCTGGCGTCGTTGCCGTTTCTCGCCGCTTTCGTCGGCGTACTCTGTTCCGGGTTCTTCTCCGACTTCCTGATCCGTCGCGGCTACACGGTGGGTTTCGCCCGCAAGTTGCCGATCATTGGCGGCTTGCTGATTTCCACCTCGATCATCGGCGCCAATTTCGTCGAGTCGACGCCGCTGGTGATTGCCTTCCTCGCCTTGGCGTTCTTCGGCAACGGTCTGGCTTCGATCACCTGGTCACTGGTTTCAACGCTGGCACCGGCACGCTTGTTGGGGCTGACCGGCGGCGTGTTTAACTTCATCGGTAACCTGTCGGCGATTGCCACGCCGATTGTCATCGGTTTCCTCGCCAGCGGTGATTCGTTCGCTCCAGCGATCACCTACATCTCGGTTCTCGCGTTGTTGGGGGCGCTTTCCTACATTCTGCTGGTCGGGAAGGTCGAGCGTATCAAGTTGTAGTCGTAGCCGTCGGGCGACCATAATGCCGCCCGTTCACTCGCTCAACGGTAAAGGCTGGATATGCAGGAAGACGCCCCAAAAATCGCCAAGGACGCCGCGCCGACCGGCACTCAGACCCTGCTTCGCGGTCTGGGTGTGGTTCAGGCCGTGGCCAGTGGCGCCCGCGATCTCAAGGAAATCGCCCGGTTGATCGGCACGACGCGCAGCACCACCCATCGTCTGGCCAGTTGCCTGGTGGACGAGCGTTATCTGCGCGTGGTGCCGCAAGTCGGTTATTTGCTGGGGCCGAAGCTGATCGAACTGGGCTTTCAGGCGCGTGAGGAATTGCCGCTGGTCACGTTGGCCGGTCCGTATCTGGATGAGTTGTCGGCGTTGACCGGCGACACCATTCACCTGGCGATTCGCGAGGGCGACGAGGTGCTGTACCTGCACAAGAATCCGGGGCGCAATGGTCCGGAAATGCGTTCGCGGGTTGGCCATCGCATGCCGTTGGCGCGCACCGGGATCGGCAAGGCGCTGATGCTCGATGACACGCAGGAAGAATGGCAACGGCTGTACGAAGTCAGCCTGCCGGCGGGTGGGAAAAATCAGTTCTGGCCGCAGCACCCGGAGCAATCCTGGGAGCAGTTCCAGCAGCGCATGATTGAGTACGTGGCGGGCGGTTACGCCTTCGACCTGGAAGACAACGAACCGTCGATCCGCTGCGTGGCGGCGCCGATCCGTGATGCCAGCAAGCGCATCGTCGCCGGCATCAGCATCGCCAGCACCGTGCCGTACATGCCGCTGGAAAAAATGGCCGAGCTGATTCCCCTGATCAAAGGGGTCACGGCCCGGCTCTCGGCGGAACTTGGCTTGAAGGTATAAACCGCTAAGGCTTAGACCTTCAGCGTTGCCATGTCGATGACGAAGCGGTACTTCACGTCACCGGCGATCATGCGGGCGTAAGCCTCGTTGATCTGGCGGATGTCGAGCATTTCGATGTCGCAGGTGATGTTGTGCTCAGCGCAGAAATCCAGCACTTCTTGGGTTTCGGCGATGCCGCCGATCAGCGAGCCCGCCAGTACGCGGCGACCCAGCACCAATTTGGCCGCGTGGACCGGTGGATCAATCGGTTCAATCAACCCCACCAGAATGTGCACGCCGTCGAAACGCAGCGTGTCGAGGTAGGGATTGAGGTCGTGCTGCACCGGAATGGTGTCCAGCAGGAAGTCGAAATGGCCGGCAGCGGCTTTCATCTGCTCGGCATCGGTGGACACGATCACATGGTCCGCGCCCTGACGACGACCTTCTTCAGCCTTGCTTGCCGAACGGGTGAACAGCGTCACTTCCGCGCCCATAGCCTTGGCAAACTTGATGCCCATGTGGCCGAGGCCGCCCATGCCGAGAATCCCGACCTTGTCGCCCGCTTTCACGCCGTAGTGTTTGAGCGGCGAGTAGGTGGTGATGCCGGCGCAGAGGATTGGCGCGGCGCTGGCCAGGTCAAGTTTTTCCGGGATGCGCACCACGAAGTGCTCGCTGACCACGATGCTGTCGGAGTAACCGCCCATGGTGTTGCTGCCATCGACCCGGTCGGGTGTGGCGTAGGTCATGGTCGGGCCTTCGAGGCAATATTGTTCGAGGTTGGCCTGGCAAGCCTCGCAGCTGCGGCACGAATCGACCATGCAGCCGACGCCGACCAGATCGCCGACTTTATGTTGGGTGACATTCGCACCGATGGCGGTCACTTTGCCTACGATCTCGTGGCCGGGCATCAGCGGGTAAACGGCAATGCCCCACTCATTGCGCGCCTGATGGATGTCGGAATGGCAGACGCCGCAGTAGAGAATCTCGATCGCCACGTCGTCGGCACGCGGGCTGCGGCGTTCGAATTTCACGGGGGCAAGGGGAGTGGTGGCCGACTGGGCGGCGTATCCGATGGCGGTGTACATGGTGGACCTCGCAAAAAGCATGACAGGTGAGGCGGCGCATTCTGGGCGCCGTACCTTTGCGCGGCCATGGCGATTCCTCCGGGTGTCATGCCTATTCCTCCGGCATCTGCGTTCGTTGGGTTCAATGGGCAATCAGACCTGCGATGATGCTTTCATCCCTTTTTCCGTGATTATTTTGTGAAGAGCTCCCATGTTGTTGACCCGTCATCTCGATGCCAATGCCACGCTGGTTTCGCTGATTGAGCCACTGGCGACCCGCGACGGTTTCACCCAGACCGAGTTGCCCGGTGTGCAAGTTCTGCGCGCGAGTTGTGACGTCGCCCGTGGCCCGCATATTTATGAACCGAGCCTGATGATCATCGCCCAAGGCAGCAAACTGGCGTATTTGGGGCCGCGAACCCTGGAGTACGGCGCCGGGCATTACTTGATTCAAGCGTTGCCGGTGCCGTTCGAGTGCGAAACCTTTGCCTTGCCGAATGCGCCGCTGCTCGGGGTTTCCGTGGCGATTGACCGGGTGCTGCTGGGTGAATTGGTGCTGGCCATGGGACTGGTGCCGGGACGGCACATTGCGGCGCAGACGCCGGAGTCGATGACTTCGGTGGTACTCGACGACGGCATGCGCGGATGTGTGGAGCGGTTGTTGCGTTGTCTGCACGATCCTCTGGAGGCGCGGATCATGGGGCCGTCACACCTGCGCGAGTTGTTGTTCGTCGCGTTGCGCGGGCCGCAGGCGGATGTGTTGCGCGCGCTGGTGGAACAGCAGGGGCAGTTCGCCCGTGTCGCGGCGTCGATCAGCCATTTGCATGCGCACTACGCCGAACCCTTGAACGTCGAGACCCTGGCCAGTTGCGCGAACATGAGTGCGTCGACTTTTCATGAGCATTTCAAGCGCAGCACGTTGCTGTCACCGGTGCAGTATTTGAAGCGTTTGCGCTTGCTCAAGGCGCAGACGTTGCTGGTGGCGGAGGGCTTGGGCGTGGCGCAGGTGGCGCATCGGGTCGGGTACCAGAGCACGTCGCAGTTCAGTCGGGAGTACAAGCGCTACTTTGAGCGTAATCCGGGTGATGAACGCGCTGCCTGACTCACCACACATCCTCTGTGGGAGCGAGCCTGCTCGCGATAGCGGTGGGTCAGCTTGCATCAATGTTGAATGATAAATTGCCATCGCGAGCAGGCTCGCTCCCACATTGGATCTGTGTCGGGTTATGAATTGCGGGCAACAAAAAGGCCCCCATTTAGGGAGCCTTGATGTTCAGCGAGTCAACTTACATGTTCGGGTAAGTCGGGCCGCCAGCACCTTCCGGCGCCACCCAGGTGATGTTCTGTGCAGGGTCCTTGATGTCGCAGGTCTTGCAGTGAACGCAGTTCTGGGCGTTGATCTGGAAGCGCTTCTCGCCGTCTTCCTTGGTGACCACCTCATACACGCCGGCCGGGCAGTAACGCTGGGCAGGTTCATCGTACATCGGCAGGTTCTTGGCGATCGGGATGCTCAGGTCGGCCAGCTTCAGGTGGCAAGGCTGTTCTTCTTCGTGGTTGGTACCGGAGATGAACACCGAGCTGAGTTTGTCGAAACTGATTTTGCCATCCGGTTTCGGGTAGTCGATCTTCTTGCAGTCGGCCGCGAGTTTCAGGCAAGCGTAATCCGGCTTGGTGTCGTGCAGGGTGAACGGCAGTTTGCCGCCGAAGATGTTCTGGTCCAGCCAGTTGAAACCACCGCCGACGATGGCGCCGAACTTGTGGATCGCCGGGCCGAAGTTGCGGCTGGCGAACAGCTCGTCGTAGAGCCAGCTCTTCTTGAACGCGTCGACGTAAGTGGTCAGTTCTTCGGTACCGTCCTTTTCAGCGAACAGCGCCTCGGCCACGGATTCAGCGGCGAGCATGCCGGACTTCATCGCGGTGTGGCTGCCTTTGATCTTGGCGAAGTTCAGGGTGCCGAGGTCGCAACCGATCAGCGCACCGCCCTTGAAGACCATTTTCGGCAGCGAGTTCAGGCCGCCCTTGCAGATGGCGCGCGCGCCGTAGCTGATGCGCTTGCCGCCTTCCAGGTACTGCTTGAGTACCGGGTGATGCTTGAGGCGCTGGAACTCGTCGAACGGCGACAGGTAGGTGTTGCTGTAGGACAGATCAACGATCAGGCCGACCACCACCTGGTTGTTTTCCAGGTGATAGAGGAACGAGCCGCCGGTGTTCTCGGTGCCCATGATGTCCAGCGGCCAGCCGGCGGTGTGCACCACCAGGCCTGGCTGATGTTTGGCCGGGTCGATTTCCCAGATTTCTTTCAGGCCGATGCCGTAGTGCTGGGCATCGGCTTCGCTGTCGAGGTTGAAGCGCTTGATCAACTGCTTGCCGATGTGGCCACGGCAGCCTTCGGCGAACAGCGTGTACTTGCCGCGCAATTCCATACCGGGGGTGTACAGGCCTTCTTTCGGGTTGCCTTCGCGGTCAACGCCCAGATCACCGGTGATGATCCCGCGCACCACGCCGTTCTCGTCGAACAGTGCTTCCTGCGCGGCGAAGCCCGGGTAGATTTCCACGCCCAGGTTCTCGGCCTGCTGAGCCAGCCAGCGGCACAGGTTACCCAGGGAGATGATGTAGTTGCCTTCGTTGTGCATGGTCTTGGGCACAAAGAGGTCGGGAACCTTCTGCGCGCTGTCGGCGTTCTTGAGAACGAAGATGTCGTCGCGGGTGACCGGCGTGTTCAACGGCGCGCCAAGTTCTTTCCAGTCCGGGAACAGTTCGTTCAGGGCGCGTGGTTCGAACACGGCACCGGACAGGATGTGAGCACCCACTTCGGAGCCTTTTTCGACCACGCAGACGCTGATTTCCTTACCGGCTTCAGCAGCCTTCTGCTTCAAGCGGCAGGCGGCGGAAAGACCAGCGGGGCCGGCACCGAC
The DNA here is from genome assembly GCF_014852325.1 of Pseudomonas sp. PDM01. Lineage (NCBI taxonomy): Bacteria > Pseudomonadati > Pseudomonadota > Gammaproteobacteria > Pseudomonadales > Pseudomonadaceae > Pseudomonas > Pseudomonas sp. PDM01. The sequence goes on from NZ_JACVBK010000011.1 coordinate 64,179, forward strand.
GATGACCACGTCGAATTCCATGTATTCGCGTTCCACAGGTTATCTCCTACTCAAGGCTCAACAGTTTTTTTTCTAATTGGAGGTTTGGTGTCGCATCCATGAATTCCTGCACGAGGCAGGAAGAGGACAATCGATGAACCACCTTTCTCTTTGGGTGGCGCATTATATCTACACCACTCTTAGCGTCCAATACAAACGTTTGTTTGAATCGGCTCAAAGCCAGAGAAATCAAAGTCACGCGGCTTATGACTGGCCATTTTGCCGTATTGACCGGAATAGGCGTTCCGGTCAAGATACGGTCGGTTTTGCGCTCGCCGTAGGCTGACTGTTGGTTTCAAGAGCACCTCTAAAGACAGGGCGATGGCAGTACAAGGTGATGTGCAGCGCAGTGTTGGCGCGCAGTTTACACGCCACGATATTTAATGACTTGTTGGTCACCACTGACGAACGGTCATCAACGTCATGAGCGATGGTCACTTGACACGTATGCCGGCGTTTTTAGAGGTGCCCTTGCGCCCGATGAGCATCAACCGCCAGGTTCGCCTAGGCGACTTTCTTTTCACCGGAGAGTAACGAGGAATCCATGAAGGTTCTTGTAGCTGTCAAACGCGTTGTGGATTACAACGTCAAGGTTCGCGTCAAGGCGGACAATTCCGGCGTCGACCTCGCCAACGTGAAGATGTCGATGAACCCGTTCTGCGAAATCGCAGTGGAAGAAGCCGTACGCCTGAAAGAGAAAGGCGTTGCGACTGAAATCGTCGTCGTCTCCATCGGCCCGTCCACCGCTCAAGAGCAACTGCGCACCGCGCTGGCTCTGGGTGCCGACCGCGCCATCCTCGTCGAATCCGCTGAAGATCTGACTTCCCTGGCCGTTGCCAAACTGTTGAAAGCCGTTGTCGACAAGGAACAGCCTCAGCTGGTGATCCTCGGCAAACAGGCCATCGACAGCGACAACAACCAGACTGGCCAGATGCTCGCTGCATTGAGCGGCTACGGTCAGGGCACCTTCGCGTCCAAAGTCGAAGTGTCCGGCGACAGCGTTGCCGTGACCCGCGAAATCGACGGCGGCGCGCAAACAGTTTCCCTGAAACTGCCGGCCATCGTCACCACCGACCTGCGTTTGAACGAGCCGCGCTACGCGTCCCTGCCAAACATCATGAAAGCCAAGAAGAAGCCTCTCGAAGTGCTGACTCCGGATGCTTTGGGCGTTTCCACCGCCTCCACCAACAAGACCGTGAAAGTCGAAGCGCCAGCTGCACGCAGCGCAGGTATCAAGGTCAAGTCGGTGGCTGAACTGGTCGAGAAACTGAAAAACGAAGCGAAGGTAATCTAAATGACTATCTTGGTTATTGCTGAACACGACAACAAAGTGCTGGCCCCGGCCACGCTGAACACCGTGGCCGCTGCTGCCAAAATCGGCGGCGACATCCACGTGCTGGTTGCAGGTCAGGGCGCTGGCGCCGTGGCTGAAGCCGCTGCGAAAGTGGCTGGCGTGGCTAAAGTGCTGGTGGCCGATAACGCCGCCTACGCTCACCAACTGCCGGAAAACGTCGCGCCACTGGTTGCCGAGCTGGGCAAGGGCTACAGCCACATCCTGGCTGCCGCCACTTCCAACGGCAAAAACATCCTGCCGCGCGTTGCCGCTCAGCTGGACGTTGACCAGATCTCCGAGATCATCTCGGTTGAAAGCGCTGACACCTTCAAGCGCCCGATCTACGCCGGTAACGCCATCGCTACCGTTCAGTCGAACGCTGCGGTCAAAGTGATCACCGTGCGTGCCACCGGTTTCGACCCGGTTGCCGCTGAAGGCGGTTCGGCTGCCGTTGAAGCAGTTGCTGCTGCGCACAACGCCGGCACTTCGAGCTTCGTCGGTGAAGAACTGGCCAAGTCCGATCGTCCGGAACTGACCGCTGCCAAGATCGTCGTTTCCGGCGGCCGCGGCATGCAGAACGGCGACAACTTCAAACACCTGTACGCCCTGGCCGACAAGCTGGGCGCTGCCGTCGGTGCTTCCCGCGCCGCGGTCGACGCAGGTTTCGTACCCAACGACATGCAGGTCGGTCAGACCGGCAAGATCGTTGCTCCACAGCTGTACATCGCGGTCGGTATCTCCGGCGCGATCCAGCACCTGGCCGGCATGAAAGACTCCAAAGTGATCGTCGCGATCAACAAGGACGAAGAAGCGCCGATCTTCCAGGTGGCCGATTACGGCCTGGTGGCGGACCTGTTCGAAGCCATCCCTGAGTTCGAGAAGCTGGTCTAATCCAGCCGCTTGACCTATAAAGAGCCCGACCTTTTGGTCGGGCTTTTTTTTGCTCTTCCTGTAGGAGCCGGCTGGCTGCGGGCGGCTCCTACAGGGGATATAACGGGGTTTGAGTATGGATCTGCATCGAGTGTTCGGTTGGTCATTGCTGTTGGGTCTGACGCTGTTGCCGACGCTGTCCATCGCAGCGGGCAAGTGTGAACGACTGGTGGTCACCGGCAGCCCGGATGCGCCGCCGTATCTGTGGCAAGACCCGCAAAACCCCAAGCACCTGATCGGTGCCAGCGCCGACCTGTTGCAACAAGTAGCAGGGCAGTTGGGCATCAAGGTCGAGATGCTCTATGCCGGTAAACGCGCTCAGGCGCTGGAGGAAGTGCGCAGTGGGCGCATGGACATGCTGGCCGACGCGCCGTTGACGGTCAGTGAGCTGGAAACCCTGGATTACATCCATCCGCCGTTGCTGGAAAACGATTACCTGGTCTGGACTCGAAAAGACTCGCCACTGGTCTACAACCAGGCGCAGGACCTTCACGGTCATCCCGGCGCGTTGTCGGAAAAATCTCGAATGACCTCGGAATTCGCTACGTTCGCCGAGCAGCAATTGACCCTCGTACGCACTCCAAACCTGACCCAGGCCCTTCAGAAATTGCTGTTGGGGGAAGTGGAATTTGTCCTCGCCGGACGCTATTCGGGCATGGCAGCCGCACAGGCCCTGAGCATGGCCAATGACCTCGTCGCGCGCCCGCAGCCGGTCGACAAACCCGGCCTGTTCCTCGCGGTTTCCCATAACTCTGCCTGCAACGATCCGTGGTTGCGCGGACAGCTGGCCAAAAAGATGACAGAATTGCCCGCGTCCGGACTGACGGAAGCCGTGCTGCAACGCAATATCGAGCGCTGGAAAGCGCAGCAACAGCAGCCACAGCAACCCCCCGCCAGTACCCCAAAACAGTAGGGATTTTTAGTGAGTATTCGACCTCTTTTCGCTGCCCTGGCCGTTCTGGCTCTGGCGGGTTGTGCAGCCGATCCGGCGCCGAATGAACAAATACGCCTGACCGAACAGGTGCTCGTGCAAGCCAAAGCCGTGGGTGCCACCGCGGACGATGTGCCGGAAATGAAACTGGCCGAAGATAAATTCGCCCGTGCCCAAGGTGATATGGCCGATCAGTCTTACAAACATGCACGCATGCGCGCCGAACAGGCCGAACTTGACGCGCGGCTGGCCGAAGCCAAGGTCCTGACGCTCAAAAGTGAAGAAAAGCTGGATCTTCTCAATACCCGCATCACTCGATTGCGCAAGCAAGTGGGGGACGCACAATGAACCTCACGTCCAAAGCTATCGGCGGCTTGATCCTTGTTGGCTGTGCGAGTCTCTATGGCTGCGCCGGTCAGCACAGTGAAGCTGCGTTGCAAGAAGCGGGTGCCGACTTTCAGAAGGTGAAAGAAGATTCCAACGTGCTGCGAATCGCGCCGAAAGACGTGATCCGTGCCGGTGAATCCCTGGCCCGTGCCGATCGACTGTCCAGCTACTGGGGCAGCGGGTCCGACGTGCTGCATTACGCCTACCTGAGCCGGCGCTACAGTGAAATCGCTCGGGAGCACACCAATCAGGTACTCAACGAAGAGCGCGCGGCGAAGCTCGAACTGGAGCGTCAGCGCCTGCAACTGGCCCTGCGCGAATCCAAACTGCTGAGCGTGCAGCAGCAGGGCAAGTGGCTTGAAGAGCAGATTGTTGCGCTGGCCACGACCCAGACTGACCGTGGCCTGGTGATGACCCTCGGCGACGTGTTGTTCGACACCGGCGAAGCGGAGCTGAAAAACTCGGCGAACCGCGTGGTATTGAAGATCGTGCAATTCCTGCAGCTCAATCCCAAGCGCGTCGTGCGCATCGAAGGCTACGCCGACAGCACCGGCGGCAAGCAGGAAAACCTCAAACTGTCCCGTGACCGTGCGCAATCGGTGGCGGACGTGTTGACGGACCTGGGCATCGACGAAAAACGCATTAAGGTCGAAGGTTATGGCGACGAATACCCGGTAGACGCGAACGCCTCGGAACGGGGCCGGGCGCAGAACCGTCGGGTGGAAATTGTGTTCTCCGACGAAAAAGGCCTGCTCGGCGCTGCCCGGTAATGGACGCTTCCTTGTGAAACCATGCAATCCGTAGGAGCCGGCTTGCTGGCGATAGCATCACCGCGGTGTCTCAGATGAACCGCAGTGATGCCATCGCCAGCAAGCCGGCTCCTACAAACCCGGGCTGCCCGTCAGCGCCGGGTTTTTTTGTGTCTGCGAATTGCCTCGCAAAGCAGTACAGATTTTGCTGACACTGCACTGTACCGTCGACTATTGTGGCAACTGTCCCCGTACACTTCTAAACTGTTCCGGTATTGTTTCACACAAGAATAAAATGCCCGTGAAATCGAGTGCTGCGTCATGACCAATCTCTTGCTCTACCAACGTATTGCTCAACAACTGGCCGAAGACATCCGTCGTGGGGTCTATCAGCCGGGGGAGCGCGTGCCTTCGGTGCGCAAGATGAGTTCGCAGCTCAACGTCAGCCATGCGACGGTGTTGCAGGCGTATGCCAATCTCGAAGATCAGGGGCTGATCCGTGCCCGGCCGCAGTCGGGTTACTACGTGCACCAGACGCCGGCCCTGACTGCGCCGACACCGGACATCGCCCGAGTTGAACGTCCCGGCCTGGTCACCCGCAGCAGCATCATTCAACAAGTGTTGGTCGAATCCCGTCGTGAGGGCGTGTTTCCCTTGGGCGCGGCGGTGCCGAGCGTCGATTACCTGCCGGTGCGGGCGCTGCATCAGCAGTTGGCCAAAGTCACCCGATTCCATAGCCCGCGGGCATTCAGTTACATGTTCAGCCCCGGTTTTGAACCGTTGCGGCGGCAAGTGGCAATTCGCATGCGCGATGCCGGCGTGGTGGTCGATCCGTCGGAAGTGGTGATCACCCACGGCTGCGTTGATGCCTTGCAGATGTCCCTGCGCGTGCTGACCCGGCCGGGCGACTTGATCGCCGCCGAGTCGCCAACCTACTACGGGTTGCTGCAACTGGCCGATCTGCTGGGCCTGAAAGTCATCGAGATCCCCAGCGATCCGGCCACCGGCATGAGCCTGGAAGCCTTGCAACTGGCAGCGAATCAGTGGTCGATCAAAGCGCTGGTACTGACCACGCGCCTGAGCAATCCGCTGGGCGGCACCATGCCCGAAGAGCGGCAGAAACAACTGCTGCGCCTGGCCTCGGATTTCGATATTCAGGTGGTCGAAGACGATATCTACGGCGAACTGATGTTCGAGCAGGGCCGTACCAAGGCACTCAAGGCCTACGACCGGCTGGATCGGGTGATCTACTGCTCAAGCTTCTCCAAGACCCTGTCTCCGGGTGTGCGGATTGGCTGGATGATTGCGGGCAAGTACCAGCAGGAAATCCAGCGCTTGCAGACCTTCAGCACGCATTCGGCTTGCAGCGTTACGCAGATGGGGATCGCGGCGTATCTGGAAAATGGCGGTTACGACCGGCATTTGCGCTACATCCGTCAGGAGTACCGCAAAAATCTCAGCGCTTTCCAGCTCGCGGTGCAGCAGTATTTCCCGGAAGGCACACAGATGACCCGGCCGACCGGCGGCTTCATTCTGTGGGTGAGTCTGCCGGGGCGGGTCAATACACAAGAACTTCATGTGCGCGCGTTGCAGCAAGGCATCAGCATCGCACCGGGGCTGATTTTCAGTAACACCGAGCAGTTCAATCACTGCATTCGGCTCAACTGCGGCATTCCCTGGAATCGCGAAGCCGAGCGTGCGTTGATGACTCTGGGCATGCTGGCTACCCAGCTTTGCCAGGAGATGGCCGGCGGAATGTGACGGGCGGGCGGGTAATTCCTGCCCGAGCTTGTCATGTCGCGTCCAACAAGCGAGCATATGGCCCTCTGCCGATAGCGCCGTTCCCCGTTGGATCCATGAAACCGATTTTTCCTGCCGCCTGGTTGTCGATCTGCCTGTTGATAACCTTCAATTCGGAAGGCGTCTTGGCGGCTTCCGCTCAGGAAAAACCGGCCGCCAGCGCGACATCGAAAAAACCGGCACCGGCAAAAAAAGCCACACCGGTCAAAAAGAAAGCGGCTACGCAGAAAAAACGTTCACCCATTGCCTCCAAATCGAAACCGGCCAGTGAAGTGGTGAAAACCAAACTGCCTTCGGCTGACCTGGATTTGAGCTTGCCTGAGGAAATGGCCGAAGAGTTTAAGCCGGTCGGTACAGTTCCGTTGCCCCGGCACGACGCCGTGTTGCCGCAAATGTTCGGTGAGAAGGCTGGCAGCTCTCCGTTCCAGCTCAACGGACGACTGATCAGCAACGAAATGAAGTTGCAACTGCGTAACGAAGAGCGTCGGGAAGTCGAGGGCGCGGCGCTGGAATTGGAGTTCAAGCAGTAAATCCTTCCTCGGCGTGACCCGCAGGCCAGACGCTTTGTCGGAGACTGGTCAGTCACGCTGGTTTGAGCGTAAAAACCCGGCGACAGGTAATTTAAAACAACTGTTTTAGCGGTTACTCTGTGCCCCGTCCTTTAACACATCACCCGTCGCGAGGAGCTCGTCGTCATGAAATGCCGTGAAGGCTGTGGCGCCTGTTGCATTGCCCCTTCCATCAGTTCTCCGATTCCCGGTATGCCCAATGGCAAAGCCGCCGGAGAACGTTGCGTACAACTCTCTGCCGAAAACCTGTGCAGTATTTTCGGCCAACCGGAACGTCCGGCCGTGTGTTCGGCGTTTGAAGCCGACGTCGAAGTCTGCGGAAACAGCAGTGACGAAGCGGTCAGATTGCTGGGCTGGTGGGAGCAGATGACGGCGGCGTGATGTGTCAACGAACGGAACTTCAACAATAAGGAATAAGATTATGGGTTCGCTGCATCGTATGGCTGTGCTGTGTGGTTTGACGGTTTTGCTGGCGACTGCCACCGCACAGGCCGAAGACTGGAAGGTGGCCAAGAATGAAGACGGCATCAAGGTGTCCTTGAGTGAAGTGGCCGGCTCTGACTACAAGGCTTATCAGGGCGTTACCCTGATGAAAACCACCATGGCCAAATTGCGCGCACTCCAGGAAGACGTGGCGGGCGCCTGCTCGTGGATTCACGAATGCAAGCAGCAGAAGCTGCTCAAGCATGAAGGCGATCAGAGCTGGACCTACACCCAGTTCAATACCCCATGGCCGGTGACCGCGCGTGATTCGGTGCTGCATATCACGACTACCGTAGGCGCCGATGGCAGTCTGACCCGTAAGCTTGAGGGTGTGCCGAAGTACATTCCTGAAGAAAAGGGTTTTGTGCGGGTTGCCAAGGTTGATGGGTTCTGGAAGTTCGTGCCCAAGGGTGACCAGATTGAAGTGACCTATCAGGTTCACACTGAGCCGGGTGGTAGCGTGCCTTCGATGATTGCCAACAAGTTTGTGGTTGATGCGCCGTTCAATACCTTGAAAGCCCTGAAAGAGCGTGCCGAGAAGTAATCGCTTTGTTTCTTTCTATAAAAAGCCCTGATTTGATCGGGGCTTTTTTTTGCGGGTTTGTTTGATTGGTGTGTATATCCGTTGCTGTGGTCATGGCGGCTTATGGTTTCGCTTTTACAGCGAGTCACTTTCGAAAAGCGCGAAAGTAACCAAAGCGCTCTTGCCTCTTTCGTTCGGTGCCTCGCTGTGGCTCGGCATGCCCTCGCTCCGCTCCTGCTCCGTGGGCCCGCCGCCATCGGCCATCCCTGGCCGGGGGCGGCTAACCCGGCATCCATGCCGGGTTGCCCACTGCGCAGAACCTGCGCTCGGCCTCTCGAGGGGGCGCTCAGATCAAAAGCGGAAGGCGAGCTAACGCTCGGCCTGATGAGTGGTGGAAATCAAAAGCGTACGCGATTCCCTGTAGGAGCCGGCTTGCTGGCGATGGCGTCCGTCCAGTCAATAAACAGGTTGACTGACCCACCGCTATCGCCGCCAAGCCGGCTCCTACAGTTGCTCGTATTCATCCAGACACCTATGCATTTCCCCTGTAGGAGCCAGCTTGCTGGCGATGGCGTCTGTCCAGTCAATAAACAGATGACTGATCCACCGCTATCGCCAGCAAGCCGGCTCCTACAGGGGGAATGTGCAAACATCCAAGACTAGTGCAGCCACCACAGTGCGGGAGAGTGCACACGACTGAGGAGCCAGGTCGGCTTTCAGGCCGCCTCGGCGGCTGTGGCGGTAGTCGCCCCCTCGAGAGGCCGAGTGGAGGTTCTGCGTAGTGGGCAACCCGGCATGGATGCCGGGTTAGCCGCCCCCGGCCATGGATGGCCGATGGCGGCGGGCCCACGGAGCAGGACCGGAGCGAGGGCATGCCGAGCCACAGCGAGGCACCGAACGAAAGGGGCAAGAGCCCTTTGGTTACTTTGGGGCTTTTCCAAAGTGACTCGCCGTAAGGGCGAAACCATAAGCCACCGTTACCGCAGAAACGGATATGCCCACACCCAACTTATGGACTCTGAAAGACTTTATTGTGTTTCCGAATATGCACTACACAAAATTTTCACAAAGCCTCCAAGACAATTCGCCCGCGCCAGCCGTGCAGATCAGTAATCAATGGCAATGCCGCGGTTGATCGTGCAACATTTGCGCACCGCGCAAACCCCGGGGCCGAGAACTGGCCAACAGAGGGCAGGGCGCAGCTGTAATTTTGAAACTTCAACTTCCAATGGGTCCTAAAACGACATGGCAATCCCGGACGCCCTGAGTCAGCAGCGAGCTTCTAGTCGCCTGCTGCAACCGACCGTCAAATCGCATCTGGCCTACACGCTGCTGTGTGCCCTGGTCATGATGGTCATGTTCAGCCTGCTGCGCGTCGCGCTGCTGGTCTACAACCGCGAGATGATCCTCGACACCCCGGCCTCGACCTTCTTCGAAGCGTTCGCCAACGGCCTGCGCTTCGACCTGCGCCTGGTGGTCTACCTCAGCATTCCGCTGTTGCTGGCGCTGTTCAGCGCCCGGGCCATGGCGGCCCGCGGGTTCTTCCGTTTCTGGCTGACCATCGCTTCGAGCATCGCGCTGTTCCTCGGCCTGATGGAAATGGACTTCTACCGCGAGTTCCACCAACGCCTCAACGGCCTGGTCTTCCAGTACGTGAAGGAAGACCCGAAAACCGTAATGAGCATGCTCTGGTACGGATTCCCGGTGGTTCGCTACCTGCTGGCCTGGGGCGTGGGCACGTTGATCCTGACCCTGGCGTTCAAGGGCGCCGACCGCGCGACCCGTCCTCGCGGTCCATTCAGCGGCGGCAGCATCGGCATGCGCCAGATCGCCCCGTGGTATGCGCGCATTGTCGTGTTCGTGGTGTGCCTGCTGGTTTGCGTGGTCGCGGCTCGCGGCACTCTGCGCCAAGGTCCGCCACTGCGTTGGGGTGACGTCTACACCACCGACTCCAACTTCGCCAACCAGCTGGGCCTCAACGGCACATTGTCGCTGGTTGCGGCAGCCAAGAGCCGGATGTCCGAAGATCGCGACAACATCTGGAAAGCCACGCTGCCACAGCCGCAAGCTCAGCAAATCGTGCGTGACATGCTGGTGATGCCGAACGACAAACTGGTGGATGCCGAGACCGCAGCGGTGCGTCGCGATTACACGCCGCCGGCCGACAAGACTCTGCCGATCAAGAACGTCGTCGTGATCCTGATGGAAAGCATGGCCGGTCACTCGGTCGGCGCCCTCGGTGCACCGGGCAACATCACGCCGTACCTCGACAAGCTGTCGAAGGAAGGCCTGCTGTTTGACCGCTTTTTCTCCAACGGCACCCACACCCACCAGGGTATGTTCGCCACCATGGCCTGCTTCCCGAACCTGCCGGGTTTCGAATACCTGATGCAGACCCCGGAAGGCAGTCACAAACTGTCCGGCCTCCCGCAATTGCTCAGCGCCCGCGACTATGACGACGTGTACGTCTACAACGGCGACTTCGCCTGGGATAACCAGTCGGGTTTCTTCAGCAGCCAGGGCATGACCAACTTCATTGGTCGTAACGACTTCGTCAACCCGGTGTTCTCCGATCCAACCTGGGGTGTGTCCGACCAGGACATGTTCGACCGTGGTCTGGTCGAGCTCAAGGCACGGGAAAACGGCAAGCCGTTCTATGCCTTGCTGCAGACCCTGTCCAACCACACGCCATACGCCTTGCCGACGCCATTGCCGGTCGAGCGCGTGACCGATCGTGGCAGCCTGAACGAGCATTTGACCGCCATGCGTTACGCGGACTGGGCGCTCGGTCAGTTCTTTGAAAAGGCCCGCAAGGAGCCTTACTTCAAGGAAACCCTGTTTGTCATCGTCGGTGACCACGGTTTCGGCAACGAGCGCCAGATCACCGAAATGGACCTGGGCCGCTTCAACGTGCCGATGCTGATGATTGCACCGGGCATCCAGGACAAATTCGGCAAACTTGACCACACGGTAGGCACGCAGATCGACATCGTACCGACCATCATGGGTCGCATCGGTGGCGAAGTGCGTCATCAGTGCTGGGGGCGTGACCTGCTCGACCTGCCGGAAGGCGACACCGGTTTTGGCGTGATCAAACCGTCGGGCAGCGAACAGACCACGGCCATCGTCACGGCGGATCAGATTCTGGTCTTGCCGAAAGAAAAGGAAATGGAGCCGAAGATGTATCAGTACGAACTGGGCGCGACACCTCACGCCGAGATCGTACCGAATGCACCTCGCACTGCCGAGCTGAAACTCAAGCTCGAAGCGTTCCTGCAAACGGCGACCAAGAGCCTGATCGACAACACCGCCGGTGTCGTTGACGGCAAGCCGGACTAAGCGTTGACGCAATAAAAAAGAGGCCCTTCAAGGGCCTCTTTTTTTTGCCTGTCAGATCTTTATATCTTGCCGAGTAACAGCAAAATCAACAGCACCACCAACACCACGCCGATGATACCCGACGGGCCATAACCCCAACTTCTGGAATGAGGGAAGACCGGCAGACCACCTACCAGCAGGAGGATCAGAATAATGATTAGTATTGTGCCCATGTCTATTTCCTTGTCGGAAGTGTTCTGAAATTGCCTGGTGTTAATTGTCAGCTGGACTGCAATAAACCCGAGCTGCTTGTAAATTCCGACTGGTGCACTTGAAAGAAAATTCCAAGTTTTTTTAATGTTTTTCGAAGAAAGGCTTATTTCGTTTTCAGGGGCCTGGTTGATACAGGCGCGCTCACGGTTTGCTCGCGCCATTCAGCAATCTGATGGAGCGTGGGTCGGGCAAGGTCCTTCGCTACACTCGACGCATCTTCCCCGGAACAACAAGGCTGTTTGCTATGCAAAATCGCATGATGATCACTGGCGCGGGCTCGGGCCTGGGTCGCGAAATCGCGCTGCGCTGGGCACGTGAAGGCTGGCAACTGGCTTTGTCGGATGTCAGCGAACCCGGTCTGCAGGAAACCCTGAAACTGGTTCGCGAAGCCGGCGGCGATGGCTTTATCCAGCGTTGCGACGTGCGCGATTACAGTCAGCTGACCGCGTTCGCCCAAGCCTGTGAAGTCAAGCTCGGCGGCATCGATGTCATCGTCAACAACGCCGGTGTCGCCTCGGGCGGGTTCTTCAGCGAACTGTCCCTGGAAGACTGGGACTGGCAGATCGCGATCAACCTGATGGGCGTGGTCAAGGGTTGCAAGGCGTTCTTGCCGCTGCTGGAAAAAAGCAAAGGCAAGATCATCAACATCGCGTCGATGGCCGCCCTGATGCAAGGCCCGGCGATGAGTAACTACAACGTGGCCAAGGCCGGTGTGGTGGCGTTGTCCGAAAGCCTGCTGATCGAACTGGCGCATCAGGAAGTTGGCGTGCATGTGGTGTGCCCGTCGTTCTTCCAGACCAACCTGCTGGACTCTTTCCGTGGTCCGACACCCGCCATGAAAGCGCAGGTTGGCAAGTTGCTGGAAAGTTCGCCGATTAGTGCGGCCGACATTGCCGACTACATCTATCAGCACGTCGCCGCCGGCGAATTCATGATCCTGCCCCACGAACAGGGCCGTATGGCCTGGGCGCTGAAGCAGAAGAACCCGCAACTGCTCTACGACGAAATGACCCTCATGGCCGATAAAATGCGCGCCAAGGCCAAACAGACCGCAGGCTAAACTTGCCCGCGCACAACGTCGCCGTTAGGGTGGCCGCCATCGGTCATCCTCGCGAGACGTTCGCATGCTCAATTACCTGTGGTTTTTTCTTGCCGCGCTGTTTGAAATCGCCGGCTGCTTTGCCTTCTGGATGTGGTTGCGCCAAGGCAAAAGCGTCTGGTGGGTGGTGCCGGCGCTGCTCAGCCTGACCTTGTTCGCGCTGCTGCTGACCCGTGTCGAGGCGAGCTACGCGGGGCGGGCTTATGCCGCCTACGGTGGCATCTACATCATTGCGTCGATTGGCTGGCTGGCAGTGGTCGAACGGATTCGCCCGCTCGGCTCTGACTGGATCGGCGTGGCGCTGTGTGTGATCGGCGCAAGCGTCATCCTGTTCGGCCCGCGTTTTTCCGCTGCCTGAAGCAAAGCCTCGGTTTGTAAGACGTTTCCTTAGGAGGTGTTCGCCTTGCGTTGTAGGGCGGGACTGTTTTGCCCTCGTCGCATTGAAGGCCCGTCGCGTGCCGGGCATCTTCAGGGTTCGATAACCCTGAAGGACGAATGCCATGCTTGTACTCAGCCGCGTTGTGGGCGAAATGATTTCCATCGGTGACGACATTTCGGTGCGTATTGTCGCCGTCAACGGCAACACGGTGCGCTTCGGCGTCGACGCGCCGCAAAGCGTCAATGTGCATCGTGCCGAAGTCTACAAGCGCATCCAGGTCAAACTGGCAAAAACCAAAGGGCGATGAAGGCGTCAGTCGAACAGATGCTTGGGCACGTCGTGCTTGAGCATCAACTGGCATTGCTCGCTTTCCGGGTCGAAGACAATCAGCGCCTGACCTTTGGTCAGGGCCTGGCGAACACGCAATACGCGGGTTTCCAGCGGCGTGTCATCGCCGTTGTCGGTGCCGTCACGGGTCACGAAATCCTCGATCAGGCGGGTCAGGGTGTCGACTTCAAGTTGGTCGTGGGGAATCAGCATAGGCACCTCGGCTAAACAATGGCGCGATGCTACGGCGAATGATGGGTGGCGGCTAGTCTGGACCTGATGTGTTGCCTGGGCTGACGCCTTCGCGGGCAAGCCTCGCTCCTACAGGTTTCGCGTTGATCACATTACTTCGCATCGACGCAAAGTCTGTAGGAGCGAGGCTTGCCCGCGAAGGCGTCAGCCCAGGCAATGAAAATTCCGGATCAGCTATCCGACCGCTGCCCCACCAGGCTATCCACCGAAGGCACCCGCGTATCGCTTTCCATCTGCGTGTCATGTTCGATCTGATGGCTGAACCGGTCCAGCGAACCCTTGGCCGGTTGCGCATCGCTGGCGAACACCGGCGGGCTGAGGATGTAGGCGCCGAGCAGGCGACTGAGCGCCGCGAGGCTGTCGATGTGGGTGCGCTCGTAGCCATGAGTCGCGTCGCATCCGAAGGCGAGCAGGGCGGTACGAATGTCATGGCCGGCGGTGACCGCCGAATGGGCATCGCTGAAGTAGTAGCGAAACAAGTCGCGGCGCACCGGCAACTCGTTGTCTCTGGCCAGTCGCAGCAAGTGCCGCGACAAGTGATAGTCATAAGGCCCGCCGGAATCCTGCATCGCCACGCTGACCGCATGTTCGCTGGAGTGCTGGCCGGGCGCGACCGGTGCGATGTCGATGCCGACGAATTCGCTGACGTCCCACGGTAACGCCGCCGCTGCACCGCTGCCGGTTTCCTCGGTGATGGTGAACAGCGGATGGCAGTCGATCATCAGTTCTTCGCCACTGTCGACGATCGCTTTAAGTGCCGCCAGCAGCGCGGCAACGCCGGCCTTGTCGTCGAGGTGACGGGCGCTGATGTGGCCGCTTTCGGTGAACTCCGGCAACGGGTCGAACGCGACGAAATCGCCGACGCTGATCCCCAGGGAATCGCAATCGGCGCGGGTCGCGCAGTACGCGTCGAGGCGCAGTTCGATGTGATCCCAGCTGATCGGCATCTCGTCCACCGCCGTGTTGAACGCATGCCCGGACGCCATCAGCGGCAACACGCTGCCACGGATCACGCCGTTGTCGGTAAACAGGCTGACGCGGCTGCCCTCGGCGAATCGGCTGGACCAGCAGCCGACTGGCGCCAGGGTCAGGCGACCGTTGTCTTTCACTGCGCGAACGGCGGCGCCGATGGTGTCGAGGTGGGCGGAAACGGCGCGGTCGGGGCTGTTTTTCTTGCCTTTAAGCGTGGCGCGGATGGTGCCGCGGCGAGTCATCTCGAAAGGAATGCCCAGCTCTTCAAGCCGCTCGGCGACGTAACGCACGATGGTGTCGGTGAAACCGGTCGGGCTCGGAATGGCGAGCATTTCCAGGAGGACTTTTTGCAGGTAGTTGAGGTCGGGTTCCGGGATTTTATGGGTCATGGAAACTCCTGATGAGTTGAGCGCATCGATGGTTTCGATGAGGGTAATTTGCGGTGTCTGTGAGGCCGTCTTCGCGGGCAAGCCTCGCTCCTACAAAAGCACCCATTCCTGTAGGAGCGAGGCTTGCCCGCGAAGGGGCCGGTTCAGGCACCACATCACTAAGAGACCGCCGGCTGACTATGCGGAAACAACAGATCCACAAACCGCTCGGCCGTCGGCTGCGGCTCATGGTTGGCCAGGCCGGCGCGTTCATTGGCTTCGATAAACACGTATTGCGCCTGATCCGCCGCCGGCACCATCAGGTCGAGCCCGACCATCGGAATATCCAGCGCCCGCGCCGCGCGGACGGCGGCCTCCGCCAGCGTGGGATGCAGGATCGCCGTGACATCTTCAAGCACACCGCCGGTATGAAGATTCGCCGTACGCCGTACGAACAAATGTTCACCCGCCGGCAGAATGCTGCTGTAGTCGTAACCCGCTGCCTGCAACGTGCGTTCGGTCTCGTGGTCCAGCGGGATTTTGCTTTCACCGCTGGTAGCCGCTTGCCGACGCCGACTCTGGGCGTCAATCAGCGCACCGATGGAATGCTGCCCGTCGCCCACCACTTCGGCCGGCCGGCGAATCGCCGCCGCCACCACCTCAAACCCGATCACCAGAATCCGCAGGTCGAGGCCTTCGTGAAAGCTTTCCAGCAGCACGCGGCTGTCGAACTGACGGGCTGATTCGATGGCTTGCTGGACGTCTTCGATGGTCCGCAGATCCACCGCCACCCCTTGACCCTGTTCGCCATCCAGCGGCTTGACCACCACCCGCTCGTGTTCGTCGAGAAACGCCAGGTTGTCATCGGCGTTGCCCGCCAGTTGCTGGCTCGGCAGATTCAGACCGGCCGCCTTCAACACTTTGTGCGTCAGGCTTTTGTCCTGGCACAGGCTCATGCTGATGGCGCTGGTCAGGTCACTCAGCGACTCGCGGCAACGTACTCGCCGTCCGCCGTGGCTGAGGGTAAACATCCCGGCCTCGGCATCATCGACCTGCACATCGATGCCACGACGATGGGCTTCCTCGACGATGATCCGCGCGTAGGGGGTGAACTCGGCCTCAGGACCGGGGCCGAGAAACAACGGTTGGTTAATGCCGTTCTTGCGCTTGATCGCAAAGGTCGACAGGTTGCGAAAACCGAGCTTGGCATAAAGACTTTTCGCCTGGCGATTGTCGTGCAGTACGGACAGGTCCAGGTAACTCAAGCCACGGCTCATGAAGTGTTCGATCAAATGCCGTACCAGCACTTCACCGACGCCGGGCCGCGAACAGTGCGGATCGACTGCCAGGCACCAGAGGCTGCTGCCGTTTTCCGGATCGTTGAACGCCTTGTGATGATTGAGGCCCATGACACTGCCGATGACCGCGCCGCTGTCCTCGTCCTCGGCCAGCCAGTACACCGGGCCGCCCAGATGACGCGGGGTCAGCAGACGGGCGTCGATCGGCAACATGCCACGCGCCTGATACAACTGATTGATCGCCTGCCAGTCGGCATCGCCTTGCGCACGACGAATGCGAAAGCCGCGGAACACACGGGTCGCCTGCCGGTAATCGCTGAACCACAAGCGCAAGGTGTCCGACGGATCGAGAAACAACTGGGCCGGCTCCAGCCCCAGCACTTGCTGGGGCGCGGCGACATAGAGGGCGATGTCCCGTTCGCCCGGTTGCTCATTGAGCAACTCCTGGGCGAGGCTTGCCGGGTCGGGGAACGTATGGCCGATCAACAACCGGCCCCAGCCGCAATGCACGGCAATCGGCGCGGTACCGAGTTCACTGCCGTCTTCAGCCAGACGCGCCTGCAAGCGTTCGTAGGAGGGCGCCTGACCGCGCAACAAGCGTTGGCTGTACGCCGTGGCGTGAGGTTTCATTGATCAGATTCCTTGTTCACTGAGCCACAGGTTCAGCGCCGCCAATTGCCACAGCTTCGAGCCGCGCAACGGGGTCAACTGGCCTTGTGGATCGGTCAGCAAACGGTCGAGCATCGCCGGGTTGAACAGGCCACGATCCTGGCTCGGGTCCAGCAGCAATTCGCGCACCCAGTTCAGCGTGTCGCCCTGCAAATGCTTGAGACCCGGCACCGGGAAGTAACCCTTTTTACGGTCGATGACTTCGCTCGGAATCACCAGTCGCGCCGCTTCTTTCAGCACTTGCTTGCCGCCGTCCGGCAGTTTGAATTTGCCCGGCACCCGGGCTGACAATTCCACCAGGCGATAGTCGAGAAACGGCGTGCGCGCTTCCAGGCCCCAGGCCATGGTCATGTTGTCGACGCGTTTGATCGGGTCATCCACCAGCATCACCGTGCTGTCCAGACGCAAGGCTTTGTCCACCGCCGCATCGGCACCAGGCTGTGCGAAATGTTCCTTCACGAAGTCGCCGGCGGCGTCATTCGCGGTCAGCCATTTCGGCTGTACGGTGGCGGCGTAATCCTCGTAGCTGCGATCGAAAAACGCATCGCGGTACGCCGCGTACGGATCGGCCGCACCATCGACCTGCGGATACCAGTGATACCCGGCGAACAATTCGTCCGCCCCCTGGCCGCTTTGCACCACTTTGCAATGCTTGGCCACTTCGCGGGACAACAGATAGAACGCGATGCAGTCATGGCTGACCATCGGCTCGCTCATCGCGCGGAAGGCGGCGGGCAGTTGCTCGATGATCTCTTGTTCGTCGATGCGCAATTGGTGGTGCTGCGTGCCGTAATGCCTGGCGATCAGGTCCGAATACTGGAACTCGTCACCGCGCTCGCCGCCGGCATCCTGGAAACCGATGGAGAAGGTCGATAGGTTTTCCACGCCGACCTCCCGCAACAGACCGACGAGCATGCTCGAATCGACACCGCCCGACAGCAACACGCCGACGTCCACCGCTGCCCGTTGACGAATCGCCACCGCATCGCGGGTGCTGTCGAGTACGCGGTCGCGCCAGTCTTCGAGGGTCAGATTTTTCTCATCCTCGTGTGGGCCGTAGGGCAGGGTCCACCAGGTTTTCTGCTCGGTGGTGCCGTCCGCTTCGATGCGCATCCAGGTGGCGGGCGGCAGCTTTTCGATGCCGGCCAGCAAGGTGCGCGGCGCCGGGACCACCGCGTGGAAGTTCAGGTAATGATTGAGCGCCACCGGATCGAGGATCGGGTTGATGTCGCCACCCTTGAGCAATGCCGGCAGCGCAGAAGCAAAGCGCAGGCGCTGGCCGGTGCGCGACAGGTACAGCGGCTTCACGCCGAGACGGTCACGGGCGATGAACAGGCGCTTGGCGTCACGCTCCCAGATAGCGAAGGCAAACATGCCGTTGAGCTTGGGCAACAGCGCTTCGCCCCAGGCGTGGTAGCCCTTGAGCAGCACTTCGGTGTCGCCGTCGGAATAGAAGGCGTAGCCGAGGGATTCAAGTTCGGTACGCAGTTCGGGGAAGTTGTAGATCGCGCCGTTGAAGGCCAGGGACAGGCCCAGTTGAGGGTCGACCATCGGCTGCGCCGAGCCGTCGGACAGGTCCATGATTTTCAGGCGACGATGACCAAGGGCAATCGGCCCCTGGCTGTGAAAGCCCCACGCGTCGGGGCCGCGAGGCGCCAGGTGATGAGTGATTCGTTCAATGGCTGCAAGGTCTGCAGGTTGATGATCAAAGCGTAACTCGCCAGCTAATCCGCACATAAAGTCCTTACCGGTTTTTCCGTTGGGGAGGGTCAATCGATACCGCGCCCAAAAGGCAGGTACTCAGAAACTGACCCGGTGGGATCGTGGGAGTTTTAGATCGATAAGTAATAAAGGTGCTGGGTGCGTGCCAAGGCTTTAAGTACAAAACCTCGTATGCCCGGCAACCAGGTGCCTCATTTGCCTCGAATCAATCGGCGCAAGGCGAAGCGGTTCGGATGACACGCCTCGGCCACGGCTCTTGGTAATGGCAGCGGTTCGTTATCCAGCCACGCAGCGAGCAATTCGCCTGACAACGGCGCGGTGATCAACCCTCGGGAACCGTGGCCGCTGTTGACATACAAACCGTCCAGCCATGGGCAAGGGATGTCCGGGGTTTGCCGGGCATCCTTGCTCAAGGCGCTGTAGGCATCGGCGAACGCCTGGCCGTCGGCCAGTGGGCCGACAATCGGCAAATAATCCGGGCTGGTGCAGCGAAACGCTGCACGGCCTTCAAGTGCATCAGGCTGCAATGCATTTGCGCCGAGTCGAGCGACCAGATCTACCGAGATTTCTTCGAGCATTTGCAGATTGCCTGCATGTTCGGCGGCGGTCGGGGTCAGGTCATCGGAGTTGAAATCAAAACTGGCGCCCAGGGTGTGTTCACCCAAACGAGCTGGCGCGACATAACCTTCGGCGCAGACGACGGTGCCCAGTGCCTGGCTTTCAGTCGTCTGTGGCAGGCGAGTGATTTGCCCACGAATGCGTTTGAGCGGCAGCTCGCTGCTGTAAGTGAAGCGCTTGATCTCGGCAGCGCCGGCCAGTATCACTACCGGGGCATCGGCCAGCACGGTTTCGCCATCCAGGGCTTGCCAGTGTCCGTGCGCTCGGCGCAACTCCAGCACATCGTGATGGGGCAAGATCTGTATGTTCGGGTGCGCCGCTTGCCATTGGCACAGGGCGGGCGGGTGCACCCAACCGCCTTCGGGGTAGAACAGGCCACCCGATTGCAGCGCGATGCCGGCGCGGATTTCGGCCTGCGCTTGATCGAGCGTGTGCAGCAAGTCCTCGGGAAACGCTGCGGCCAATTGCGCCTGACGCTCCGCTTCCTTGGCATTGAAGGCCAGTTGCAGCACGCCGCAATCGTCCCAGTCGAGACCTCGATGCAACTGCTCAAGCAAGCGGCGGGTGTGGCCGAAGCCGCTGACGATCAATTGCGATAATGCGGTGCCATGGGCGGAAAGCTTGAGGTACAAAACCCCTTGAGGATTGCCCGAGGCTTCCTGCGCCAGTGCGCCGTGACGCTCCAGCAGACTGACTTGCCAACCCCGCGCCGCGAGGCTGGCGGCTGTCGCGCAACCGGCGAGGCCGGCGCCAATCACCAGGGCCCGACGTTCGCCGGTCAGGGGGGCCGGACGCGCAAACCACGGTTTTGCCATGACGGGCTTCGTGACCTCCTCAGGCCAACCGAGAAACACCCCGCGCAGGATTTCCCATTTGTGGCCGATGCCGGGCGTGCGTTTCATCTTGAAGCCTGCGGCATTCAACAGACGACGTACCCAACCGGTGCTGGTGAAGGTGCTGATCGTCGAGCCGGGCGCCGCGAGTCGGGCCAGCTCGACAAACAGTTCGGCGGTCCACATGTCGGGGTTTTTCGCCGGGGCGAAACCGTCGAGAAACCAGGCATCGATCTGCGCGTCCAGCTGTGGCAACTGTTCCAGCGCATCGCCGATCAGCAGCGTCAGTGTGATGCGTCCGTGGTCCAGGATCAGGCGCTGGAAACCTTGATGGATCGCCACGTATTGCGCCAACAGTTGATCGGCAAACGGCTTGAGTTCCGGCCACAAGGCCAGCGCCCGCTGCAGGTCGGGCAGGCTCAGCGGGTACTTTTCGACACTGACAAAATGCAACCGCGCACCGGCCACCGCGTGCTGCTCGAACAGCTGCCAGGCGCACAGGAAATTCAACCCGGTACCAAAACCGGTCTCGCCAATCACCAGTTTCCCGTCCACCGGCAACGCCGCAAAACGTTCACGCAGCGCGTTCTGTTCGAGGAAGACGTAACGGGTTTCGTCCAGCCCGGACAGGTTGGAAAAATACACATCATCGAACACCCGCGAGCGCGGGAGACCTTGGTCGTCCCAGTCGAGCTGGGCGTGGGGCAGTACAGGTTTCATGGCAGGCTCGGCAACGGCAAGGCGACCATTCTAGCCGATCGCCGAGTCGCTGCTTGATCCATGGCAACGTCCGGATCGGGCCAGGCAGTGAAAATGGGATTTCTCCCACGCAGGGGAGGTCAATCCGCTAGTCTTGTTCAATCCTGGAAGGAGCCGCCCCATGTTCGAATCTGCTGAAATCGGTCACGTCATCGACAAAGAAACCTATGAAGCCGAAGTGCCGGCGCTGCGTGAAGCGTTGCTCGAGGCGCAGTTCGAACTTCAGCAGCAAAAACGCTTTCCGGTGATCATTTTGATCAACGGCATCGAAGGCGCCGGCAAGGGCGAGACCGTGAAGTTGCTCAACGAGTGGATGGACCCGCGCCTGATCGAGGTCCGCACGTTCGATCAGCAGACCGACGAAGAACTGGCGCGACCACCGGCCTGGCGCTACTGGCGGATGCTTCCGGCCAAGGGCCGCATGGGCATCTTCTTTGGTAACTGGTACAGCCAGATGTTGCAGGCCCGGGTTCATGGCGTGATCAAGGAACCCCGGTTCGATCAGAGCATCAACGGTGCCGAACGCCTGGAAAAGATGTTGTGCGACGAAGGCGCGTTGATCTTCAAGTTCTGGTTCCACCTTTCCAAGAAGCAAATGAAGGACCGCCTCAAGGCCCTGGCCGACGACCCGCTGCACAGCTGGCGCATCAGCCCGCTGGACTGGCAGCAATCGGAGACTTACGACAAGTTCGTCAAGTATGGCGAGCGCATTCTGCGCCGCACCAGCCGCGACTATGCGCCGTGGCACGTGATCGCCGGGATGGACCCGCGCTATCGGAGCCTGGCGGTCGGCAAGATTCTGCTTGAAGGCCTGCAAGGCGCGTTGAAAAGGCCGAAGATTCACCCGGATAAAGTCAGCGCCGCGCCATTGGCCAGCAGTGTCGATCTGGTGAACCTGCTCGACAGCCTCGACCTGAACCAACACCTGGAAAAGGAAGACTACGAAGAGCAACTGATCACCGAGCAGGCGCGTTTTTCCGGCTTGATGCGTGACAAACGCATGCGCCGGCACGCCTTGATCGCCGTGTTCGAAGGCAACGACGCGGCCGGCAAGGGCGGGGCGATCCGCCGGGTGGCCGCCGCGCTCGATCCTCGGCAATACAGCATCGTGCCGATTGCTGCACCCACTGAAGAAGAGCGGGCGCATCCGTACCTGTGGCGATTCTGGCGACATATTCCGGCACGGGCCAAATTCACCGTGTTCGACCGTTCCTGGTATGGCCGGGTGCTGGTGGAGCGTATCGAAGGCTTTTGCAGCCCGGCCGACTGGCTACGCGCCTACGGTGAAATCAACGACTTCGAAGAGCAGATCGCCGATGCCGGAGTGATCGTGGTCAAGTTCTGGCTGGCCATCGACAAACAGACGCAACTGGAGCGCTTCGAAGAGCGCGAACAGATCCCCTTCAAGCGCTTCAAAATCACCGAAGACGACTGGCGCAATCGGGATAAGTGGGAGGCCTATCGCGGCGCGGTCGGCGACATGGTCGACCGTACCAGCACCGAAATTTCCCCCTGGACGCTGGTGGAAGCCAACGACAAGCGCTGGGCCCGGGTCAAGGTTTTGCGCACGCTCAACCAGGCGCTGGAAGCGGCGTTCGAAAAGTCCGACAAGCATGAAAAGAAACTGAAAAAGCCCAAGACTTGAGCCGATGGTGACGCATACGCGGGGTGAATGATTGTCGCGACCGGTCACGGCTGGACTTATGCTCGATCCACTCTCAACCGACAACAATAATGAGGTATGCCATGCGTGAAGTGGTGATCGTCGACAGCGTGCGGACCGGCCTGGCCAAGTCCTTTCGCGGCAAGTTCAACCAGACCCGTCCGGACGACATGGCGGCCCACTGCGTCAATGCACTGCTGGCGCGCTCGGGCATCGACCCGGCCAGCGTCGAGGATTGCATCGTCGGCGCCGGCTCCAACGAAGGCGCCCAGGGCTACAACATCGGTCGCAACGTCGCGGTGCTGTCGCGCCTGGGCACCGGCACCGCCGGCATGACCCTCAACCGTTTCTGCTCATCGGGCTTGCAGGCGATTGCCATCGCTGCTAACCAGATCGCTTCGGGCTGCAGCGACATCATCGTCGCCGGTGGTGTCGAATCCATCAGCCTGACCATGAAAAGCGTCAACACCGACAACCTGATCAACCCGCTGCTGAAAGAACAGGTGCCGGGTATCTACTTCCCCATGGGCCAGACCGCCGAAATCGTTGCGCGTCGTTACAACGTCAGCCGCGAAGAACAGGATCTGTACGCCCTGCAAAGTCAGCAGCGCACCGCTCAGGCGCAGGCCGCCGGGTTGTTCGACGACGAAATCGTGCCAATGGCGGTGAAGTATCGCGTTGAAGACAAGGCCACCGGGCTGGTGCAGATTCTCGATGGCGTCGTTGACCGCGACGACTGCAACCGTCCGGACACGACCCTGGAAAGTCTGGCGGGGTTGAAGCCGGTGTTTGCCGAAGACGGTTCGGTGACGGCGGGCAACTCGTCGCAGCTGTCCGACGGTGCGTCCATGACCCTGGTGATGAGCCTGGAGAAAGCGCTGGAACTGGGGTTGAAGCCGAAGGCGTTCTTCCGTGGTTTCACCGTGGCGGGCTGCGAACCGGATGAAATGGGCATCGGCCCGGTGTTTTCGGTGCCGAAGCTGCTCAAGGCCAAGGGTTTGCAGGTGGCCGACATTGACCTGTGGGAACTCAACGAAGCGTTCGCCTCGCAATGCCTATACAGCCGCAACCGGCTGGGGATCGATAACGAGAAGTACAACGTCAATGGCGGCTCGATTTCCATCGGTCACCCGTTCGGCATGACCGGGTCGCGTCAGGTAGGGCATCTTGTGCGGGAATTGCAGCGACGTAATTTGCGCTACGGCATCGTCACCATGTGCGTGGGTGGCGGGATGGGCGCGACCGGGTTGTTTGAAGCGGTGCGGTAAACCTTAAAGTTTGTGGTGATTATTACATCGCCATCGCCGGCAAGCCGGTCTCGCTCCCACAGGGATCAGGTGTGCGACATTGATCCACTGTGGGAGCGAGCCTGCTCGCGATGAAGGCGCCTCGGTCTAACGACAGGCGCTCAAAAGCTGCATCCGCGCGATGTAAGCCGCAATCTCCCGCGCAGCCGCCTCCGGGTTTTCAAACGGCCCCTCCAGGGTGTTTTCCCGGGTACTGAAATACAACTCTCCATTCACCCGGCACATCCGGTCACTGCGAAAGTGCACGGCGGGGGCGTTGTCCTGGGCGCGCATGCCGTACATGGCGGTCACCTGAAGGGGGCTGCTGTTGGCGGATCCAATGAGCTTATGCATGAACCACTTGCAACGCCTGGCCAGCCGATCAGCGGCACATCGCCAATTTATTGCTGCGACCCGCACAGTTTCATTTGCGTCCGGCAGCCAACTGTCCCTGTGTACCAGGCACCGCTGAGCCTAGAATGACGGCTCTTGCCATCTGGCTTTGAGGTACGCATGCACATTTCATCGGGTCGCTGGGTTTATGGTTTGTTCCTGGCCTTGTTGACTGCGTTTTTGTGGGGAATCCTGCCGATCAAGCTCAAGCAAGTGCTGCTGGTGATGGACCCGGTCACGGTGACCTGGTTTCGCCTGATGGTGTCCGGCGGCTGCCTGTTCATTTACCTGGCAGCGACCCGACGCCTGCCGAGCCGCAAAGTGCTCGGCCCGCGCGGTGGCTGGCTGGTGGTGATGGCGGTGCTCGGTCTGGTGGGCAACTACGTCCTGTACTTGATGGGCTTGAATCTGCTCAGCCCTGGCACGGCGCAATTGGTGGTGCAGATGGGCCCGATCATGTTGCTGATCGCCAGCCTGTTTGTGTTCAAGGAACGCTTCAGCGTGGGGCAGGGGATTGGCCTGCTGGTGTTGCTGATCGGTTTCGGACTGTTTTTCAACCAGCGTCTGGTTGAGTTGTTCACCTCGCTGAGCGACTACACGGCGGGTGTGCTGCTGGTGTTGTTGGCGTCCACGGTCTGGACGTTCTATGCGCTTGGGCAGAAGCAGTTGCTGACGGTGTGGAATTCGTTGCAGGTGATGATGGTGATTTACCTGTTCTGCGGGTTGTTGCTGACCCCGTGGGTGCACCCGCTGGAAGCGCTGCAACTGAATCCGCTGCAAGGCTGGCTGTTGCTGGCCTGCTGCATGAATACCCTGATTGCGTATGGTGCATTTGCCGAAGCGCTGGCGCACTGGGAAGCCTCGCGGGTGAGTGCGACGCTGGCGATCACGCCGTTGGTGACGTTCGCGGCGGTGGCCATGGCGGCCTGGTTGTGGCCGGAGTATGTGCATGCCGAAACGATCAATGGCCTGGGGTATGGCGGGGCGGTGCTGGTGGTGCTGGGGTCGGCGCTGGTGGCGTTGGGGCCTTCGTTGATTGCGGGGCTCAAGGCGCGGAAGGTTCGGATGGCGGCCAGTTAGACCGCGTTATCGTTCTTCGCGGGCCAGCCTCGCTCCTACAGGTTTTGTGTCGTTCACAGATATAGTGATCGACACAAACCTTGTAGGAGCGAGGCTTGCTCGCGATGACGGACTGTCAGGC
Source organism: Pseudomonas sp. PDM01 (assembly GCF_014852325.1). NCBI lineage: Bacteria > Pseudomonadati > Pseudomonadota > Gammaproteobacteria > Pseudomonadales > Pseudomonadaceae > Pseudomonas > Pseudomonas sp. PDM01. Next base: position 89,353 of record NZ_JACVBK010000011.1, read on the forward strand.
GCTGAAAAATTTAACCCTTGGCCCCAGCCTCCAGCATATTCTCCGGCCGCACCCACGCATCAAACTGTTCATCGGTCAGATACCCCAACTGCAACGCCGCCTCCCGCAACGTCAGCCCTTCGGCATAGGCCTTCTTGGCAATTTCCGCCGATTTGTCGTAACCGATATGCGGGTTCAGCGCCGTCACCAGCATCAACCCACGCTCCAGATGCTCAGCCATTTTCTCGGCATCCGGTTCCAGGCCGGCGATGCAATGCTGCTGGAAGTTGCTGCAGCCATCGCCCAGCAAACGGATCGATTGCAGCAGGTTGTGGATGATTACCGGTTTGAACACGTTCAGTTGCAGATGCCCCTGACTCGCGGCGAAGCCGATGGCCACGTCGTTGCCCAACACCTGGCATGCGAGCATCGACAGGGCTTCGCACTGAGTCGGGTTGACCTTGCCGGGCATGATCGAACTGCCGGGTTCGTTGGCCGGCAATTTCACTTCGGCGAAACCGGCACGTGGCCCGGAACCCAGCAAGCGCAGGTCGTTGGCGATTTTCATCAGGGTCACGGCGAGGGTTTTCAGCGCGCCGGACAATGTGGTCAGCGGTTCATGGCCCGCCAATGCGGCGAATTTGTTCGGTGCGGTGACAAACGGCAGGCCGGAGAGCGCAGCCAGCTCTGAGGCAATCGCTTCGCCAAAACCGTGCGGCGAATTCAGCCCGGTGCCGACGGCGGTGCCGCCCTGGGCCAGTTCACACACATCGGGCAGGGCGCTGCGGATCGCCCGTTCGGCGTAATCCAGTTGCGCGATGTAAGCCGAGAGTTCCTGGCCGAAGGTGATCGGCGTCGCATCCATCATGTGGGTGCGGCCGGTCTTCACCAGCTTCATGTGTCGCGCGGACAGCTCGGCCAGACCGCCCGACAGTTCGCTGATCGCCGGCAGCAAATGGTTCTGCACCGCCTGCGCGGCGGCGATGTGCATCGCGGTGGGGAAGCAGTCGTTGGAGCTCTGCGAGCGGTTGACGTGATCGTTGGGGTGCACCGGCACCTTGCCGCCGCGCGGGTTGCCGGCCAGTTCGTTGGCGCGCCCGGCGATCACTTCGTTGACGTTCATGTTGCTCTGGGTGCCGCTGCCGGTCTGCCAGACCACCAGCGGGAACTGGTCGTCGTGTTTGCCGTCGAGCACTTCGTCGGCGGCCTGTTCGATCAGCCGGGCGATGTCGGCGGGCAGATCGCCGTTGCGGTCATTGACCCGCGCCGCGGCTTTCTTGATCAGCGCCAGCCCATGCAGCACCGCCAGCGGCATGCGCTCGTTGCCGATGGCGAAGTTAATCAGCGAGCGTTGCGTCTGAGCGCCCCAGTAGGCCTCATCCGGCACTTCCACCTGGCCAAGGCTGTCGGTTTCGATACGGCTCATCATGCACACTCCTGTCAGTCTGATAGCGCAGTTTAGGCCGTGATCGCCGGCCGTGGTTCCATCGGTCAGTATTTTGACCATTCAACCCCTCTAATTCAGGCACGACAAGGCTTGGGGTTGAGCGACACACTTTTTTAGGCGCAGAATGGACGCCCTTGGGGTTTTACCTCGCCTGCTAGAAAAGGAAACTCGATGACTCGTCTTCGTGCCATCTGTACCGCGGTTGCACTGGTTTGCGCCAGCGGCCCTGTTTTTGCCGATACCGCCAGCCACAACGCCAGTGCCGAAGCTTTCCTGACCCTGGCGCACGCTGACAAATTGGGCACTCCGGTGTACATGCAAGTGCAGCAAATGTTCGCTCAGCGCTTTGAACAGACCAAAGCCCCTGAATCGAAAAAAGCCTTGCTGGAAACCTACCAGGCCAAAGCCAACGCCGCTCTGGACCAAGCCATTGGCTGGAACAAGCTGAAGCCGGACATGGTCAAGCTGTACACCTCCAACTTCAGCGAATCCGAGCTGAAAGACCTGGTCGCGTTCTACCAGTCGCCACTGGGCAAGAAAGTCCTGGAAAAAATGCCACAGCTGACCCAGCAATCGGCCCAGATGACCCAGGCCAAGCTCGAAAGCGCCGTGCCAGTGGTCAACAAGCTGTTGGCTGACATGACCAACGAGCTGGACCCTAAGGCTAACGCCGCTGCACCTGCTGCCAAGAAAAAGCCTTAAGCGGAGTTCGGTATGACCATGCAACAACGCATCGAATCGACGCTGGGGCTGTTACAGCCCGAGCACCTGCAAGTGCTGGATGAAAGCCATATGCACAGTCGTGGGTTGCAGACCCATTACAAGGCCGTGGTAGTCAGCCAGCAGTTCGAAGGGCTCAACCGCGTCAAGCGTCACCAGAAAGTCTACGGCACGCTCGGCGAGCTGATGGGCGAGTTCCATGCGTTGGCGCTGCATACCTACACGCCTGAGGAATGGGCACAGATCGACACGGCTCCGGCCTCGCCGACCTGTGCTGGCGGCTCGCATTGATGTCCCGCCCCTTGTAGGAGCCGGCTCGCCGGCGATGGCGTCCTCGAGATTGCCATCGCCGGCAAGCCGGCTCCTACAGAGGAGCGTTTATTTTTGCTAGAATCCGCAACGCGCCGCTTACCCGGCGCGTTTTTTTTCGCATCCGGTTCACCCCTTACGAGGGTAGCCACCTGGAGAATCACCCATGACACAACAGATTGTCGTGGCGGCACTGTATAAGTTCGTCACCCTGGAAAACTACGTCGACCTGCGCGAGCCGCTGCTGCAGGCCATGGTCGACAACGGCATCAAAGGCACGCTGCTGATCGCCGAAGAAGGCATCAACGGCACCGTGTCCGGCAGCCGTGAAGGCATCGACGGGCTGATGGCCTGGCTCAAGAACGACCCGCGCATGGACGACATCGACCACAAAGAGTCGTACTGCGATGATCAGCCGTTCTATCGCACCAAAGTCAAACTCAAGAAAGAAATCGTCACCCTCGGCGTCGAAGGCGTGGACCCGAACAAAAAGGTCGGCACCTACGTTGATCCAGAGAACTGGAACGCGCTGATCAGCGATCCGGAAGTACTGTTGATCGACACCCGCAACGATTACGAAGTCTCGATCGGCACCTTCGAAGGCGCCATCGATCCGAAAACCACCAGTTTTCGCGAATTCCCCGACTACATCAAAGCCAACTTCGACCCGGCCGTGCACAAGAAAGTCGCGATGTTCTGCACCGGCGGCATCCGTTGTGAAAAGGCTTCGAGCTACATGCTCAGCCAGGGTTTCGATGAGGTCTACCACCTCAAGGGCGGCATTCTGAAGTACCTCGAAGAGGTGCCGCAGGAAGAAACCAAGTGGCAGGGCGACTGCTTCGTGTTCGATAACCGCGTGACCGTTCGTCATGACCTCAGTGAAGGTGACTACGATCAATGTCACGCCTGTCGTACACCGGTTAGTGTTGAAGACCGCGCGTCCGAGCACTATGTGGCCGGCATCAGCTGCCCGCATTGCTGGGATAAGCTGAGCGAGAAGACCCGTCGCAGTGCCATCGATCGGCAGAAGCAGATCGAACTGGCCAAGGCTCGCAACATGCCGCACCCGATCGGCTACAACTACAAGCAAACCCCTTCCGAGGCTTGAACCATGTCTGCACGCCGCCTGCTCTATGTGATGGACCCGATGTGTTCCTGGTGCTGGGGCTTTGCGCCGGTGGCCAATGCGTTGGTCGAGCAGGCGCAGGCGGCGGGTGTGGACGTGCATTTGATTGTGGGCGGTTTGCGCACCGGCAGTGGTTCGGCGCTGGAGCCGACCACCCGGCGCTACATTCTTGAACATTGGCAGGCGGTCACCGAGGCCACCGGTCAACCGTTCAAGATCGAAGGCGCATTGCCCGACGGTTTTGTGTACGACACCGAGCCGGCCTGTAGGGCGTTGGTGACCGCACGCAGCCTGGCGCCGGATTGCGCGTGGAAACTGCTCGGTCTGATCCAGCATGCGTTTTACGCAGAAGGGCGCGATGTCACCCACGCCAGTGTGCTGGTGGAACTGGCGGAGCAGGCCGGTTTGCCGCGCATCGAATTCGCTGCCGCGTTCGACCGCGCCGATCAACATGCCGCGACCGCGGCCGATTTCACTTGGGTGCAGGACCTCGGCATCGCCGGTTTCCCCACCTTGCTGGCAGAGCGTGATGGTCAATTGGCGTTGTTGACCAATGGCTATCAGCCTCTCAGCGTATTGTCACCGCTGCTCGGCCGCTGGCTGGAGCGCGCTGCCTGTGCATGATCTGCCCGACGACGCCCCAACCGCTGCACGTGTCGACCGTCTGAGCTGGGCGGAAATCCGCCGCTTGGCCCTGCATCACAAGAAATCCCTGTGGATCGCCAACGGCGTGGCCGTGCTGGCGACGTTGTGCAGCGTGCCGATTCCCTTGCTCTTGCCCTTGCTGGTGGACGAAGTGCTGCTGGGCCATGGCGACGCCGCGCTGAAAGTCATGAACCACGCACTGCCCGAAGGCTGGCAGAAAGCGGCGGGGTACATCGGCCTGATGCTGCTGGTGACCTTGTTGCTGCGCTGCGGTGCCTTGTTGTTCAACGTGGTGCAGGCCAAGTTGTTCGCGGCACTGGCCAAAGACATCGTGTACCGCATCCGCCTGCGGCTGATCGAGCGCCTCAAGCGCATCTCGCTGGGTGAATACGAAAGCCTGGGCAGCGGCACGGTGACCACGCACCTGGTTACTGACCTGGACACGGTGGACAAATTCGTCGGCGAAACCCTCAGCCGTTTCCTCGTGGCCATGCTGACCCTGATCGGCACCGCGAGCATCCTGATCTGGATGCACTGGAAGCTGGCGCTGCTGATCATGCTGTTCAACCCGCTGGTTATCTATGCCACGGTGCTGCTGGGCAAGCGGGTCAAGCACCTGAAGAAACTCGAGAACGACAGCACCTCGCGATTCACTCAAGCGTTGACCGAAACCCTCGATGCCATCCAGGAAGTGCGCGCCGGCAACCGTCAGGGTTTTTTCCTCGGGCGCCTCGGCCAACGTGCGCGGGAAGTGCGCGATTACGCGGTGAACTCCCAGTGGAAAACCGATGCCTCGAACCGGGCCAGCGGTTTGCTGTTCCAGTTCGGTATCGATATTTTCCGCGCCGCGGCGATGCTCACCGTGTTGTTTTCCGACCTGTCCATCGGCCAGATGCTCGCGGTGTTCAGTTACTTGTGGTTCATGATCGGTCCGGTGGAACAGCTGCTGAATCTGCAATACGCCTACTACGCCGCCGGTGGTGCGCTGTCCCGAATCAATGAGTTGTTGGCAAGGGCCGATGAGCCTGAGTACCCGGGCGGGGTCGATCCGTTCAACGGTCGCGAAACCGTGGGTATCGAAGTCCAGGGATTGAGTTTCGGTTACGGTGACGAACTGGTGTTGAACCAGATGAACCTGTCCATCGCTCCCGGTGAAAAAGTCGCGATTGTCGGCGCCAGCGGCGGCGGCAAAAGTACGTTGGTGCAATTGCTGCTGGGCCTTTACACGCCCCTGGCCGGAACCATTCGCTTCGGCGGTTCGACCCAGCAGGACATCGGCCTGGAAACGGTGCGTGAAAACGTTGCGGTGGTCCTGCAACACCCGGCGCTGTTCAACGACACCATCCGCGCCAACCTGACCATGGGCCGTGAGCGCAGTGACGAAGCCTGCTGGCAGGCGCTGGAAATTGCGCAGCTGCACAACACGGTTCGGGAATTGCCCAACGGCCTGGACAGTATCGTCGGGCGTTCCGGCGTGCGCTTGTCAGGTGGTCAGCGCCAGCGCCTGGCGATTGCACGGATGGTGCTGGCCGAACCGAAAGTGGTGATCCTCGACGAGGCCACTTCAGCGCTGGATGCCGCCACCGAATACAACCTGCACCAGGCACTGGCGCGGTTCCTGAGCCACCGCACCACGCTGATCATTGCGCACCGATTGTCCGCCGTGAAGCAGGCCGACCGGGTGCTGGTATTCGACGGCGGGCAAATTGCCGAGGATGGCGACCATCAGCAACTGATTGCCGAGGGTGGTTTGTACGCCAAGCTGTACGGGCATTTGCAGCAGCACTGATCAGTGCTGCGCGGCTACTTCCAGATCACGTTCAACACCTCCGGACTGCCGTCATAACCGAATTGCTTCATGACGATTGAACACGAATCGCAAGGCGCCATGGTCGTGGCTATCGTGATGGACTCAAGCTCCTGAGAGTTCGGATATTTCTGGCGTATGACGCTGATGAGTTTGCTCTCGGTGTCCAGTGAAGTAGGGCGTTGGGTGAGTGCGGGCGTATACGTCTCGATGTTGTCGATCGTGTGCGGAATCGCTCGCAACTTGCCAGAAGCGGAGACGTTCAGCGATGTCTGCGGGAAGTTGGCACCGTGATCGATGTTGAAGTAACTCGTACCTTCGTCGATCACCTCTTTCGAGCCTCTGTTTCTCTCAAACAATGGCAGGTAAGCGGTGTCACCCTGTCTGCCGGAAACGCTGACATAAACCTCCCGAATGCCCTGTCTTGTCTTGATTTCAGCGAATGCAACATTGCGCAGTTTGCCCAATTCACTGTTATGAATGGCGCTGATGCGTTGCTGTAGTTCCAACATGACGCCATCGATTCTCAACGCCTTGGGCCCATCCCGAACCGACGATTCCAGGGTGATAACGGTTCTCTGAAACAGTGTATTGAATACTTGCGCTGTCGTTTCACGGACACTTTCCGGAGCATTCCTGGACGCTGACCAGGTCGTTGCGCCATCGGTGGAGTGCCTGACGATCATTCGGGTCGAGTGATCGAACAGCACGGCCTCGCCGGGGCTGGTATCGACCTTGATCAGCCTGAGTGTATCGGGCGGATTGGCATGGCCGCCGATAGGTATGGCGATGTTGTCCATCGCTCTCATGGCGCGCTCAACGAGAGTCACACCGTAAATCCTCGCCATGTTGTTGGCATTCAACGAGCCGGTGTACACCACCATCAACTCGCGCCGCAGTTCGGCGGGCAAGGTTGACGCTTGCTTGAAAGTCAGTGCGTTACGCAGGCTTTGCCCTTTTGCCAGTTCGGCAACGTAAAAATCCCCCGCATCAAGACGTGTGAAAACATACCGTTTCGAACCGTCTACGGAGTCCACGATGACGGCTCCGGAGTGGAAGGTATCGGTCACACCTTTTTCGGTCACGTTGACTTTGACACGCCCGTAAATGCCTTTGCGGAATTCCATCGTCGCGTCGAGTGTTGTGTGAGTGGCCAACGAAACCTTCGTCAGGGGGGCGCCCGCAGTGCCTGGTGTGTAAATGCTGTCGCCAAACCAGGTGGCCCATCCCTTGGTTTCATCGAAGGTGCCAACCGCGGGTGTCGGGGCCGGGTCTCGCTTCACATAGCGAGTCGTGCACACATCTGCTCCCGGGGCGCGTCTCGGTCGGCAAGGTATCGACTTCAGCGAATCACTCGCGTCAATCAAGTCTGCACGGCGTAGCGTGTCACCCTCCAGCCGGTACGGCACGTCATCGATGAACAGCGTGGTTCGGCCGTCCACTTCAAGCACTTCTCGTACGTGGCGTGTCTTGGCTAGCTCCACAACCGATTGCTGGTTGCGGCTTTCCAGGGTGCTGTAGTGCGATTGCCCGGGAGAGAAGTCACTGGCGCGGGTGGTCAACGACGGGCCATAGGGCTTGGAGGACAATGGATCGATCAGGCGCAAGTCGGTCTTGCCAGAGGTGCCGATGTTGTGAATTGGCACATCATCTATGCCTTTGATGCTGGCTAGCTGATCTCCCAGCGTTGCAGGCTTCCAGCGTCCGGCATCACTCAACTGAGGCAAGCTGCGCACGTACTCGTAGTAGCGGATTTTCCCCACGAGTTCGTTAAATTCGAACGTGACGGTTTTATAAATGTATCGCACCGATTTGCCCAAGCCTTTGAGCAGCGCGGGAATAATCTCAAGCGGATTCAACGCTCGCAGTGTCGATACCAGCAGCGTTTTTGTCAGCGTTGAAAATGAAGGGAGCGTTGCGCGTGTGGCTAGTTGGCCCGCGTTACTGATCAGTCTGATCGAACCCGTGGCGAATTTGCCAATGGGGATCACGAACGAAATTACATCGAAAAACAGGCCGACTATTCCCAGGGCGATGCGATTCTTATCGCCTGACATCACGTCTTCGACAGGGCCCCAGAACGGTACAAACAACTTGGCGATCTTGAATATCTTTCTACGTTGAGCTTCTTCGAGTTCAAACCTGGTCTGACCCTTCGCAAAGGTACGCAACGCTTGCGGGTCAACAAACAGGAGTTCGGTCGCAATGTGTCGGCTGATCGCCAGTGAGCGGCTGGACGACAGGGTCAATGGGGCGCGTTGATGATGCTCCGTGATCTCGGAACTTGTGCTGAAGGCTGGTGGCAGCTGATCGATGATGGCCTCGCAGAAGGCCGTTGCCTTGGGCAGGGTGCCGTTCGAATGCGCATCCCAGTCGAAGGGTAAATGCCTGTCGCGGATGACATCGACATAGGCCCCATTGGAGGTGGTTGCCATCGCCCCGATCCGGGGAATCAACAATGTCGCATCAAAATTTTCGAGGCGACGTATTACCCCGGCTTTCGGGAGAAGTTCGTAAAAAGTGCTGACGGAAACGGCGGCTTCGTCCCCGATGGGCTCGTTTGTTTGAGTCGCTTGCAGGATTACGCCGTTGCGCGCTCTGAGCGGCAACGTAATTTCGGGCGTTTCGTCTTTGGCGGCGACTTTGCGGGTTTCTTTGCGCAGGCTGTAAATCTTGACTTCACCCACCTCCAGCGCCAGGCGGTCGGCATAGGGGAGTGAGGTTAACAGCGTTCTGATCAATGTCTGGTAGGCTGTCGTGATCGTTTCCAGATGCAGCTTGAACGCATCGTCAAACAGCGCAGGGACATCGGGGATTTTGGTAAACGGTGACAGGACTGGCCGAAGGCGGCCTTCCCAGTTGATGCCGGGAACAGGCCATGGCGCTTCGGTTTTGACATACCGATCCTTGTCCATCCTGATCCATTGTTTGCTCAAGGTCTCGCCGTCAGCCTCAGTCACAAACCATTTTTTCTGATCGTCGAACATGCCGGACGCCAAGACATCGGTGAACGAGTAGTACTTGTATTCCTTACCCCTGAGTGGCGGCGGGTCGCGAAAGCCGATCGAAGCCAACTCGTCATGCCTGGCCAGTTTGCGTCCATCGGTATTGAAGGCTTCGCTTCCGAACAGCGTTTGTATTTCAGCCTTGGCGATGGCCAGCCGTTTGGGTGGCTCTTCATTGATTCGGATAACCGCTTGATTGACCTCGTTCGAGTGTTTTTCCAGTTCGGAGCAGGCTCGTTCGATGTCGGCTTGCGTGTAATCCTTGAGGTCTTTTTGCGAAACGAAACCCTGGGTGACAGCCCAATCCAGGGTCGGAAGCAGCCTGGTGAGACTGAGGAGGTTCAATTCTTCCGTGGTTGCCACTTCGGCCCTGTGCATGGGCAAGTTGACCAACTGCTGGAAGCTCAGTCTGTCCAGCAATTCGGGGGCGGCGGATTTGACGAAATTGACTCCGTTGAGGAAGTTGACCCAGACAACCGTGCTCCGGTAAGCAAGATCTGCCGGAATGTCCCGGACACGAAACTCAAATGGGAACCGGGACAAAAACAATCGCGAAATGACCACTGCCTCTTTTTCCGACGATGCCAGTTTTGACGTGAGTAAATGGGATTCAAATGCCTCGCGGATTGCCTGGTAGCTCTTTCCCCAGTTCGAACGACTTCGCCAGTTGTACCCGGCGATCAAATCGCTGGAATCCAGGGTCTGTGCACAAAGCCAATACTGCAGCGCATTGGCTATCAGTCTGGTGCGGATGTAAGGCGAAGTCTCTTCACCGGTTGTGCCACCATACCAATTCATTGTTGTCAGTAATGTGTTTCCAAGCCTTTGAGCCTCCGCGCGCTGCAGGATTTTTTCGAGATACACACTCGGCATTGCGCGTACTTGTTCAATCGTTGCGGTAGGAAGAATGTCCTTGGCAAGGTAAGTCAGCGGTGAAGTAACGCTCTCCGGCAAAAATTGATTAACCGCATCGACTATTTCGCCGCGGACCTGGCCGCTATGGAGTAACTGCGTATCGACTGGAGTGCCAGGAAATGCTTGTTGGATAGTCGCGAACGTTTCCAGGTCCTTTTCTGTGGGAGGGGACTTCAGATCAAGGGCTTCAAACTCGTCCTCCAGTCTCAAACGATGGGCGGCGATCCTGTCCTGAACGACCTTTATCGTGACCTGAACTATTTGCGGGTCTCTCGACGTCAATGCAATACCGTAAAAGACGCACATTCTTTCTAAGCCAATGGTGCGGTTTGAATTCAACACTCCGCCCAGTAATGCTGCTGCCCGCTCAATCCGCAGTTTCAGCGGCTGCCATTTGGCGTGCTCGGTCAACTCCAGCGTGACTTTATGTCCTGTGTTCTTCCAGGCCTGATAGACATACTTGCCCTCCTTGAACGCAACGGACAGATCGCCGTGCTTTATTTCAAGTTTTGTGCACATATCGATGTAATCCCGATCGCGCAGCACTTGCCACAACGCTTTTAATCCATCTGCGCTCACCTTGGTGAGTGGTGAATAAGGTTTTAGTGGCAAGACGGGCCATAGAATGTTTACCGGTGTTTCGCGCAAGGCCGCGAGCAGAAGTTCGTACTCCTCCAGTTGGCCTGCATGTAACTCAGCCTCGGAGGGTGACGGTGGGTTTGAAGTGTTCGATTGCATGTAATTGCTTCTCTTGATTATCGGTTGATCTGCGCATCGCTCTGGTGCGATGGCGTCGTTGGCCGATTTCAAGCGAAAACAAACAGGAGAGAGCGGTACATAGTTAGGTGATGGCGGCTTTTCTCCAGGAACTGTGTCGCGAGGTGTGTCCGCCTCTCACTGAAAACCGTTATTTACCGGCACTTGCCCATAGAAAGGGCTTCTCGCTTGCCGGGATCGAGAACGCACCCTAGTCTAGCTGTAGCGATCACGTTGGATGATGATCTGGCAGTGCTAAAACAAGGGACCTCATGAATCAAACGCGGACTCTCGGAACGCCACGGTTGCTGGGCATTGTCTGGCCATTTATCGCTGTCGTGCTATTTCAGGCGCTGTTGGGCGGTTTCAGCCTGTATGTTTTGTCGGCGGTGCGCGGCTATGTTGCCGGCGAAAGCCTCTGGTCCAAGGGCCAGAAAGACGCCATCTATTACCTGAATCTCTACGCGGACAGTCGCGACGAGACGATATTCCTCAAATACCAGAACGCCATCGCCGTGCCTCAGGGGGGCCACGAGTTACGTTTGGCGCTGGACAATCAACCACCGAACATCGAAGCGGCACGCCAGGCGATCCTCAAGGGGGGCAACCATCCGGATGACGTCTCCAGCCTGATCTGGCTGTACCTCAATTTCCGCCACTTCTCTTACCTTGAGAAAGCCATCGACCTCTGGACGGTAGGGGATGCGTATCTGCTGCGCCTTGATAATGTTGCTCGGGAAATGCATCAGCGCATCACCTCCCGTCAGGCCACCAATGGCGATATCCAGCGCTGGAAAGATCAGATATTTGCGATCAACGATGAAGTGACGCCGGCGGCGAAGGCCTTCAGCGATGCCTTGGGTGAAGGCTCGCGGGTGATTCTGCGCCTGCTGCTGTTGACGAACCTCGCCACCGCCCTGGGCTTGATTGTCCTGGCCCTGATGCGCACGCACAAATTGCTCAAGCAGCGCCATGCGTTCGCCGACGCCTTGCAGTTGGAGAAGGAGCGCGCGCAGATCACCCTGCAATCGATTGGCGATGCTGTGATCACCACCAATGTCGACGGCGCGATTGCCTACATGAACCCGGCCGCCGAGGCGTTGACGCACTGGAAGGCCGAGCAGGCGACAGGCTTGCCCCTGGCCGCGCTGTTCAATCTGCTGGACGAGAATGCCCAGGCCGACGGCTTTACGTTGATCGAGCACATCCTGAGCGGTCAGCTCAGTGGTGGCAGCGAGCATTCCAAATTGATTCAACGGCTGGATGGCAGCACGGTTTCGGTCACACTGGTCGGTGCGCCGATCCGCAATGCCGGCAAGGTCAGCGGCACCGTGCTGGTGTTGCACGACATGACCCAGGAGCGGCAATACATTGCCAATTTGTCCTGGCAGGCGACCCATGACGCCCTGACCGGGCTGGCCAATCGCCGCGAATTCGAATATCGCCTGGAACAGGTGCTGCACAACCTGACGCGACATCCGGGGCGTCATGCCTTGATGTTTCTCGATCTGGACCAGTTCAAGCTGGTCAACGACACGTGCGGCCACGCGGCGGGGGACGAGTTGTTGCGGCACATCTGCGCGTTGCTGCAATCGGGCTTGCGCGAAGGCGATACCCTGGCCCGCCTGGGCGGCGACGAATTCGGCATCCTGCTGGAGAGTTGCGCACCGGAAGCCGCGGAGAAAATCGCCGAGGGCCTGCGCCAGACCGTGCAGAACCTGCACTTCGTCTGGAAAGGCCGGCCGTTCGTGACCACCGTGAGCATCGGCCTGGTACACATCAATCAGCACCCGACCACCCTCGAAACGTCGCTGCGCGCCGCCGATATGGCCTGTTACATGGCCAAGGAAAAGGGCCGCAACCGGGTTCAGGTCTATCACGCCGATGACTCGGAATTGTCCCTGCGCTTTGGCGAAATGGCTTGGGTGCAGCGCTTGCACATGGCGCTGGAAGAGGACCGCTTTTGTCTGTATGCCCAGGAAATCGCAGCCTTGGGTCATGTCGAAACAGGCGGCGGGCATATCGAAATCCTGTTGCGCCTGCATGACGAAGCCGGGCGCATGATATTGCCCGACAGTTTTATTCCGGCGGCGGAACGTTATGGGTTGATGACTTCGCTTGATCGTTGGGTTGTACAGAATGTTTTCAAGATCATTGCCCAATGTATATCGGAGAAACACAAAGGGCCGTTGGCGATGTGTGCGATTAATCTGTCAGGCACAACTATAGGAGATGAGGCGTTCCTGGACTTCCTGCGTCAACAGTTCATTACTTATTCCATACCGCCTGAAATGATTTGTTTTGAAATTACTGAAACCAGCGCTATTTCCAATCTTGGAAGTGCAATTAGATTTATTAATGAACTCAAAGGCTTAGGTTGCCACTTTTCGTTGGATGACTTTTGCGCCGGTATGTCCTCATTCGCCTACTTGAAACATTTGCCTGTAGACTTCCTGAAGATCGACGGGAGTTTCGTAAAGGATATGCTGGACGACCCGATTAACCGCGCCATGGTCGAAGTGATCAATCACATCGGCCATGTAATGGGTAAGCGTACGATTGCCGAGTTTGTTGAAACACCCCAGATTGAACAGGCATTGCTGGAAATCGGGGTGGATTACGCTCAAGGGTATGTGATTGAGCGCCCGCATTTGTTTACCTGCGATAGTTTACAAAGTCGTCCTGCCAGGCCTCAGCCGTTGTTGTTCAAGGCGCCTGGCACGTTCCGTTGAAATCTCTTGCTGATCCTTACAATCACAATCAAAAGGAACCCGACAGTGATCGATACATTCAACAGAACCGGACCCCTCATGGAAGCTGCAAGTTATCCCGCCTGGGCTCAGCAACTGATCCAGGACTGCAGCGAGAGTAAACGCCGGGTTGTCGAACACGAATTGTACAGGCGCATGCGAGATAACAAACTCAGCGCAAAGACCATGCGCAACTACCTTATTGGTGGTTGGCCCGTGGTTGAGCAATTCGCGTTGTATATGGCACAGAACCTCACCAAGACCCGTTTTGCCCGCCATCCCGGCGAGGACATGGCGCGACGATGGTTGATGCGCAACATTCGTGTGGAATTGAACCATGCCGATTACTGGGTGCACTGGAGCCGTGCTCACGGTGTCAGCCTGGAAGAACTGCAGGCGCAAAAGGTGGCCCCTGAACTTCACGCCTTGAGTCATTGGTGCTGGCACACCAGTTCGGCGGACTCGCTGATCGTTGCCATTGCCGCCACCAACTACGCCATTGAAGGCGCGACCGGCGAGTGGTCGGCGCTGGTCTGTTCCAATGGCGTCTACGCGGCATCGTTCCCCGAAGAGGATCGCAAGCGAGCCATGAAGTGGCTGAAGATGCATGCCCAGTACGATGATGCCCATCCGTGGGAAGCGCTGGAAATCATCTGCACGCTGGCGGGGCTGAACCCGAGCAAGTCACTGCAGGCCCAATTGCGCGAGGCCGTGTGCAAAAGCTACGACTACATGTACCTGTTCCTGGAACGGTGCATCCAGCTTGAGCATGTGGAAAAGGCTCCGGTCGCGCGTGGGCGCATGGCATTGGCCGAAAGCTGATCGGTTGGACTCACCATTGAAAAAGCCCGCGCCCTCTATCGATAGAGGGGCGGGCTTTGTCGTATTGGCCGCAAGCCGTCAGGCGCTGACTTTCAGTCCGATCAGCCCGGCAATGATCAAGGTCACGCTGGCCAGCCTGAACAGCGCCATCGATTCACCAAACAGGATGATCCCGGCGATGACCGTGCCGACGGCACCCACGCCGGTCCAGATCGCATAGGCAGTGCCCAGGGGCAATTCCTTCATCGCCAGCCCAAGCAGGCCAAGGCTGATGGCCATCGCGGCAATCGTCAACGCAGTAGGGAGAGGGCGGCTGAAACCGTCGGTATATTTCAGGCCGACAGCCCAGCCCACTTCGAACAGGCCGGCGAAAAACAGAATGATCCAGGACATGAGAGACCTCCATCGATTGACGGGGTCGTCCCCAGATTAATGACTCGATCGAGCCGCGAGGTCGTCCTCGCGTTGCGCAGTATGGTGCCCATCATTAACCCGGGGATCAAGTTTTGCGCTTACTCAGTCACTTGCCGAGCCGCGGTTTCCCGATCTTCTTTCTCGCTCATCCGGCGGAAATACGTCGAGAGCAGCGCCCCGGAAATGTTGTGCCACACACTGAACAACGCGCTCGGCACCGCCGCCAGCGGCGAGAAATGCGCACTGGCCAGCGCGGCGCCCAAACCGGAGTTCTGCATGCCGACCTCCAGCGCCAGGGATTTACGCTGGGCCAGTGGCAACTTGAACAGCCGTCCGGTGAAGTACCCCAGCAGATAGCCGAAGCTGTTGTGCAGCATCACCACGGCCATGATCAGCAGGCCGGACTCGGCGATCTTCGCCTGGCTGGCCGCGACGACAGCCGTGACGATGATCACGATGCTGACAACGGAAACCAGCGGCAGTACGTCCACTGCGTGGCGAACCCGATCACCGAGCACGCGCTGAGCGACCACGCCGAGCACGATCGGCAGCAGCACCACTTGCAGGATCGACCAGAACAATTCCATGAAGGACACCGGCAACCAGGCCGATGCGAGCAGCCAGATCAGCGCGGGCGTCAGCAGTGGAGCGAGGAGGGTGGTGACGGCGGCAATGGCCACCGACAGCGCAAGGTCGCCACGGGCCAGCCAGGTCATGACGTTTGATGAGGTGCCGCTTGGGCAGCAACCGACCAGGATGACACCCACGGCGATTTCCGGCGGCAGATGGAACACCTGGCAGAGCAACCACGCCACACCGGGCATGATCACGAAATGTGCAACCACGCCCAGCGCCACGCGCCACGGATGGCGAGCGACTTCGGCGAAGTCTTCGAGCTTGAGAGTCAGGCCCATACCGAACATCACCAGGCCCAGGAGCGGCACGATCGCGCCTTTCAGGCCGAGGAACCATGCCGGTTGCAGGAAAGCCACGACGGCGAAAATCAGAACCCAGTAAGCGAAGGTGTTGCCGACAAAGCGACTCAATGCAGCCAGTGCACGCATGGCCTGATCCTTATTTTAAGTAACACTGCAAAACAAATGTGGGAGCGGGCTTGCTCGCGAAAGCGGTGTTTCAACCAACACATGTGTTGGATGTAAAACCGCTTTCGCGAGCAAGCCCGCTCCCACAGTGGAAAATCACCAGGCTTTAGATTCCCTGCGGCGTCTCTTCACCGCCCAACGCTTCAACCAGCGCCGGGAGGAAGTCGCCGAACGTCAGCATCATCAGGGTGAAACTGGCGTCCAACTGGCCGAGGGCTTCTTCGCCGCCGTCCTGTTCCGCCTGATCCTGCAGCAGGTCTTCGAACTTCAGGCGCTTGACCACCATCTTGTCGTCAAGGACGAAGGACAGTTTGTCCTGCCAGGCCAGCGACAGCTGAGTGACCACTTTGCCGGTGCTCAGGTGCAACTGGATTTCTTCGCTGGTCAGGTCCTGACGCTTGCAGCGCACGATGCCGCCGTCTTCGTGGGTGTCGCGCAGCTCGCACTCGTCCAGCACAAAGAAGTCATCCGCGGCTTTCTGGGTGGTGACCCATTCAGTCATGGTGGCGGTCGGGGACATTTTCACGGTCAGCGGACGTACCGGCAGGGTGCCGATCACTTCACGCAGGGTCGACAGCAGGTCTTCGGCACGTTTCGGGCTGGCCGAGTTGACCAGAATCAGGCCCTGTTTCGGCGCGATCGCAGCGAAGGTCGACGAACGACGGATAAAGGCACGCGGCAGGAAGGCCTGGATGATTTCATCCTTGATCTGATCGCGTTCCTTTTTGTAGACCTTGCGCATTTGTTCGGCTTCGATCTCTTCGACCTTTTCCTTAACGGCGTCACGCACGACGCTGCCCGGCAGGATGCGTTCTTCCTTACGGGCGGAGATCAGCAGGAAGTCGCCGCTGAAGTGCACCAGTGGTGCATCTTCGCCCTTGCCGAAAGGCGCGACGAAACCGTAGGTGGTCAACTCCTGGCTTGCACATGAACGCGCCAGTTTGGTGGCCAGTGCAGTTTCCAACGCCTCGGCATCAAAAGGCAGATCTTGGGTCAGGCGATAGATAAGCAGGTTTTTGAACCACATGGGGCGAGTCTCTCCTTTATACAAAGTGGGGCATTATTCTCTTCGTGGCGCCATAGGCCAACCCTTCTCTAAGCCTTTGGAAGGCCTGAAAAAATTATTTAAAAAAGTGCTTGCCAGAGGTGAGGTCGCTCCGTAGAATGCGCGCCACACCGAAAGTGAAGGGTGATTAGCTCAGCTGGGAGAGCGTCTGCCTTACAAGCAGAATGTCGGCGGTTCGATCCCGTCATCACCCACCATTCGCTTCAAGTGTTACGCGCAGCGGTAGTTCAGTCGGTTAGAATACCGGCCTGTCACGCCGGGGGTCGCGGGTTCGAGTCCCGTCCGCTGCGCCATATTCGGTAACCTGGAACGCTGAACGCCAGGTCACCACGGAAAAGCCCGCTAACGCGGGTTTTTTTCTGCCTGAAGTTCCTGCTGGATGCGTCGTTTCACCGGTTTTCAGATTTTTTTGAATTATTTATCAATTAAATCAACATGTTATGAAAATCTGTGGCACAATGCGCCCCGCAACGAAGGTAAAGGGTGATTAGCTCAGCTGGGAGAGCGTCTGCCTTACAAGCAGAATGTCGGCGGTTCGATCCCGTCATCACCCACCATTTACTTTCAACGCTACGCGCAGCGGTAGTTCAGTCGGTTAGAATACCGGCCTGTCACGCCGGGGGTCGCGGGTTCGAGTCCCGTCCGCTGCGCCATATTCGGTAACCTGGAACACTGAACGCCAGGTCACCACGGAAAAAGCCCGCTTTAAGCGGGCTTTTTGCTGTCTGGAGTTTGGCTTTCTGCAGGCTCCCACTGAAAAAGCGACCTTCGGGTCGCTTTTTTCGTTTGTGCCCGCCTACTGTTCGGCGTTTCGGCTGTGTCGGTAATCGCTGACCGCCTCGTAAACAGCTTTGCGCAAGCGGTTGATGCCGCCAATCGGGCGATGGGCCTCAACACCAAACCATGGATTGAACGACTGGTTGTCGCATTGCAGGTTCAACGCTGGCGTGTCGAAGTCCTGAGCGGGCACGTTGATCCGCGCCACTGTCTGGAAAGGCGCGTCGCTTTCCTTCCATTCAACACTGGTGTCCTCGATCGGCATGTACTTGCCTGCATCCTGTCGCTGGATCTGCAGGACAAAACAGGCGGGCACCCGATCGGTCGACAGTTGCTGGTTCAGCGCATTGCGCAGAAAGTTCGGCAACTTCTGGTTTTGCGCGGGCAGGGCATAGGTCGGGCAGTTCGTTGGGTCGGGCATGACCCGAAACTTGGCATTGGCCTCGCCGAATTTGTAGGGCGAAACCGAAAAATACGTCGTCTGGGTCGGGCTCGGTGGTGGCGGAGAAAGCGTCGCCAAGGCGATAAACAGATGACGGACCTGCCAGGTGCGCGGGTCCCAGCCCGGAAAGAACGCCATCACCTTCTTGCCGTCCGCCTGGGCGGCGACATTCTGACGATATTCGGCGACATCGCTGACAAAGAAGTTCGGATGGCTGAACATCACGAAGTCCTGTTCGCCGCGACGCTGTTGATCGCTGAGCAGTTGTTTGCCCGGCACATCGAGCAGTTTGATCGCCATGCCCCGCGCATCGCGGATGCTGTCGAATTGCGGGTAGGCATTGCCGTTGGACAGGCGCATCGTCGCTTGCCAGGTCTTGCCCGGCTCACTGAACACACCTTGACGCAACTCTGTCGCCAGATCCGGCAACACCTGCACCTCAGCCTTTACGCAGCCATGGGCCTTGGCATGGGCATCACGCAGATAGCGGGTGCTTTCACGGTGTTGATCGACAATCCGCACGGCGGTCTGGATCACGTCCTGGGTCATGGCGGCTTCGCCATCCGGAATCTGCTCCAGTGCCGAGACCGGTCCACGGTGCTGCCAGGCAAACCAGGCAGTGGCCAGCGCCCAGCCAAGCAAGCCGATGCACAGCAAAACCAGCAGGGTTTTGCCGAGCAGGCGGCCCAGCCACAACCAGAACCGGGCAAACAGCGGCAAATCCTTCTTGAAGGTGGTCATGATCATGGCAATTGCGCCTCCAGCGGGCCGCCCAGCACTTTCAGGTACTCCATCAACGCAAAGCGTTCCTCGGGTTGCAGCAGTCGGCCAATCACCCCGTTGCCGTGTTTACCCGCGCGGAATTCATGGCCGCTGTTGTGGTTACCGGTAATGCGCGTATCGAACAGGAAGCCATTGGTGAAGGCTTCGGTGCGATAGCCCAGGTGTTTCGGGTCGTACTCGAACGTGCCTTTATAGAAGGTGGCCGCGCGTTCGTCCTGAGGCGAGAGCAATTGGTAAATGCTCGGCACTGAGCCGTTGTGCAGGAACGGTGCGGTCGCCCAGACGCCTGACAGCGGTCGAGCCTTGTAAGCCACTTTTTCACGAACGCCGATCGGCAGGCCGAAGCCATCGAGCCGAGGCTTTTCTGCGGCTGTGACCTTGGCCTCCCGGTAAGCCCGGTCCTCGACGAACGCCGTGACGTAGGCCAGCCCCTTGGCCACCGAAAGCTGGCTCAGGTCCAGCGGCTCCTCGGGTGTCGGGTGCAGCTTCACGTCCATCTGTGCCAGCTCCGTCGGGTCCCATTGCAGCGCAGTCAGGTCGAAACGGTGATTGGCGATGTTGTTCGCCGCTGTCGGATCAGTGCCGATGACGTCGACGGGCAGCATGTGCAACTGCTGCACCCAGCGCTCGCCTTCCTGGATCGTCCGCGGAACGTGGCAACCCGCGCAGTTCTCGGTGAACAGTGCGCGACCTTTGGCGGCCAAAGGTTTGTCGACCGCGCCCAGCAGCTCTTCCGGCCAGGCAGGCGGTTTGAGTCGTTGCAGGGTTTCTTCGATCAGGTGCAAATCGCGTACCCGCACGCTGGACGGATATCGGTAGTCGCCCTTGAGTGGCTGCCCGTTGCTGTCGAAGAAATTCAGCGTGGCGCCTACGCCCAACGCCTCGCCGATGTTGCGGGCCATCGGCTGCTGTGCCGAACCGTTCCACTGCACCCAGTCGAATGTCCACATGTCCCACAGTTGCGGGTAGTCGACCGGCGCATTGGCCACCCGGTAGTTGGCCGGTGAGATCGCGTCGCCGAAACTGGCGTTGGCAATGCGCCCGAACGCGTCGGTGCGGCCAGGGCCTTCCTCGGTCGGGTAGAGCCCTCGATGGGTGTCGTTCCAGGCTACTTTCAAGAACGTATCGAGAGAGGTTTTGAAGTCTTTGCGCAGCTGTTGATGCCGGGCGTCGTATTCCTGGCCCAGCACGTTGCGAGCGAAACGTTCGAATTTCCACGGGTTGTAGTAAGTCGACGTCAGACTGGCGACCAGAGCTTGTCCGAAACTGCCACCGCGCAGTGTCGGAACGCTGGACGGCAAGACGTGTTGCGCCGAACCGCCATCGATGCGGATGGCCTGACCGTTGAAGCGCAATTCGCCGGTGTGGCAGGCGGCGCAGGTAATGTCCAGAAACTGATCCTGGCTGCCGGGGTTTTGATGGCGGGCGAAACCCACGGGCAGGTTGCCGGGGTTGTTCGGCGTGGCTTTCTGGCCGGGATCGACCAGGAAACCGAAGCGCGCAAGGTACTCCGGACTGGCGAATCGCTGTTGCGAAAAGGGCAGCTCGAGCGCGTTGAACCACTCGTAGCGCAAGCCTTTGACCTGAGTGCCCTGGGGCGTGAAGTAGTAGGTCTGGCGGTCGGCCGCGCTCCACTGCTCCAGGTAATGCACTTGTTGTGCTGGCGACCAGTTCGGCAGTTTCGGGTTGGCGACGTAATACAGAATCACGGCGAGGGCGAGGCCCAGCAGTGCAACGATCAGAATCAGAAAGCGATAAAAGAGGCGCAAGTTAAACATCCTTGTCGAGTTGTCGCTCTCTTATGCCTCAGCTGCAATCGTGGGGCAAGTGGCCATTACTTCAGTTGTTGTGGGACGAAGCAGTCGTCCCTGTGGGGCGAAGATGACAGAAGCTTCATCATCCGATTCCGGAAATGCGTTAAAACACCTGAACTTATCAGAAGTTTCCTGCTCTCATGCCGGTAGCCATTGGTCGTGGCCGCCTGATAAGCTCGCGGCTTTACTCGATTGCCCTTTAGGCGCATGAACAAGGAAATAGCATGAAACAGCATCGGTTGGCGGCGGCGGTGGCCCTGGTTAGCCTGGTACTTGCGGGTTGCGACTCGCAGACCAGCGTAGAGCTGAAAACCCCGGCGCAAAAAGCTTCCTACGGGATTGGCCTGAACATGGGCAAGAGCCTGGCTCAGGAAGGCATGGATGATCTGGACTCCAAAGCCGTTGCCCAGGGCATTGAAGATGCCATCGGCAAGAAAGAACAGAAACTGAAGGATGACGAGTTGGTCGAAGCCTTCGCAGCACTGCAGAAGCGTGCTGAAGAACGTATGGCCAAAATGAGTGAAGAGTCGGCAGCCGCCGGCAAGAAATTCCTCGAAGACAACGCCAAGAAAGCCGGTGTCACCACCACGGCTTCGGGCCTGCAGTACGAAGTGGTCAAGAAAGCTGATGGCGCACAGCCTAAGCCGACCGACGTGGTGACTGTTCACTACACCGGCACCCTGACCAACGGCACCGTGTTCGACAGCTCCGTCGAGCGTGGCAGCCCGATCGATCTGCCGGTCAGCGGCGTGATTCCGGGTTGGGTCGAAGGCCTGCAACTGATGCACGTTGGCGAGAAGTACAAACTGTTCATCCCTAGCGAGCTGGCTTACGGCGCCCAAAGCCCAAGCCCGGCGATTCCAGCCAACTCGGTGCTGGTATTCGACCTGGAACTGCTGGCGATCAAGGATCCGGCAAAACAAGACGACGCTGCCAAGTAATTAGCGTTTGTCCTGACAACAACGCCTCGCTTATGCGGGGCGTTGTTGCATCTGGCGTCCGGCAAGGGTAAACAAAGCGAACGGATGTTTCAGGCTGGAGTCATAGCCATTGAGAGCGCCTGCGCTAGCCGCGGCGGAGCGCCAAGTCAATGAAATCTTGGGTTTTTTTATGTGAGTAAAAAACGCCCGATCTGAGTTGAGCCCTTATGAAACGGGGCTTTCAGCCGTGAAATGCAGCTCTGTTCACAAGGTTATCCACAATTTGTGTGGATAACATTTCAGCGGGAGGAATGATGAAAGCACCCTGGAATTTCGCTCGTTTCCTGCCACTGGCCGGACGTCTGTTAGCTCGTGGGCGTTTGCCGACGTTATTGTTCGCGGTAGCCAGCAAAGGTGCCAGCCAGGGCAACCGTTTGGGCAAGCTCAAAGACGACCTGCGCTTGTTGCAGGCGTTGTGCCTGGCTTACTGGCGCGGTGAATACCGGGCCATCAGCCCTAAAGCGCTGATCTCGGTGGTGGCAGGCTTGATGTATTTCCTGAGCCCGGTGGATGCGATTCCGGATTTCATTCCGGTGTTCGGCATGTTCGATGACATCGCCGTGCTCGCCTGGCTGATGAAGGTTCTCGACGACGAGCTCAACGCCTTCCGCGCCTGGCGCAATCGCCAGGCGCCAGAGAAGCTCGCGGTGGTCGAGCGCTTGCCCGATACCCTGGAACAACTTCAACTGCAGGGCCCGAAAAAAACCTGAGTCGATTCAGGATCATCCCTATATTCATACCCCCGCGACCTTGGCCGCTGTTAGGATTACACTTCTAAGGAAAAGCGCCGACTCGCTAAGTGTCGTTGTCCTACGGGGAAGTCATGGATATTCAGATAATCACACGCGAAGGCGAGCCCGAGTATGCGGTTGTTCCGTGGGCTCAGTATCAGGCTCTACTCAAAGCTGCAGGCATCGATCAACAACCGCCGCGCGAGGCCCCTGTGCAGCGCGTGGCCACACCAGACCAGATTCTTCCGGGTCTGGATCAACTACGCAGTTTGCGCGAAGGGAAGGGCATCGCCATTGAGGCGCTGGCCCGCACGGTAGGCATCAGCCCGTCTTATCTGGCCTTGATCGAAAGTGGCGAGCGTCAACCCGACGCTGCGATTCGCCGCAGCCTGGCCTGGGAATTGACGGTGCCAGGGTGGAGGGAAGAATCGTGAGCGTACGCATCAGTCGTCAACATTGGGACGGATTGCTGGGCGAGCTGGATCAGGCGCGCCGCCAGCGTCATTTGCTGACCTACCGCGCGTTGCTTGAGCGCCTGCAATTGCCGACGCCGGCCATGCAAACCTTGACCGCGGCCCTTGAGCACCTGGCCGCACTGGACGCCAAGGCCGAGCAGCCGCTGCGCAGCTCGTTGGTAATCAGCCAGGGCGCCAGTCGCCTGCCGCGCACCGGTTTCTTCGAATGCGTCGAGCGCCTGGGGCGTTTCTCCGGGCCGTCCGATGGTGTCGCCGCCGCCTCGTGGCATGCCTCGGAAGTGGTGCGAGTGTTCGAATACGAGTACCCCGAATCGGCGGAAGCCTGAGTGTTTTTCAAGCTCAAGGCGCGGGCCGGTTACTGGCTGGCTCGCCGGTTGTTTCACTGGTCGTGGTTTGTGCGTCAGCCACGCGGCTGGAGTTGGCTTGAAGGCCAGCTTGCACGCATGGCGAACCTGGGCGATGTCGACGCTCAAAGCTTCTATGGCCACATTCTGGCCTTTCGCGGCGTGGGCCTTGGGGCTCGTGAGGAAGGTGTCCGCTTGCTGCGCCTGGCGGCGTTGGCGGGGGATGGCAAGGCGGCGTATCAGGTGGGGGTGATCAGTCTGGCCGGGACGGCGAGCAAGGCACCGGATCCGGATGAGGCCGCCCGGTTTTGGGCGATGGCTGCCAAGGCCGGACATCCGTTGGCTGAGATCAAATTGAAAGAGTTGGCTGCTCGCGGTCCTTTGGATAATTAGTGGCTGATCCGACGCCTTCGCGGGCAAGCCTCGCTCCTACGGGATGTGAACGTTAATAACGACACCCATCCCGTAGGAGCGAGGCTTGCCCGCGAAGGCGTCAGCCCCATCACCGCTGCCCAACCAGCAATTCATCCTCTCGCTTGGGCGCCGTCAGACTATCAATCACATGCACGCTATACCCCGGCACATTCTTCGCGTGGTGTTTAGCCTGCGACGCCATCTCCGCCAACTGGCTCGCATCGAGTTGTCCACAGGCCTGTGGATGCAAATGCACCACGCCGATCGACAGCGATAACAACGGAAATTCCTGGCGCACGCCCTGTCGATTCGGGGCGATGAAGCAGCCGGCTTCCAGGTGTTCGCTGCGGTAGAAGCGTCGGCATTGGCTCTGGAAATCGTCGAGCAGCTGGTTCAAACGTTTGCGCCAGTCTTCCGGCCCGAGCACCAGCAGGAAATCATCGCCGCCGATATGGCCGACAAAGTCGCGGGACGGGTCGACGCGATCATTCAGACATTGCGCCAGGCACAGCAGGACTTCGTCCCCGCGACCGTATCCGTAGATGTCGTTGAAGGGTTTGAAACTGTCGATGTCCACGTAGCAGATCACTGATTCCCTTTGTTGTTGCAGCAGCCGCGTCAGGCATTGCTGGATCGGCACGTTGCCCGGCAACAGGGTCAGCGGGTTGGCGTAACGGGCTTGCTGGATCTTCAGTTCAGTAATCAGCTTCAGTACGTCGATGACCCGACCCAGTCCCAGGTAGCCGCCGTTGAGGGTGATGATGAAGTCTTCCTCGATGCGCTGCCGGGCGCGGCTGGTGATCAGGCGGCTGACCTGTTGCAGCGACTGGCTCATCTCGACGGCGAGAAAGTCGTCGTTCATCAACCGGCTGATGGGCTTGCGGGCAAAGAGGTCGGTGGCAAAGGGTTTGAGCAGGGCGTCCGACAGCGAATGCCGATGGACGATGCCGCAGGGGTGGCCTTGCTCATCGAGCACCGCCAGTGAGTTCAGGTTGGCCTGGCGGCGGAAGGCTTCCAGCACCGTGGCAGTCGGCGTACCCCGCGCGACCGCTGGTTGATCGATCAAAAGAGCACTGAGGTCACTGCCTTCGTCGTTCAGCGCCACCGCAGAGCTGTCCTGTTTGGGCATCAGGTTTCGCGCTTCCCTTGGCGGGTGTTCTTGAGGGCGGCAGAGCAAATAACCCTGGACCAGATCGACGCCCATATCGGTCAACACCGCGAGCTCCTCCGGCAGCTCGATCCCTTCAGCAATCACTTGTGCCCGAGAGGCTTTGGCGATTTGCATGATGGAACCGACAAATTCACGCTTGAGCGCATCCTGATGGATGCCGTCGATGAAGTGCCGATCGATCTTCACATAGTCCGGCCGCAGCTCGGACCACAGGCGCAGGCTCGAATAACCGGCACCCAAATCATCCAGCGCAATGGAAAAGCCCATCGCCCGATAGTGATGCAGCGCGTTTTGCAGCAGCTGGAAATCGTCGGTAGGCGTCTGTTCCGTCAGTTCGATGACCACCTGGCTGGGCGGTATGCCGAAATCCTGCAGCAGTTGCAGGGTCCGACCCGGTTGGTGAGCCGCTTCGAGCAGCGATTCCGGCGACACGTTGAGAAAGAGTTTGCCCGGCAGTTGCTGCTCATTAAAGCGCCGGCAAGCGCTCTCGCGGCAGGCAATTTCCAGCTCGTTCAAACGACCGGCCTGGCGGGCGACGGCAAACAAGGCGATGGGCGAGTGCAGCGGGCTGTTGGATGGGCCACGGCTGAGGGCTTCGTAACCGATGATCTGTCGTTCAGAGAGCGAAATGATTGGCTGGAACAGGCTGTGCAAACCGCTTTGAGTCAGTATTGAACTCAACGCACTCAGCTGTTCGGTAGTGGTCATGGCGGTCTCTGGCGAAAAAAAAAGGACTGAGAGCCAAAGCTCTCAGTCCCGTATTTCACGACAGAATGATGACTGTTTGATGACGCTAAGGGGGCGTCAGCATTAAATTGCCATCATCGTGCTTGTAACAACTTAGTGTTTGGCAACCGCGGTGTTGAGTTTCAGGTAGTCCAGCAGAATCCGACCGGTTTCGCTCAGGTAGGCATCGTCTTCTGGTTTGACCTTGTCCGGCTCGGCCGCAGCGACGTCTTCGTCTTCTTTCTTCAGCTCTTTGAGCGGCTCTTCGCCCTTGGCCTTGCGACGGATGTTTTCCATCGCAAGCTGCTTGGCTTCGATATCCGCGTGTTGGGCACGACGCTCGGCTTCATTGAGGCTGACGGTTTTTTCCGACATCAGCTTCTGCGCCAGGGCCAGTTTGTCGCGGATGAACACGAACTCCGCGTCTTTGGCCGAACGTACGTCATGCTCGGATTTGAGCTGCGAAATGTATGGCTTGAACGGGTCGACCGCAGGCTTGATGGCCGCGCGGATGGTGTCCCACGGCATGGCTTCCGGCAGGGCGCTCTCGCCGATTTCCTTGGTGTCGATGATCGACGGGTAATCGATGTCCGGCAGTACGCCCTGATGCTGGGTGCTCTGGCCGGAAACCCGGTAGAACTTGGCCAGGGTCAGTTTCAGTTCGCCATGGTTCAGCGGCTGAATGGTCTGCACGGTGCCTTTGCCGAAGGTCTGGCCGCCAATGATCAGTGCGCGGTGGTAGTCCTGCATGGCGCCGGCGAAAATCTCCGAAGCCGAGGCGGACAGGCGGTTGACCAGCAACGCCATCGGGCCTTTGTAGAAGGCGCCCGGGTTTTCATCTTCGAGTACATCGACCCGGCCATCGGCGTTACGCACGAGCACGGTCGGGCCTTTGTCGATGAACAGGCTGGTCAGCTCGGTGGCTTCCTGCAAGGAGCCGCCGCCATTGTTGCGCAGGTCGATGACCACGCCGTCGACTTTCTCTTTCTGCAACTCGGTCAGCAGTTTCTTGACGTCGCGAGTAGTGCTCTTGTAGTCCGGATCGCCGGCACGGAAAGCCTTGAAGTCGAGGTAGAAGGCCGGAATCTCGATGACGCCGAGCTTGTAGTCCTTGCCATCCTGTTTCAGGTTGAGGACTGACTTCTTCACGGCCTGGTCTTCAAGCTTCACCGCTTCGCGGGTGATCGGCACGATCTTGGAGGTCTGGTCGTTCGGCGCATTGCTGGCCGGGATGACTTCCAGGCGCACCACGGTACCTTTCGGACCACGGATCAGCTTGACCACTTCATCGAGGCGCCAGCCGACCACATCGACCATCTCTTTGTTGCCCTGGGCAACGCCGATGATCTTGTCGGCCGGTGCGACCTGCTTGGTCTTGTCGGCAGGGCCAGCCGGCACCAGACGCACGACTTTCACCTGGTCGTTGTCGCTCTGCAACACAGCGCCGATGCCTTCGAGGGACAGGCTCATGTTGATGTCGAAGTTCTCCGCGTTATCCGGCGACAGATAGTTGGTGTGCGGGTCGTAGGACATGGCGAAGGTGTTGATGTACGCCTGGAAGATGTCTTCCGGACGGGTCTGGTCCAGGCGCGAGAGCTGATTCTTGTAACGCTTGGTCAGCGTTTCCTGAATCTGCTTGGGCTCTTTGCCAGCAATCTTCATCCGCAGCACTTCGTCCTTGACGCGTTTGCGCCACAGGTCGTCGAGCTCTGCGGTGGACTTGAGCCAAGGCGCGTCCTTGCGATCGATCAGCAAGGTTTCCTTGGCGGTGAAGTCGATCTTGTCGACGCCCTTGTTCAGCTCCGCAAGGGCAAAGTCCAGACGCGCTTTTACGCGGTCCAGGTAGCGCTTGTAGATGGTGAACCCGGCGTTGAGGTCGCCGCTCTTGAGGAAGTCGTCGAACTGGGTTTTCCACTTGTCGAATTCGGCAATGTCGCTGGCCATGAAGTAGCTGCGCGACGGATCCAGCAGCTTGAGGTAGCTGTCGTAGATGATCACGGAGCGCGCGTCATCGAGCGGCGGCTTGCTGTAGTGGTGACGCTTGAGCAACTCGACGACATTCAGACTGGCGATCACTTCGTCACGATCTGGCTGAAGCTTGTCCCAGCTATTGGCTGCGAACGTATTGCTCGACATCGGCATCAGGCCGATACCAATAAATAGGGCGAGGGCGGTGCTGGGGAACAGATGCTTCATGCTGATTCGACGCGGGGACAATTGATAACGCATATTAGGCCGTCTTTGAAGTCGCCGGTACCACAAGGGCCGGTCGCATAATGCAAAAAGCCCGGCGCTACAGCTTCGGGCTCAGTCCAGACTCACTATGGAGGCACTGTGAAAGCATTGCAAGGCGTTGACGGTCAAGTGGAGTGGGTTGAAGAGCCCGGTCCTACATGCGATGTAGGGCAAGTTCGCATTCGCGTGGCGGCAGCGGGCCTCAATCGCGCCGATTTGTTACAGAAGGCGGGCCTTTATCCGCCACCGCCGGGGGCCAGTCAGGTACTGGGTCTTGAGTGTTCCGGGGTGATCAGTGAGGTCGGCCCGGGCTCGTCCTGGCAGGTCGGTGATCGGGTCTGCGCCTTGCTGGCCGGGGGCGGGATGGCCGAAGAGGTGGTTGTCGACGGACGGCATGTGCTGCCGGTCCCCGAAGGATTGTCCCTGGCCGAGGCGGCAGCGCTACCCGAAGTCTATGCGACCGTCTGGCTGAATTTGTTTCAATTGGCTGCGCTCAAACCGGGTGAGAAAGTTCTTCTTCACGCCGGAGCAAGTGGAATCGGTTCAGCTGCCATTCAGCTGTGCAAGGCGTTTGGCAACCCGTGCTGGGTCAGCGTCGGTTCTGCCGAGCGTCTGGCCTATTGCGAAGCGCTGGGTGCACAGGGTGGCGTGGTGCGCACCGACGATCTGGACAGCTTGATCGACCTGGGGCCGTTCGATGTGATTCTTGATCCGGTCGGCGGCAACTACGCCGCGCTGAACCTCAAGCTGCTGGCTCTCGATGGCCGTTGGGTGTTGATTGGCCTGATGGGCGGCCGTGAGGCAAAACTGGATCTGGCGCAGGTGCTGGCCAAACGCGTGCAGTTGCTGGGTTCGACCTTGCGCAGCCGTGACGATCAGTTCAAGGCGGATTTGTTCAGTGATTTACGCCAGCATGTCTGGCCGTTGTTTGCCGAAGGGCGATTGAGCCCGCAGTTGGCGAAGACCTTCCCGATCAAGGATGCCGAAGCGGCATTTGCCGAGTTGGCGACGAACAAGGTGGCGGGGAAGTTGGTGTTGGTGATCGACGAAAGCCTCGTCTGACAACACCGAGCCCTGTAGGAGCGAGGCTTGCCCGCGAAGGCGTAATTACATTCAACACTTGTGTTGACTGATACACCGTTTTCGCGGGCAAGCCTCGCTCCTACAGGGTTTTGCGTTATTTCCAGAGGTGGATCGGCCAGCCGGCTTTTTCGGCGTGCTCGAGCAATACCGGGTCAGGGTTCACCACGTGTGGGAAATCTACCTTCAGCAACAGCGGCAAATCATTACGTGAGTCGGAATAGAAACTCGCGCCCTCCAGGTTTTCCTCTTCCGCATCCAGCCATTCCAGCAATCGGGTGATCTTGCCTTCGCGGTAGGTCAGCGTACCGACGGTGTTGCCGCTATAGACCCCATGCAACACTTCCAACTCGATGCCCAGAATCTCGTCGATGCCCAAGCGGTCGGCAATCGGCCTGACCAGGTGTGTACCCGACGCCGAAATCACCAGTATCCGGTCACCGGCCTTGCGATGGGCGGCGATGGCTTTGGTTGCGTCGCTGAAGATGATCGGTTCGATGAAGTCTTCCACCCACGGCCCGACCAAGTGGTCGACCTCTTCGGGTGTGCGCCCGATCATCGGTTCGAGGCTGAAGGCCATGTATTCCTCCATGCGCAACTTGCCGTGGCTGTAAGCGTCCATCAGTTCGTTGTTCTGACGCATGAACGACTCGGGATCGACCCAGCCCAGCCGGCCCATCTGTTCGCTCCAGAGGGTGGCGCAGTCGCCGTGGATCAGGGTTTCGTCCAGATCAAAAATTGCCAGGGCCATCAGTGCAGTTCTCTCTTCAACATCAGCAAAGTCATCAGGCTACCTCACACAGGGCCGTCGGATCGATGGAAAGCGCCAGACGCTGACCATCGGGATGCAGATCGGCCGCCGAGCGGTTGAGCACATCCACCACCAATTCCACGCCCCGGGCCTCGATCCGGTAGCGAATCACGTTGCCCAGCAGGCTGTGGCTGCGCACTTGTGCGTCAAGTTCGCCGTTCAGGCTCAGTTCGATGGCTTCCGGGCGAATCGCGATGCGATGCGTAATCGGTCGTTGCAGCAATTTCGAGGCGTTGTCGGCGTCGAGCAGGTTGTAGTTGCCGATAAAGCCGGCAGCGAACACATCCACCGGCGCGGTGTAGAGGGTTTCGGCGTCGCCGCTCTGTACGATCTTTCCCTGATTCATCAGGAAAATCCGGTCAGACATGGTCAGCGCTTCTTCCTGATCGTGTGTGACGAAGATCGTGGTCAGGCCGAGCTCGCGCTGGATCTGACGGATCTGTTCGCGCAAATGCTTGCGAATCCGCGCATCAAGGGCCGACAGCGGTTCGTCCAGCAGCAACAGGCGTGGACGGGTCACCAATGAGCGGGCGAGGGCGACGCGCTGGCATTGACCGCCGGACAGTTGGTGCGGATAACGGGCGGCGAAATCGTTGAGTTCCACCAGTTTCAGCACTTCGGCAACGCGCTTTTGGCTGTCGTCGCTGTTGACCTTCTGCATGCGCAAACCAAAGGCGACGTTTTGCTCCACGGTCATGTTCGGGAACAGCGCATAGCTTTGAAACACCATGCCGATCCCGCGTTTCTGCGGGCTCAGCGGCACGATGTCGACACCATCCAGCAAGATCTTGCCGCCATCTACCGAGGTCAGCCCGGCGATGCAGCGCAGCAGCGTGGATTTGCCGCAACCGGACGGGCCGAGCAGGGTGACGAATTCGCCCTTCTGGATTTCGCAGTTGATGTCGCTGAATATGTTGGTGCCTGCATAGTTTTTCTGCAAATGTTGGACGCTGACATAGCTCATTCGCTTTTGTCCTTGTTCAAGATATTGGCCGCCCAGGTCAGAACCAGTACGAAGAAGAAGTAGGAAATCACCAGCGCACTGGTGAAGTGGCCGCTGCTGTTACGCATGTTGTTGAGGTAGACCTGCAGGGTTTCGTAGCGGGTGCCGACGAGGATGTTGGCGAACACGAACTCACCGAACAGGAACGAGAACGACAGCAGCAACGCAACCATCAGACCTTTGCGCAGGTTCGGCAGCACCACCAGGAATGCCGCCTGAAAAGTGCTGGCACCGAGCAGTTGGGCGGCATCCATCAGGTCGCGCAGGTTGATCGCTTGCAGGTTGTTGGTGATCGCGCGATACATGAACGGCAGCGCCACGGTGAAGTAGCAGCCGATCAGAATCCATGGCGTGCCGACCATCGCGAACGGCCCCGAACCGTAAAGCTGCAACAGCCCCACCGACGACACCACCGGGGGCACCGCGAAGGGCAGCAGGATCAGGATGTTCATCAGCGCATCGAGCTTCGGGAAGTGGTAATGCACCACGAACAGCAGCGGCAGGATCAGCACCACCGACAGGATCAGCGCACCGACGCAGACCAGCAGCGATTGGCCAAAAGCACTCAGGAATCGCGGATCGCTCCACAGCTGCACATACCATTTGACGGTGAAGCCGCTGGGCAGAATGGTCGCCGACCAACTGCTGGCAATCGAGTAGATCAGCGTGCCAACCAGTGGCAGCAACAGAATGGCAAACAGCAGGTAAACCACGACGCGGTGATAGATACCGACGGGGCCCAATTCAGCGCGAGAC
Source organism: Pseudomonas sp. PDM01 (assembly GCF_014852325.1). Lineage (NCBI taxonomy): Bacteria > Pseudomonadati > Pseudomonadota > Gammaproteobacteria > Pseudomonadales > Pseudomonadaceae > Pseudomonas > Pseudomonas sp. PDM01. The sequence continues at coordinate 120,760 of NZ_JACVBK010000011.1, forward strand.
ATGGTAGCTCCTCTTCAACAGCAGCTGATGCACGATGGTGACCAGGGTCATCAACGCCACCAGCACAACGGCCAGCGCACTGGCGAGGTTCGGGTCCAGGGAAATGTCACCGGAGACCATCGCCGCAATACGGATCGGCAGCACGTTGAAGTTGCCGGTGGTCAGTGCGTAAACCGTGGCGTAGGCGCCGAGGGCGTTGGCCAGCAGGATCACGAAGGTGCCGAGCAGTGCCGGCGTCAGCACCGGCAAACCGATGTGTCGCCAGAACTGCCAGCCGTTGGCACCCAGCAGCGCGGCAGATTCACGCCAGTCTTCGCGCAGGGCGTCGAAGGCCGGGTAGAGCAGCAGCACACCGAGGGGGATCTGGAAATACGTGTAGAGAATGATCAGCCCGGTTTTCGAGTACAGGTTGAAATCCTGAATGATCCCGGCCTGCTTGAGCATGATGGTGATGCTGCCGTTGAAACCCAGCAGGATGATGAACGCGAAGGCCAAAGGCACGCCGGCAAAGTTGCTGGTCATGTTGGCGAAGGCGTTGACGAAGTTACGCAGCTTCGAGTCGACACGACGCAGGGAATAAGCGCCGAGCACCGCGATGATGATCCCGAACACGCTGGACCAGAAACTGATCTCGAGGCTGTACTGGATCGCCTGCAAATAGAACTTCGAATTGAAGATCTTGGTGAAGTTGGCCAGGCCCCAACCGAACTCTTCCGATTGCAGGCTGTTGATCATCACCCAGATGAGCGGGGCGATCTCGAACACGATAAAGAACAGTGCGAAGGGCACGAGGCACAAGGCCGCCAGCCATTTGCCGCGAGTCATGGCATTCACTTGAGCAGCTCCCGGCACACTGGTTTGTCGTGGGCCAGGCCCAGCAGTTCGCAGACGGTGCCGCAGATGTCTGTCTGTTTCGGTTCGGCACCGGCGTTGAAGCTGAAGGCGTCACCGAGCACGAACAGTGGCACTTCGCGTTCTTCCGGCAACAGGCCGTTGTGGGAGCGGTCGTTGTTCATGCCGTGGTCGGCGGTCACCAGCACCTGGTAACCGGCGTCGAGCCAGCCTTGCAGGTAGTCGGCGAGAATAATGTCCGCCGAGCGGGCACTGTTGCGGTATTGCGCGGTGTCGAGGCCGTGCTTGTGCCCGGCGTCGTCGATGTTCATGGGGTGCACCAGGAGAAAGTTCGGTGCATGGCGCAGGCGCAGGTGTTCTGCGTCGGCGAACAGGTGCGAGTCCGGGTAGTGATCGTTCCAGTAAAAGTGCCCGTGCTGGATTGGCAATTCGGGGGCGTCGGTGTGACGGTCCCGGGCGGCCACGAACGGCGAACGGTTGTACAACTCACTGACCCAGTGATAAGCCGCAGCAGCGGTTTTCAGGCCCGCTTCGCTGGCGTAGTGATAAATGCTGCGTTGGTTGGACAGGCGCGAAACGTTGTTGTGAACGATACCGCTATCGATCGGCGTGACGCCGGTCAGGATGCATTCATACAGCGGACGGGACAGGGCCGGCAGTTCGCACTCCAGTTTGTAGAGTGCCGCGCGTCCTGCGCCGACGTAAGCCTGCAGGTGCCCCATGGCGTGGCGCGCAACCTCGTAATTGAGGCCGTCGAGCACGACAAGGATGACGTTGTGCTTCATAGGGGCGGGACTCCGGGAGACTGGAAATATCGTAGAAACCTGTAGGAGCGAAGCTTGCTCGCGAAAGCGTACTTTCAGTCAACATAACTGTTGAATTAAAGTCCCTCTTCGCGGGCAAGCCTCGCTCCTACAAATGAAGCATTACTTCATCTCGACGATGACTTCTTCGTTCCACTTCTGCGGCAGAGCCTTGGAAGTTTTTTCCCACGCATCCGCGTCTTTGATCGGCGTGACCTTTTTGTACTGCTCGTTCGGCAGCAGCTTGGCCTGGACTTCGGCTGGCAGGGTCAGGTGCTCGGCACGGATCGGACGGGCGTTACCCTTGGCCAGGTTGATCTGACCGGCATCGCTGAAGATGTATTCACGAGCCAGTTTGGCGGCGTTCGGGTTCTTGGCGTATTTGTTGATGATGGTGGTGTAACCGGAAATCACCGAACCATCGGAGGGGATCAACACCACGTAGTCATCCGGATTGGCCATCTTGGCCTTGTAGCTCAGACCGTTGAAGTCCCAGACCACGCCGACCTCGATTTCACCCTTTTCCATGGTGGCAATCGTCGGGTTGGCCATGGACAGGCGGCCTTGTTTCGCAATGTCAGCGAACAGCGCCAGGGCAGGCTGGAGGTTTTTTTCGTCGCCGCCGTTGGCAAGGGCCGCCGCCAGAACGCCGTTGGCGGCCTGAGCAGCGGTGCTCACGTCACCGATGGATACTTTGTATTTACCGTTTTTAAGATCGGCCCATTTGGTCGGCGCTTCTGAACCGTGCAGCAGCTTTTTGTTGACGATGAACGCGATGGTGCCGGTGTAGGCCAGTGCCCAGTTGCCGTCCTTATCCTTCGCCCAGGCAGGCACCTGATCCCAGGTGCTTGGCTTGTACGGCTGGACCACGCCTTGCTTGACCGCGATAGGGCCGAACGCTGCACCGACGTCGCCGATGTCGGCCGTGGCGTTGTCTTTTTCAGCGGCGAACTTGGCGATTTCCTGCGCCGAGCTCATGTCGGTGTCGATGTGTTTCAGGCCGTAGATCTTGGCCAGGTCTTCCCAGGTGCCTTTCCAGTTGGCCCAGTCATCGGGCATGCCGACGCTGTTGACCGCACCTTCCGCTTTCGCAGCGGCTTCGAGGGTTTTCAAATCATCAGCCGCCATGGCGGCGGTGCACATGGCAATGGTCGAACCTAACAGTGATGCCAGGAAAAGCTTTTTCATCCGAAGCTCCTTTGGGCGTTTTCAACGCTGCGATTGCGGTTGTGTTGGTCTAGGTCAGCAATACCTGAGCCAATCTAGGCGCCCCTGATGACATTTTGATGTCGACCAGCGGTCCGTCTGCATTTTCTTCAGATCAACGCTCAGGCTTGCGAGTAAGCGTAGACCATGGCTAAAGAACTGATATGAAAGGACTTGGCCGTTAAATTGCACACGTTTGACTGCACCGTTCAGCGCCTTTGTCATCTGTCAGTCATGTGCAGTGCCTAGGCTTGCTGAAAGTTGACGGAGTCGTTTCAAATGACGGTTCTGCTCCGAAACAGTGCTGGTCTAGTCCAGATAGGTAACGTTGATGCGCATCGAGACAACCAAAGCGGTGACAGCCATCGGGCAGGTTCTTCAGGAACAGCTCGACCACGGCCTGTTGGCGCCTGGCAGCAAGTTACCGGCGGAGCGCAAGCTCAGTGAGTTGTTCGGCACGACACGCATTACCGTGCGCGAAGCGTTGTTGCAGCTGGAGGCTCAAGGGCAGATTTATCGCGAAGAGCGCCGGGGCTGGTTCGTGTCGCCACCGCGCCTGGCTTACAACCTGATGCAGCGCAGCCACTTTCACGCGATGGTCAGCGCTCAAGGGCGGGTGCCGTCTACCGAGGTGATTTCGGCACGCTTGCAGCCTGCGTCGGCGGCGGTCTGTGCCTGGTTGCAGTTGCCGGCGTTGTCGAGCGTGATTCAGATCTGCCGCGCTCGGCGAATTGATGAGCGGCTGGTGTTGTACGTGGAGCACTACCTCAATCCGCAGTATTTCCCGGGGATTCTGGAGTTTGATCTGAATCAGTCGATCACCGAGCTGTACGCGCGGCATTACGATTTGCATTACGGGCGGGTGCGCTTCGAGATCGTGCCGACGGCGTTGTCGGTGGATGCGGCGGCGGCGTTACGGGTGTCGGTCGGCAGTCCGGGATTGCGCATCGCCCGGGTCAATTACGACCAACACGAGCGGTTGATCGATTGTGACCTGGAGTTCTGGCGGCACGATGCGATCCATGTCGGTGTTGATGTGGTCTGAGCCTGGCCGCCGCAGGTCTCGGTTTTTCATTACCCGAAGCGGTAAATGTCCATGCCCAGCGCGCCCATGGTGAAACCCTGGTGGCTGACGCTGAATGCTCCGCCGGCACTGCGGGCAAAGTACAACGGCAACAAATGTTCATCGCTCGGGTGGTTGCGCACGGCGTTCGGCGCTTGCTGGCGATAGTCGTGTAACGCGGCTTCGTCGTTGGCCTCAAGTTTCTCGATCATCCAGTCGCGAAACACCTTCGCCCACGGTTCTACGCTTTCCGGTCCGGCGTGCCAGTCCAGTTCGCGCAGGTTGTGGGTGATGCTGCCCGAACCGATCAACAGCACGCCATGTTCGCGCAGGCTGCTCAGGGCATGGCCGACACGGGTTTGCAGCGCAGGACCGCCGCGTGTGGGCAGCGAGACTTGCACCACCGGGACATCCGCCTGCGGGTACATCAACGACAACGGCACCCAGACGCCATGGTCAAAGGGCCGTTTGCTGTCGATGCGGGCGGGCAGGTCACTGCGCTTCAACAACTCGACAACTTCTGCGGCCAGTTGTGGATCGCCGGGTGCCGGGTATTGCACCTCGAACAACGCCTTGGGAAAGCCGCCGAAGTCATGCCAGGTTTCAGGCTGCGGATTGCCGCTGACCAGCAATTCATTGCTTTCCCAATGCGCGGAAACAATCACGATTGCCCGGGGTTTCGGCAATTCGGCAGCCAGGCGCGCGAGGGCCGGCCCGCTGGCACCGGGTTCCAGTGCCAGCATGGGTGAGCCATGAGAGATGTAAAGGCTGGGGAACATGAAGGAGCTCCTGAGAGTAAGATGGGCCCATCTTCAGTCAGATCATTGATCTAAATCTAATATAAGTTTTAGGGTGTTTTGATCGAATTTTCGGAGATATTTATGCAGCCGGAGTTTTGGCACAAGCGATGGCAATCGAATCAGATCGGCTTCCATCTGCCGCAGGTGAACCCTTATCTGCAACGTTTCTGGCCGCAATTGGGGCTGGAGGAGGGGGCGCGCGTACTGGTGCCGTTGTGTGGGAAAAGTCTGGATTTATTGTGGCTGGCGCACCAGGGTCATGAAGTCCTGGGAATTGAGCTGTCGGAAAAGGCTGTCGAAGATTTCTTCAGCGAACATCACTTTGACCCGAACGTCACTGAGCAGGGGCCCTTCAAGGTCTATCGCGCAGGCTCGATCGAGTTGTGGTGTGGTGATTTCTTCGAGTTGACGGCCGGCGATGTTGCCGATTGCGCCGGCCTGTACGACCGGGCGGCACTGATCGCTCTGCCGCCGGCCATGCGCGAGCAATACGCGGCTCATTTGAACCGGATTTTGCCAAAGGACGCGTTGGGGCTTTTGATCACGCTGGATTACGACCAGACGCAAAAAGACGGACCGCCGTTTGCCGTGCTTGATGATGAAGTGCAGCGGTTGTTCGGGGCTGTGTGGTCGTTGAAGATTCTGGAGGATCAGGACGTTCTGGGTGAGAGCTGGAAATTCGTCGAAAGCGGCGTGACGCGGCTTGAGGAGCGGGTTTATCGGGTTTCTGCCCGGTAATTGATGTTGCTTCTACCAGCCTCTTCGCGGGCAAGCCTCGCTCCTACAGGTTTTGTGTAATTCGCCGATTATGTGAACGACACAAATCCTGTAGGAGCGAGGCTTGCCCGCGAAGAGGTCCTGATGAACACCGCATTAATCAAGCAGACAAAAAAAGGCCCGCATCACTGCGGGCCTTTTCTTTTAGTGCCGAGCCTGTCAGCCCCGACGACGCAATGCGTCGATACGCTCTTCCAGCGGCGGGTGGCTCATGAACATGCGGGCGAACCCCTGTTTGATGCCACCGTTGATGCCGAAAGCGTTCAGGGTGTCAGGCATGTGCACCGGCAGCCCTTGTTCCGCACGCAGGCGTTGCAGTGCGCCAATCATCGCGTTGGTGCCCGCCAGGCGTGCACCGGCTTCGTCGGCACGGAACTCGCGTTTGCGCGAGAACCACATGACGATGGAGCTGGCCAGAATGCCCAGCACCAGTTCGGCGACGATGGTCGCGATGTAGTAGGCGATGCCCTGGCCTTCTTCGTTCTTGAAGATCACCTTGTCGACAAAGTTGCCGATGATCCGCGCGAAGAACATGACGAAGGTGTTCACCACGCCCTGGATCAGCGCCAGGGTGACCATGTCGCCATTGGCCACGTGACCGATTTCGTGGGCCAGAACGGCTTTCACTTCATCCGGCGAGAATCGCTCGAGCAAGCCCTGGCTGACCGCGACCAGTGCATCGTTCTTGTTCCAGCCAGTGGCGAACGCGTTCGCCTCGTAGGCCGGGAAAATCCCGACTTCCGGCATCTTGATCCCGGCTTCGCGAGACAGTTGCTCGACCGTTTGCAGCAGCCATTGCTCGTGACGTGTGCGCGGCTGGGTGATGATTTGGGTGCTGGTGCTCATCTTCGCCATCCACTTGGAGATGAACAGCGAGAACAGGGAGCCGGCGAAACCAAAGACCGCACAGAAAATCAGCAGCTGATTGAGGTTGAGATCAACCCCATTGGCCGCCATGAACCCGTTGAAGCCGAAAAGGCTCAGGGTGATGCTGGCAATCAGCACGACCGCCAGGTTAGTGGCCAAAAACAGCAGGATGCGCATCATGGTTGTAGAAATCTCCTTTTGCTAAAGATGTAGCGTACTGCGGGGTATATAAGGTGCTGCAACGGGCTATTCAACCGGGTGACTATTTCAAACTGTGTCCTACAGCAACAGTCTAGTCGCTTGCAGGGCATTTCCGACGTGGGCAGGGGAAGTGTTTGTCAGCCGATTCGCGTTGCGGGCCCCGTGATTGTTGGACGCGGTCACAAAGCTTGCTACCGGGCAGCGATTGCAGTGGGGATGTACGGCGAGGCTTAAAGATATGTTGCTGAATTAATCCTCGTGCGACTTTCGTGGAAAAGTCGCACGAGGCCAGTCCGATTACTGGCGATAGGATTTGAGGAAGTTGCCGATTCGTCCGATGGCCATGTCCAGGTCGTCGACACGCGGCAGGGTCACGACGCGGAAGTGGTCCGGCCATGGCCAGTTGAAAGCGGTGCCTTGAACCACCAGCAGCTTTTCCGACAGCAGCAGGTCGAGCACGAATTTTTCGTCGTTGTGGATCGGGCAGACTTTCGGGTCGATGCGCGGGAACGCATACAGCGCGCCCATCGGCTTGACGCAGCTGACACCGGGAATGTCGTTGAGCAATTCCCAGGTACGGTTGCGTTGTTCCAGCAGGCGACCTTGCGGCAGGACCAGATCGTTGATGCTCTGATAACCCCCGAGGGCGGTCTGGATCGCGTGCTGACTCGGAACGTTGGCACACAGGCGCATGTTCGCCAGCATGTCGATGCCTTCAATGTAGCTTTGCGCGTGATGTTTCGGACCGGAGATAGCAATCCAGCCAGAACGGAAACCGGCCACGCGATAGGACTTGGACAGGCCGTTGAAGGTCAGGCACAGCAGGTCAGGGGCCAGGGAGGCGGTGCAGATGTGCACGGCATCGTCGTACAGGATCTTGTCGTAGATCTCGTCAGAAAACACCACCAGGTTGTGCTGACGGGCCAGTTCCAGCATGCCCAGCAGGACTTCCTTCGAATACACCGCGCCGGTCGGGTTGTTCGGGTTGATGATCACCAGGGCCTTGGTGTTCGGGGTGATCTTGGCCTTGATGTCAGCCAGATCCGGCCACCAGTTGGCCTGCTCGTCGCACAGGTAGTGCACCGGGTTGCCGCCCGACAGGCTCACGGCAGCGGTCCACAGCGGGTAGTCCGGAGCCGGCACCAGCACTTCGTCGCCGTTGTTGAGCAGCGCTTGCATCGACATCACGATCAGCTCGGAAACGCCGTTGCCCAGGTAAATGTCTTCAATGCCGACGCCTTCTACCTGCTTCTGCTGGTAGTACTGCATGACGGCTTTACGCGCACTGAACAGGCCTTTGGAATCGCTGTAGCCCTGGGCGGTCGGCAGGTTGCGGATCACGTCCTGGAGGATTTCATCCGGCGCTTCGAAACCAAAAGGCGCCGGGTTGCCGATGTTCAGCTTGAGGATGCGATGGCCTTCCTCTTCCAGGCGTTTGGCGTGCTTGAGCACTGGGCCGCGAATGTCGTAGCAGACGTTGGCGAGCTTGTTCGATTTGCTGACCTGCATGGCGATGTGTTCCCGAAAATGAACGATCCAGGCGGTGTATGAACTACCGTACTGGGAATCCTGCGTATTCACACAGGCCTGGCGCCTTGAGAGGCAGCACCCATAAATCCGTTTGAATGCGCGTGGTCTGGCTGCCAGACTGGCGTTTGACGAGGCGCAATCATACGTGCCGCCCGATCCGTGGAAAAGGTACAGATCGGGCTTTTTCAGCTGCTGAGGTGTGATGATGGAAAAGTTGGAAAAAACCCTGGAAGAATGGCGGGCGATGCTCGATCCGGAGCAGTACAACGTTTGCCGCCTCAAGGGCACCGAACGGCCGTTTTCCGGCAAGTACAACGGCACCAAAACCGACGGTATTTACCACTGCATCTGCTGCAATGAGCCGCTGTTCGACTCAAAAACCAAATTTGACTCCGGCTGCGGCTGGCCGAGTTTCTATGCGCCGATCGGCGACAGCGCCATGACCGAGATTCGAGATGTCAGCCACGGCATGATCCGTACCGAAGTGGTCTGCGCCAAATGCGATGCGCACCTGGGGCATGTGTTCCCGGATGGTCCGCCGCCGACCGGCCTGCGGTATTGCATCAACTCGGTGTGCCTGGATCTCGTTCCGCGTTCGTGATGCGGGCCCTTGTAGGAGCGAAGCTTGCTCGCGAAGGCGTCGGGTCAGTCAACATCAGTGTTGAATGTTAAGACGCCTTCGCGAGCAAGCTTCGCTCCTACAGATATTCGGCATCCAATAATTTAAATTGCACACAATTCAATTGCTCGCTATGTTTGTCTCATCTTCTTTCATTCGAGAGTCCGAATCATGAGCGACAACCTGCTGAGCATCCCTTGCACCACCATCAAGGGTGAGAAAAAGACCCTGGCGGATTACGCCGGCAAAGCGGTGCTGGTGGTCAACACCGCGAGCAAATGTGGCTTCACGCCGCAATACAAAGGGCTGGAAGAGCTGTGGCAGACCTACAAGGATCAAGGTCTGGTGGTGCTCGGTTTCCCGTGCAACCAGTTCGGCAAGCAGGAGCCGGGCAATGAAGGCGCGATTTCCGAGTTCTGTGAACTGAACTTCGGTGTCAGTTTTCCGCTGTTCAAAAAGATCGACGTTAACGGTGCCGATGCCCACCCGCTGTTCGTGCAACTGAAAAAACGCGCACCGGGTGTTCTGGGTTCTCAGGGCATCAAGTGGAACTTCACCAAATTCCTGATCGGCAAGGACGGCCAACTGGTCAAGCGCTTCGCTCCCGCGACCAAGCCGCAAGACCTCAGCCGCGAGATCGAAGCCCTGCTCAAATGAATACCTTGTCCGTCGATTCCCTGAAGCTCGACAGCCAACTCTGCTTCAAGCTGTACGCCGCTTCCCGGGCGGTGATCCGCGCTTACAAGCCGATGCTCGATCAACTCGGCCTGACGTACCCGCAATACCTGGCGATGCTGGTTTTGTGGGAATGGCAGGAGGCGGCGCCGGAGCAGCCGACGGTCAAGGCGTTGGGCGAGCGCCTGGCGCTGGATTCCGGCACGTTGACGCCGCTGCTCAAGCGACTTGAACAACTGCAACTGGTGCAGCGACAGCGTTCAGCGCGGGATGAGCGTGAAGTGCACCTGAGCCTGTCGCCCACGGGCAAGGCGTTGCGCGATCAGGTCGGGCCGCTCAAAGCCCGACTGTTGTGTGACAGCGGTGTCGATCTGGATCGCTTGAATGATCTGCGCGAGGGGCTTGACCACTTGTTGGGACAAATCAAAGCACTGTCGTAGCGGGCATCCACAGGTCAAGCAGGGCGGCCAGTTCTTCCCGGCGGAAAGGTTTGGCCAGGTAATCGCTCATGCCCGCCGCACGGCAGCGTTCGCGTTCCTCGGACATGGCGTTGGCGGTCAGGGCGACGATGGGCAATTGCGGCCAGCGACCGCTGCGACGGATTTGCCGACTGGCTTCGTAGCCGTCCATCACCGGCATATTGCAGTCCATCAGCACCAGATCGAATTCGCTTTGCTCCAGCTGATCCAGGGCCTCGCCGCCGTGGGCGGCGACAATCACCTCGCAGCCGAGTTTTCCGAGCATGCCCTTGGCCACCAATTGATTGACCGGATTATCCTCCACCAGCAGCACCCGTCCGCGCCGCTGGGGAGTGAGCGCCTCCAGTCGCGCATCGTTGATGGTGTTGATTTCCGGCTGCAACACTCGCCGCAGTGTCTGGTACAGCGCATTGCGCGCCAGAGGCCGGGCCTGTTGTTGTAATGGCGCCAGGGCGCTGGCCTGTTCGCTGGGCATGAAACTGCCGTAAGCGGTCACCAGCAGAATCGGTGCGGTACAGGTGGGGCGCAGGCGAAACACGCATTCCGGGCAATCGGTGATGACCACGTCGGACTTCAGACCAATCATCGCGTCATCGATCGAACGCTGCTGATAGTCGAGCCCCCAACCCGGCAACAGACTCTTCAACAGTTCCGCCAGGCCGCTGCTGGCGGTGGTGATCGCGATCACCTTGCCGTGCAGCGTTGCCGGGGCGAAGGCGCGGGTGTGGCTCGGCAGCGGCAGGTCGGCGCAGAACTGGCTGCCGAAACCGGCTTCCGAGCTGATGGTGAGGCGCCCCTGCATGGCTTCGCAGAGGTTGTAAGTCAGCGCCAGCCCAAGCCCGGTGCCGCCAAACTGTCGGGTAATGCCGGCGCCGGCCTGGGTGAATGGCTGGAAAATCTTGACCTGAGCGTCCTGGGCGATGCCGATGCCAGTGTCGCAGACTTCGATTCTGACGCCGTCTTCGTACGTCGACAGGCGGACATCGACCCGGCCGAAACGGGTGAATTTGAGGGCGTTGGACAACAGGTTGCTGACGATCTGCCGGACCCGGGTCGGGTCACCGAGCACCAGCGCCGGGAATGTCGGTTCGATCAGGCACGTCAGTTCGACGCTTGGCGCCGCGTTCTGCGACAGCAGGTTGGCGGTGTCCTCGATCAGCGAACCGAGGTCGAACGGAATGTGTTCGAGTTCAAGCTGACCGGCGTCGAATTTCGACAGGTCGAGAATATCGTTGAGCAACTCCACCAGCACTTTGCCCGAGTCGTGGGCGATGGACAGTTGTTGCTGTTGCTCGGCATTGAGCGGGCCGTCGAGGGACAGCGCGATCATCCCCAGCAAGCCATTGAGGGGCGTGCGGATCTCGTGGCTCATGTTGGCGAGAAATACCGAGCGTGCCTCGGCCATGTCCAGGGCGGTGCTGCGCGCGACTTCCAGTTCCTGGTTGGACTGGCTGAGCCGGCTGTTGATCGCCTTGAGTTCGGCGGTGCGCGCCGACACGATGTTTTCCAGTTGCCCGAGGTAATCGGTCAAACGGTTTTCAGCGTTGCGCCGCTGCTGGATCTCAGTGGCAATGTTCTCGAATTGCTGGTTGGCAACCTTGACCAGCACACCGATCTCATCGTTTTTATGCCCGCTCGGGTACTCCAGCCAGGTCGGTTCGACACTGCGCGGATCGCGGCTGCTGAGTTCGCGGATAACCCGCACCAGCGGTTTGGTCAGCATCACATAGAACAGCGCCAGCAGGATGCCGGTCAGGATCAGGCTGCGGGCAAAGCCATTGAGCAGGGTCACTTCGGCCCGACGCAGGAAGCGGTTGCCGAAAGAATAGGTGTCGACTTCCAGGCGCAAGGTGCCGAGGGATTCGTTGGGCAAGTGATCCAGATACAGCCGGTCTTCGAACGCCCGGTTGGCACCGAACAGGAAGTCGCTGATCACCCGATAGCTGCTCTGCGATGGCGGGCGCTTGACGCTGGCCAGTACCGAGCCGTTGTTGTCGGTGAGTTGCGCAGCGATGATCGCCGGTGAACGCAGCAGGCCCAGGGTCAGTTCCTGGGCGAGTTCGGCGTCGATGTTGTAGGCAATGCGCGAAGCGGGGTTATGGCTGATTTCCAGCAAAGACACTATTTCACGGTTGATGGAGGCGTCTTCACTGGCATAATCGATGCCTATTTGCAGCAGGCTGAGCAGCGTACCCAGAATGAAACCGACCAGCACGGTAAGCCGGGCTTGCTTGTAGGACAGCCGGTTGGTGAACTTGATATCCATGGGGTGTCGAACCACTTCCGTTTCCCTTCGCTGCTCAAGCATAGTCGATCATGCATGGATACCGATGTTCTCGCGAGCCCTTGTGCACGGGATGAACACGTCTGTGAATGCTGTATTTCGTCGCTGTAGCGCCATCATTACTGTGAACGTGCCCGAGGAGAAGACGTGGATTCCCGATTGAATGCTTTTCTTGAACGCGCCGATGCCGTTCTGGCCCGTATCGAACCGCTCTTGCCCGCACCTCGGCAAGCCATCGACTGGACGCATTGCCTGGCCGCACGCTGGCAGCGGGAAGGGCGCAGCGGTTTTCTGCTGCCGCTGCAGGTCAGCCTCGATACGCGGTTGTCCGACCTGATCGGTGTTGACCGCCAAGTAGAGCAACTGGGCCGAAACACTCAACAGTTCCTCGACGGCATGCCGGCCAACCACGCGTTGCTCTGGGGCTCGCGTGGCACCGGTAAATCGTCGCTGGTGCGCGCGCTGCTGGCCGAACACGCCAAGACCGGTCTGCGACTGATCGAGATCGAACGCGATCACTTGGCCGACTTGCCGCGTGTGGTCGAGCAAATCGCCAAACTGCCCCAACGTTTCGTGCTGTTCTGCGATGACCTGTCGTTCGAGGCGGGCGAGGGCGACTATCGCGTGCTCAAGAGCGTGCTCGACGGCTCTCTCGAACAGGCGCCGGACAACGTTTTGCTGTACGCCACTTCAAACCGTCGCCACCTGGTGCCGGAAAAGGAAAGCGATAACGAAAACTGGAAAAGGGTCGACGGCGAATTGCACCCCAGCGAGGCCGTGGAAGACAAGATCGCGCTGTCGGACCGTTTCGGCCTGTGGTTGTCGTTCTATCCGTTCACGCAGGAACACTTCCTCAATGTGGTCGAGCACTGGATCGGTCAACTGGCCGACAAGGCCGGCCTGAAGTGGCAGCGTGACGAAGAACTGGACATCCTCGCGGTGCGTTGGGCCACCGGCCGAGGCAATCGCAACGGACGTTGCGCCTATCAATTTGCCCGCTATTGGGTCGGGCTGAAGCTGTTGGAGCACAAGGCATGATCGATTTACAACAAAGCGGCCAAGGCCTCGAAGGCTACGGCATGCTGCACGCGCAGCTGGAATCCTTGCTGGCGGACGAGCGTGATTTCATCGCCAACGCCGCACAGTTTTCCGCGTTCCTGTACAACCAGCTCGACGACTTGAACTGGGCCGGTTTCTACCTCAATCGCAATGAAGAGCTGGTGCTGGGTCCGTTCCAGGGGCAGATCGCCTGCGTGCGCATCCCGTTCGGTCGTGGCGTGTGCGGGACGGCGGCGGCGACGTTGCAGACTCAGTTGGTCGAAGACGTGCACGCCTTTCCCGGGCACATCGCCTGCGACAGCGCGTCGAACAGCGAACTGGTTGTGCCGCTGGTCAAGGACGGCCGCCTGATCGGCGTGCTGGACCTCGACAGCCCGAAACTGGCGCGCTTCACCGAACATGATCAAGCCGGGATTGAAAAGCTGGCGGCCATCTTCCTGCGCCTGACCGACTGCTGATCACGCCCTCAAGCCTGCCTTGGCCAGCAGGCCTGGCGGGTCTACGGCATCGATCTGTTGCGGATCGAGAAATCGCTCGGCGTATTGCCGGTAGATTTCGGCGTTGATGAAGAGCCTGAACAGTTCCGGGTCGATGTGGGCGTCACGGCACATGGTGGCCATGATGCCCAGTGCTTCGCTCAACGGCTTGGCTTTCTTGTAGGGACGATCGGCGGCGGTCAGCGCTTCGAAAATATCGGCAATCGCCATCATCCGCGCCGGCAGGCTCATTTCCTCGCGCTTCAACTGTTTTGGATAACCGGTGCCGTCCATTTTTTCGTGGTGGCCGCCGGCGATTTCCGCGACGTTGTTGAGGTGGCCGGGGAAGGGCAGGTGGCTGAGCATCAGGATCGTCTGCACCATGTGGTGATTGATGATGTAACGCTCCTCGCGCGTCAACGTGCCTCGGGCGATGCTCAGGTTGTAGAGCTCGCCCCGGTTGTACTTGTAGCGGGGCACATCGAGTTTGAACCCCCAGGGATTGTCTTCCGGCATCAGCTCGCCTTCGGCGCGTTCGAACAGATGCTCCGGTTTGTCCGCCAGCAGCGGCTCGCTGACCGGCAGGGTTGGCGCCGATGTTCGCGCCTGACGCCGGTTCTCTTCCCAGGAAACGCCCAGCCGGTCATCAAGGGTTCGGGTCCAGGTGCGCTGGGCCAGGTTGCGCAGGCGTTGCAAATCGGACTCGGCCATCGCCTCGCCACCCAGATTGCAGCGGGCAACAAACGCGAAATCATCGTCCAGCGCCGCCAGAGTGGCATCGCGCAGTTCCGCCAGGTGCTGCTCGTCACCGCCCAGGGCAACGGCTTGCCAGTAGCTGATCCAGGCATCGCGCTTGAGCACTTCGAAGCGGGTGCGGATTTCGTGGATGCGGTCGTTCAGGGTTTCCAGCTTGGTGGCTTTATCGACCACGTACTCAGGTGTGGTGACCTTGCCGCAATCATGTAGCCAAGCGGCGATGTGCAGCGCTTCCCACTCGTCCTCGGTCGGTTGATAACTGCTGAAGGCCGGGTCCTGACTCGCCGCGGCAGCCTGGGCGAGCATCAACGTCAGCGCCGGCACTCGCTGACAATGGCCGCCGGTGTAAGGGCTTTTCGCGTCGATGGCACCGGCCAGCAGTTGAATGAACGCGTCCAGCAGCTGTTTTTGTTTGGCTTGCAGGCGCTGACTTTCGATACTCACGGCGGCCGCGCCGGACACAGCCTGAAGGAACGCGATACGGTCCGGACGAAGCTTTTCCAGATCACTTTGATCGCCGCTGTCCGCCAGCAACAGGACCAGCAGGCCCACGGTTTCGTTATGGCGATTGTGCAGGCGGATACCGATCAGATGCACCCGCGGGCATTCCATCGTCAGCAACACTTTCTGCAAATCCCCCACTTGTTCGAAACCGAGAGTGGTGACCACGTTGTCGGCATGCGACAGCTGCTGTAGCCAGGCAGGGCTCTGTGGATCCTGGAGTTCATGGCTGCGAATGTCGAACGCGGGCAATGCCTGTGAAATGTCGTTGATGACCAGGCCATGAGGTGTCATGCGATCGCCGTCATTTTCCCGCAGATAGATCAGGCCCGCCTGGGCCTGGCCGATTTTCACGGTTTCGAACAACACCCTTTCCAGCAAGGGGGCAAACCGGGTCTCGGCGCTCAGGCTGTCGGTGATCCGGAAAAAACTCGCCAGGGTGTCTTTCATGCGCGCCATCGACACGCTCAGTTGGTCGACTTCGAGTACCGGAGAGCGACGGGAGGCCGGAAATTTGAAATTGAAACTGCGAATCGCATCGGCTTCCTGCACCAGAGCACGCAGGGGGGTGACCAGAATTCTGGAGGTCAACCAGCCCAAGGGCAGGCACAAAAGCAACGTGGCCAGCGTAATCAGCGCGCCCTGCCAACGCATGCGGTAGGCATCGGCGAGCAATTCGTCTTCCGGTACCAGCAGCGCCAGTTGCAGCCCCTGCGGACCACCTTCCTGCATGCTGCTGCGGGCAACGATCCACTGCCGGCCGGCGGCCCTCAGCCGATTGCCTGTTGGCGGGTTGTTCAGCAATGCGCCGAGGCCGGGACTCAGGTCGGCAGCCTTGCTCAAGCGTGCGGTCTGATCGTCGACGATCAGTTTGTTGCTGTCGGGGTATGCGATGGCATTGCCCTGGGCATCGAACAGCACGATTTCGGTATTGGGGGTTACAACGTGCTTGGCCAGCGTCGCGGACAGTTCCGCCAGGGTCAGGTCGGCGCCCATGATGGCGTGCTCGCCGCTGCGCCGGGCGAGGGTGGTGCCGACATTGCGGGTGGAGAAAAAGAGGTAGGGCTCGGTGGTGATCTGATCGCTGTCGCCGCGAGCGCTGGAATACCAGGCGCGGGTGCGCGGATCGTAGGTGTCGTCGGGGTTGTCGTGACGGCTGAGGAGGTTTAGGTCCTGATCGAAAAACAATGACTGGGAATGCACCGGGCCGCGGTTTTGCTCGATGCTCCAGACTTGATAAACCGCTTTGTCCGGGGCCTTGAGCAGCGCTTTCAGGGCGGCGGTTCGCAAGGGGCGAACCATGAAGAAATCACCGTTGTCGTAACCCAGATACAGCGAGGCCAGGTCAGGATTGTCCTTGAGCGACTGGCTGAAGGGTTTGAGCAATGCCAGGCGCTGTTCCAGGTCAGGCGCCTGCGCCGCCGGGTTGAACACCAACAGGCTCAACAGATGGCGAATGGGCCCATAGGTGGCGTGCAGGTCCAGGCGGACATCCTGCTCGATGCGCTCGAAGAGCTTCTCACTGCTGGACAGAATGATTTGCGTGGTTTGCCCATAGTTGAAAATGCCCAGCACCACGCCAGTCAGCAGCAACAGGAAGGTGAACATCACGCTGATATGGACGTGCAGGGGAAACCGTCGTTGATCCGGGCGCAGTGGGCTGGTCATTGCGGGGTCTCTCCATGATGTTTAACACACTGCTCAGCGACCAAGCATAGTTAAGGCTCCGTCATTCTGCTTTTGTCGTTTTGTCCAATTTGTTGCTGCAATGCCTGCTCCAGTTCAAGCATGGCGCGCTCCATGGCTTTGCAGCATTGCGCCACTTCTTCGTGATGGAAGACGCCATGGCAGACCTGCTCAAGCGCCTCGCAGCTGCCCATCAAGCGAGTGGCCTGGACAATGCGCGCGGCGCCCTTGATTTTGTGGGCGACGTCGAGAAAAGCCCGCGGGTCTTTTGACCGGGATAATGCCCGCAGCGCTTGCAGGTCCTGGCGGTTACTGCTCTGCAGTTCGGTCAACAATCGCCTGTCCATCACTGGGTTGCCACCGGTCAACAGGTGCAGCCCTTGCAGGCTGAAGGCGGGATCGCGAACAGGCGGTTTGATGCCGGCCACCCATTCGCTCAACGCGGTCAGCGTCAGTGGCTTGAACAGGCAGTCGTCCATCCCGGCTTGTTTGCAGCGCAGTAATTCTTCGGGCTGTGCGTTGGCGGTGAAACCGAGCACGGTGCAGGGCGGTCGTTTCGAATGCTGTTCATGGCGGCGAATGGCGCGGGTCAGCTCGTATCCGTTCATGATCGGCATGTTGCAATCGACAATCACCAGATCGAACAGCCCGTTATTCCACGCTTCCAGTCCTGCTTCGCCGTCTTCTGCGACGCTGAATCGATGCCCCAGAAATTCCAGTTGCTGACACATCAGCAAGCGATTGGCCGGGTGATCGTCGACCACCAGAACGTTCAAGGGCGTCGTCGTGTGGATGGGCACTTCGGCGGCTTTCGGCACCTGTTCGACGGGCACTGTGGCCAGGTGCAGCGAAACCTGAACCTGCGTGCCTACCCCCGGCTGGCTGCTCAAATGCAGGCTGCCGCCCATCATTTCGCACAGGCTTCGGCTGATCACCAGACCCAACCCGGCGCCGCCTCTGCCGGCCTGCCCTTGGTCATTGGCCTGGGCGAAAGGTTCGAACAGCCGTTGCTGATCCTGTTCGCTGATACCGATGCCGCTGTCCTCAACCAGCAACAGCATCCGGATGTGCCCGGGCTCGGTGCCCGGGAGCAACTCAACGGTGATTCTGACCTCGCCTTGCTCGGTGAATTTAATGGCGTTGCTGACCAGATTCGACAGCACCTGCTTGAAACGCATTGGGTCCAGCAGGACACCGACGGGCGGGTTGGCCGGGTTGAACTCAAGTCGCAGATCGAGGTTTTTCTGGCGGGCCAGCCCATCGAAGATCCTTGCCACCGAGCCGATGATTTCAAGCGGATTGACGCGTTGCGGGCTCAGGCTCAAGCGCCCGGATTCGATGCGGGCGATGTCGAGAATGTCCCCGATCAGTGCCAGCAGGTCCTTCGCCGAGTTGTACGCCACGTCGATGGCCGGGCGATCCGGATGGTTGCGATCGATCCGCCTCAGCGTCAGTTCGAGCATGCCGATGACGGCATTCATCGGGGTGCGGATTTCATGGCTCATGGTCGCCAGGAACGTGCTTTTGGCCCGGTTGGCTTCATCGGCGCGATCTTTCGCGCAGCGCAGCTCGTCGAACAGTTGCCGCCGTTCACGCAATTGATCGTTCAACGCACGCTCAGCCGCCTGGCGTTGTTTTATCTGGCGACGCATGTAAGCGTTCCACGCCGCGGAAATCAGCAGCAGTACGCCGGCACCGATAACGATCTGATAGAACAATCGCTGGTAGTTGCGCCAGGTACTTTGCGACGACGCCGAATAGCCACGCCAGCGGCTGTTGATGATGCCGAGTTCTTCCGGCGCGATGCTCAGCAGCGCCTTGTTGAGGATGGCGTTGAGTTCTTTGGCGTCTTGCCCGGTCGCCAGCGAGAACGCGGCCTGGCGGGTGCCGATGGTGGTGCTGATCTGAAGCGTGTGTTCAAAGAGACGCGATGACATGAAGTAGTTGGCGATCACCAGAGAGTTCACCGCACCTTCCGCTTTGCCTTCGGCGAGCAACTCAACCGCGCTGAACGTGTCTGGCGTCTCTATCAGCTTGATTCGCGGGAACTCGCGACGCAGGTAATCCACCAGTGGGTTGCCTTGGGCGATGGTCAGGCGCTTGCCTTGCAGTTGCTCAAGGTTGATCGGGCTGTCGGTGGCTTTGCGCGTCAGCAACACAAAGGAGTTTTGCAGATAGGGACGGGTGAAGTTCAGGATCGTTTCACGTTCATCGCTGGGGAGCAGGGCAGCAATCACGTCGGCCTGATGGTCTTTGATCTGTTTAATCATCTCGTCGTCGCTTCGGCTGCGTCGGATATCGAAGCGCAGGCCGGTACGCAATCTGATCAGTTCAAGCAGGTCTGCGGTAACGCCGCGAAAGTTGCCATCGCTGTCGAAAAACGTCAGCGGTGCATAGGCTTCATTGACCACCACGCGCACCACCGGATGTTGTGCGAGCCAGCGTTCTTCGAGGTGGGTGAGCTGCAGTTTCTGGTCGGTGAGCAGGATGTCGCTGCCGGCACTCCAGCGTTCGGCAATGTTTTCCCGCTCGCTGGCGGGGATGGCCATGAGCATCGCGTTGATGATTGCGAGCAGTTCCGGGTTGTCTTTGTGCACGGCAAAACTGAATCCGTGGGCCTCGTGTTTGCCGAAGTTGGCCATGCGGATATTGTTCAGGTAACCCTTGTTGATCATGTAGTGGGTCGAGATGGTGTCGCCGAGAAAGACGTCGGCCTGGTCGAAAGCCACGGCATTGATTGCATTCTGGTAGGACGGATAAGACGTGATGATGGCTTTGGGATACAGGGCCCGGACTTCCTCCAGCGGCAAATAGTGATACACCATGCTCAACCGCAGACCGGCGAGGCCGTCGGTCAGGGATCGGGTTTCTCCTTCCCGTGTCACCAGAACCGGCTGGTCCACGGCGTAGGGGGTTGAAAGCACGATATCGGCGTTATGAGCCTCGAATCCATTGGCGGTGCCGAGCAGATCGACCTCGCCTTTTTCGAGCGCCTTGATCGCAGCCCCTCGGGACGCGAAGCGCTGCACCTTGATCGGCAAACCGATGGCCTTGCCGAGGAGGCCCGCATAATCGGCGGTGAAACCTTCGTAATCCTGGCCGCTGACGGTCAGGTCGAAAGGTGGGTAGTCCGGCGCTGACGTGCCGAGAATCAGCTGCCGTTTACTGGTGATCCATTGTTGTTGTGCTTGATCCAGTTGGACGTCCAGGTGTCCGGCCGTTGAGCGACTGAGCAGGTTGTAGTGCTCGCTGGCTGGCTGTGCGGCAAGCACCGAAGAGGTCAGGCATACGGCGGCCATGAGTAGCAGATAATCCTTTATGCGACTGGGCATCCTGTGTCTCACACCAATGCGTTACGTTTTGCCATCTCGATGAGTTCAACCAGGGATTTGGCTCTGAGTTTTTGCATGAGTCTTTTTTTGTAGGTGCTCACAGTCTTGTTGCTGAGAAACATGCCTTTGGCAATTTCCTTGTTGGTGCGGCCCTGGGCAAAAAGTTGCAACACCATCAGCTCTCGGTCGTTGACTGACTTGAACAGTTCCAGTTCTGCACAGCGCACCTCATCGCCGCGAACAGGATTCAGGGCCTGGCTCGGGAAGTAGTTGTAACCGGACAATACTGCTTTGATAGCACTCACCAGTTCACTCAGGTCTTCCTGTTTGCATACATAACCTGAAGCACCGGACTGCATGCAGCGAATACCGAAAAGTGTCGGGCATTGTGCAGTTAATACCAGTGTTTTCAGGGGGGTACTCATTGCGTTGAAGCGGGCGAGAACTTCGAGGCCATCCAGTTTCGGAATGCTGATATCGAGAATGACCAGGTCGGGCATGCATTCGCGAACCATCTGCATGGCATCGACCCCATTGTCGGTTTCGCCGACGACTTTGTAGCCTTCGTGCTCCAGCAACATTCGGACGGCGAGACGGATGACGGGGTGATCGTCGACAATAAAAACGGAGTTCATAATCAAATCCCATACGAGCTCTAATAAAGCGCGCACCTTAGCTCAGATAGTTGAGGGGACGCATGAACTGACAGACCTCAAGCAGCAATATAGGAATAATCCTACAAGCGAATAGGAAAGGGGCTACGAATCAACTAGGTTTTTAATGAAGATGGCTGGAAGTTGCGTGTGGTCAGTCAGTCTGTTGGGAGTTTTTATTTGTTGTTTTCAAGTTGTGTATCGAAAAGCAGTTATCGCACTTGTGCTGTTTTTATAATGAGGCCAAGGTCAATAAGTTTCTGAATTCGGATTGTTTCAAGGGTTTGATCAAATAACCAAGTAAGGGTAGCCCCCGCTCGTTGGCTGTTTTCTCAATTTCATCAAGTTCTGTACAACTCAGGCTGCTTAACAGTATGGCCTGCCTGATCATTCCTCGATGACTGGCGAACTGGACAAGATCAAGTCCGGGAAGGTCGGGCAAACATTGATCGCACAATAGAATATCGAACGGTTGCACAGCCCTGAACATTTGCTGCAACGCGCCTTTGGCACTGTCGGTGGTGGTCACTTGAGTGAAGCCGTAACTTTCAAGCAGGTACTGAGTTGCCCTGAGTTGAAAGGGATGATCTTCCACCAGCAGGATGCGCAGGTCGTCTTTGAACATGGAGTTACTCACGCTTCGTCTCTGGGACGCGTGATTATTTCGCGAGTATTCCGAGTAATCGATCAGCTTGCTCGACGTGAGGTGTAGGGCGATTCAGCGAACGTTGAGTGCACTTGGGCGTTGGGAGGCTGATCAGCCATTTCAGGCGGCGTAATGGCTGATCAACCTGCTCTCGTCAGTGGCTAGAACGTCCGGTCATCTCCAGGGCCATTTCGCTGGCATAGCTGTCGGTCATGCCGGCGATGAAGTCAATCATGCGCAGGAACGACGTGTGCAATGGACCGTGAGGGTCTGGCGCGTTGTTACCCAGCAAATCGAGGATGCGACGGCTCTTGAACGAAGGCGCCCGCCCGTTGTGCTGTTCCAGGGCTGCGCCGCAGAAGGCGTTGAGCAGGATTTCCAGCGTGGTATAGGCACCGATTTCGTGTAGGGTCTTGCGCTTGTCCTGAAAGATTTTCTTGCGCGCCATGTCCTTGGCATTCAGTACGCAACGCTTGGCCGGACCGTGCATGTGCTCCACCAGATCACCGGGCAGTGTACCGGCCAGCAATGCATCCTGTTGCTCGACAAAAGCGCGGGCGGCGGCGTTGGTCAGGTGTTCGATGGCCTTGCCGCGCAGGATCGCCAGTTTGCGTCGGCGCGAGTCACTCGGGCCGAGCAGGCGATAGGTTTCCGGCAGATCGTCGCCGACCAGGTCCAGCAACAGGGACTCGACTTCAGCGTACTCCAGCAACTCCATTTCCAGACCGTCTTCCAGATCGATCAGCGCGTAGCAGATGTCATCGGCGGCCTCCATCAGATAGACCAGCGGATGGCGGGCCCAGCGCTGCTCTTCGAGTTGCGGCAGGCCGAGTTTATGGGCGATCTGCTCCAGCAGCGGCAACTCACTCTGATAGCAGCCGAATTTGTGCTTCTTGTAACCCAGCGAATCGGCGTGCATGGCCGTCCATGGGTATTTCAGGTAAGTGCCCAGCGTGGCGTAGGTCAACCGGGTACCGCCATCGAACTGATGGTACTCAAGCTGCGTGAGCACCCGGAAACCTTGGGCGTTGCCTTCGAAGTTGAGGAAGTCATTGCGTTCGGCTTCGCTCATTGCATCCAGCCAGCCGCGGCCGGCGGCCTGTTGGAACCAGTGACGGATCGCGTCTTCGCCGGAGTGGCCGAAGGGCGGGTTGCCGATGTCGTGGGCCAGGCAAGCGGATTGCACCACCATGCCCAGGTCACTGGGTTCGCACCAGTCGGGCAGGGCGCTGCGGATGGTTTCACCGACACGCATGCCCAGCGAGCGGCCGACGCAACTGACTTCCAGCGAGTGGGTCAGGCGCGTGTGGATGTGATCGTTGCTGGTGACCGGATGCACCTGGGTCTTGCGTCCGAGGCGGCGAAACGCTCCCGAGAAAATGATGCGGTCGTGGTCTTTGTGGAAAGGGCTGCGGCCGAGTTCTTCCGGGCTGTGCAGCGGCTTTCCGAGGCGTTCGCGGGTAAGCAGGGTTTGCCAATCCAAGGCTGATTCTCTCCGTCAGGTGACTGATGCCTTAAGCTTCCCGGTTCGCGTCAGGACCTGCAAGCGGAACTACAGCCCCGCAGCGTCGATGTCGATGAGCAGCAGTCGCTCGCCGTTGGCGAAAAATTGCCCGGCGGTGAGGCAGTACTGGTTGCTGGTGGCGTCGCGGTAAGTGTTGGAAAGCGTCAGTCGGCGCTCATCCCAACCCTCCGCCAGCAAATGATAAAAGTACGGACGCCATGACCAGTTATGGCCCAAGTAGCGATCGTCGGCTTCCCAGCCGCTGTTGCGCCATTCGAGGTTGGGCGTCAGTTGGGTGCCGTGGCGGTCGCATTGATAGAAACGCAAGAGCCAGGGAAAGGCGTCCAATTGTGGCAATGCGCTCAGCGGTGCGCTGGCCTGGGCCCAGGCTTGCAGAATCGCCATCAGCTCGCAAAGTTGCTGGCGCATGCTCATCAGGCGACCGCGCTCAGTCAGTTTTTGCTGTACATAGCGCTGACGCAGCTGGGCGAAGCGCTCGACGAAGGCGTCGGTGGCGAAGAAGTCTGCTTGCGCGCGGGCGAACAGAAAACCCTGCACATAACGCGATCCGCACTCCAGGGCAAAATTCAATTGAGCCTCGGTTTCCACCCCTTCGGCAATGATCCAGCACCCGGTTTTCTCCGCCATTTGCGCCAGGGCCTTGACCACGTCGCTGCTGGGGCCGCCCAACGCCGCGGCCTGGAACAGCCGCATGTCGAGCTTGAGAATGTCCGGTTGCAGGGCCAGCACGCGATCAAGCTGTGAGTAACCGGCACCGAAATCATCGATGGCGATTCGCGCGCCGGCGTGTCGGTATCGCGCCACCACGTCGGCCAGACGCTGGATGTCACCGCCCAGTTCAGTGATCTCGAACACGATTCGCTGCGGGTCGACGCCGTGCCGGCTCAATTGCTTGAGGCTCGGCAGTGCCTGGTCCGCACGCAAGCGACTGATCCAGCGCGGTGACATGTTCAGGCTGAGAAACCACTCCGGGGGCGCTTCATGCAAACGGCTCAGGGCGTTATCGCGGATCTGGCGGTCCAGGCGACGCAGGGCGATGGCGGGTGTTCTCGGGTCGGCGAACAGTGGACCCACCGAGGCCAATTGACCGTCGGCCTGACGCAGTCGGCCCAGTGCTTCGACGCCGGCGATACGGCCGGTGGCGGTATCGATGAACGGCTGAAAGCAGGCGAGCGGTTGCCCGTCGATCACGAGGCCTCCTTAGTAAGGTCTTGTTTTTGGATTGAACCTGATGCCGGGTAGGCGTGCAGGTTTGAACCCCTCGATAAAGAGGTTCATCCCGGTGATGTTGCAAGAATGCAGCCAGCTAGTGGCTTCAGTGTTTGGGCGAGTTGCCTTGCAGGATCAGCTTGATCAGCGGCCCCAGCGTGGTGCCTAGCCGAACCAGTCGAGTCAGGCTGCTGACGCCACCGCTCTTGGCGCCCTTGCCGGTCAAAAAGCCCAGCAGGGTCACGGCCGCTACGCCCCAGAGCGGGGCGTGCTTGATGCCGAAGCCGTCTTGCAGGTTTTGTGTCATCCCGCGCACACGTTGCAAGGGTTGCAGCAGTTGCGCGGATTCGTGACGGATTTCCTGGCGATGCATTTCCATACGCAGACGGATCAGCGCCTTGCGCATTTCCGTGCGCGAGCTGTTGTGAGGCAGTTCAGGCAGGCTCATGGCAGCAGGCGCTCCCGATCGTTGGCCAGTTCTTCCAGGGTGCCATTGAAGGGCGAGGATTCATCGAAAATCGCTGCTCTCAAGCGCATCGCGCAGAAGATGGCCGCGAGGGTGTAGAACACGCAGAGCCCGATGATGGCGGGCAGGCGATAGGTGTCCCAAAACAGGATCAACACCAGCGTCGACAACCCCACCAGCAACAGCAAGGCAAACACCAGCGCCAGGCCTGCGAACAGCAACAGGCTGACGGTGCGGGCTTTTTGTTCCTGCAATTCGATGCCGAACAGTTCGACATGGCTGTGCAGCAGTCCAAGGAAAGCGGCACCCAGGCGCCGCGATGAGGAGCTTGGGCCCGTCGCGGACGAGCCGGATTCACCGATCGTCATAATCAGCGCCGTGTTGCCAGCAGACCGATCAGGAAACCCACGCCGGCCGCGATCCCGACCGATTGCCATGGGTTGGCCTGAACATAGTCTTCAGTGGCGGTGACGGCGGCCTTGCCGCGTTCGCGCAGGGAGTCTTCAGTCAGTTTCAAGGTTTCGCGTGCACGCAGCAGGCTGTCGTGGATCTGTTCGCGCAACTCATCCGCCTGATCACCGGCCAATGTGGCGGTGTGTTCCAGCAACCGCTCGGTGTCGCTGACCAGGGTCTGGAAGTCGTTCATCAGGATTTCTTGAGCAGTCTTTGCCTTGATGCTGGCCATTGGTGATCTCCGTAAGTGGCTTCTGTTGCGTTCGAGTATGAGCCTTGCGCGAAGGTTCAGTACAAATGACTGGTACAACTTTTGCTATGTCGTGGTGCGTCAGCCTGCGTGTTTGCGCTGTTGCTGGGCAAGAATCGAGCAAAACCTTATCTCAAATAATGAAACCTCGCGCAAAGGTTCCAACCTTGTGCGCCAAAGTGACTCATCGGGATCAATGGACTGATCCGGCGAAGTTGCAACTTGGTGCATGAATTGTCTGCGCGAACTGCTTTGGTGCTTTTTTAGCCTTCAGGTCTGCCAACTCCATGGAAAATCTGCAAAGCGCTGTGGACAGTCTGGTCCATAGCTCCAACACGTTGTTCATTCTGATCGGTGCAGTCATGGTCTTGGCCATGCACGCCGGTTTTGCCTTTCTCGAAGTCGGCACGGTTCGACAGAAGAATCAGGTCAACGCCTTGTCGAAGATCCTCAGCGACTTCGCCATTTCGACCCTTGCCTACTTCTTTATAGGCTATTGGATTTCCTACGGGGTCACCTTCATGCAACCGGCGGCGGTGATCAATGCCGATCATGGCTATGGCCTGGTGAAGTTTTTCTTTCTGCTGACGTTCGCCGCAGCCATACCGGCAATCATTTCCGGCGGCATCGCCGAGCGCGCCCGGTTCGTTCCGCAGTTGTGTGCGACGGCGTTGATCGTGGCGTTCGTCTATCCCTTTTTCGAAGGCATGATCTGGAACGGCAACTTTGGCTTGCAGGCCTGGTTGCTGGCGCGCTTTGGTGCCAGCTTCCATGATTTCGCCGGTTCGGTGGTAGTCCATGCCATGGGCGGCTGGCTGGCGCTGGCAGCGGTGTTGTTGCTCGGGCCGAGGCAAGGTCGCTATCGCGAGGGACGCCTGGTGGCGTTCGCACCGTCGAGCATTCCCTTCCTGGCCCTGGGCTCGTGGATTCTCATTGTGGGCTGGTTCGGTTTTAACGTGATGAGTGCGCAAACCCTGCAGGGTGTCAGCGGGTTGGTCGCGGTGAACTCGCTGATGGCCATGGTGGGCGGCACCGTGGCGGCGCTGATCGTCGGGCGCAATGACCCCGGCTTTCTGCATAACGGCCCACTGGCCGGGCTGGTGGCGATCTGCGCCGGTTCCGATCTGATGCACCCGGTCGGCGCGCTCGTGACCGGCGCCATCGCCGGGGCGCTGTTTGTCTGGTGCTTTACCGCTGCGCAAGGCAAATGGCACATCGATGACGTATTGGGTGTCTGGCCGTTGCACGGTCTGTGCGGTGTCTGGGGCGGGATCGCCTGTGGCATTTTCGGTCAGAGCGCACTGGGTGGCCTGGGTGGGGTGAGCCTAGTCAGTCAGTTGATCGGAACCTCCCTCGGGGTGGTCGTGGCGCTGGCCGGCGGCTTTACCGTGTATGGCGTGATCAAGGCGTTCCATGGCCTGCGCCTGAGTCAGGAAGAAGAGTATTACGGCGCGGACCTGTCGGTGCACAAGATCGGCGCCGTGAGCCAGGACTGAGTCAGGTTTCTTCATCGTCGGCACCGGGATAAAAACCGTGCAGCAGGCGATAGCGGTCATGCCGTATCTGGTCGGCCCGCTCTTGGACCTGATGCGCGGGTATACCCAGCATGATCAACGCGTGGGAGGCGAGCATCAGGCTCGACTCCAGCAATTCGGGCACGACTTCGCTGGCGCCGGCTGCTTTCAACTCGGCCAGTTGGCTGTCGTCCCGAGTGCGTACCAGGATTGGAACGGTCGAGTTTAATCGGCGCGCCTCCTGGAGAATCAGCAACGCGATATCGGCCTGGTCCACGGCAATCACCAGCAGCCTGGCGCGCGCCAGTCCTACCGCCAGCAGCAGTTCACCGCGTCGTGAGTCGCCATAGTGCACACAGGTTTCACCCACGGCGGCTTCCTGGACACGCACCGGATCGGTGTCCAGCGCGATATAGGGCTGCAGCGCATTGCGCAGCGCTCGCCCGATCGACTGACCGACGCGACCATAACCACAGATCACCACATGGCTGTGCAGTCCGGCGTTCAGCGCGCTTATTTCGTCGAGCTTCGCTTCTTCGTTGGGCTTGCGGTGCAGACGCGTTGCGATGCGGGGCGCCGAACGCAGCAACAGTGGCGTCAGCAGCATCGAGCAGAAGGTCGCGGCCAGCAGCAGTCCGCCGAGGTCGGCGGGCATCATTTTGTTTTGTTGCATCAGGGCCATCAGCGCAAAACAGAACTCGCCGCCCTGGGCCAAAGCCAGGCCGCTGCGCCAGGCGGTTTCGACATCGCTGCCGCGCCATTTGACCAGCAGCGCGACCACGCAGCCTTTGATCAGCAGCAAGCCGATGGTCAGGCCGAGGATCAGCAGGCCGTGGCTGGCGAACAACTGCAGGTCGATCAACATGCCGATGCTGACGAAAAATACCCCGAGCAGAATGTCGCGGAACGGACGGATATCGGCCTCGATTTGATGGCGGTAATGACTTTCCCCCAGCAGCATGCCGGCGAGAAATGCCCCCAGGGCAGGGGAGAGACCGAGCAGGTGAGTCAGCCAGGCGGTCAGCAGCACAATGACCAGCGCCAGCAGCACAAACAGCTCGGCGGAGCGGGCCGCCGCCACTTCATGGAACAGCCGCGGCAGCAACCAGCGACTGGTCAGCAACAGCCCGACGAACAGCACAACGGTCTTGCCGAGCGTCACAGGTAACGCCCAGTACCAGGCCTGATCGCTGTTCCCGGCGAACACCGGCACCAGAGTCAGCAGCAACACCGCCACGACGTCCTGGAACAGCAACACCGCAATGGCGTTCTGGCCGTGGCTGCTGAAAATCTCGCCGAGACTGCCCAGCTCCTTGCTGACAATGGCGGTGGACGACAGCGACAGACCTGCGCCGAGCAGCAGTGCAGGGGTTACCGACATGCCGAGCAACATCAGCACCCCCCCAAGCAGTGTCGCGGTGACCAGTACTTGCAGGCCGCCCAGCCGAAACACCACGTGGCGCAACGCGAGCATTTTCGTCAGGGAAAACTCCAGTCCGAGGGAGAACAGCAGGAACACCACGCCCAGCTCGGCGAGGTCGGGCAACTCCTCGCTTTCATTGACCCAGTTGAACGCGGTCGGTCCGATCATCAACCCCACGCACAGATAGCCCAGCACCGGTGGCAGGCGCAGGCGCTGGAACAGTGCAATAACCACCAGAGAGGAGGCGAGGATGATCAACAGGTTGGCGAACACAAAAAACTCCGGTCAAGGTGCGAGTTACTCAAGCGTAGAGGCAAAAAAAGCCGCGAGCATCGCGCAAGTGACATTGCGCTTGAGTGATTTGAGTCAGGGAGTTGCCGAAAACTTTGGAAATGCGCCGTTGCCAAGGCGCCTGAGTCATTGGCTCGACTGCTTCTTATAGCGGGCCTAGAATAAACGCTCACTTTACCGGGTTCTGTGCTCATGCCTCCTGAATGTCAGCTTTTCGGCACCCTTGGGTGCCATCTTTGTGAAGTGGCCGAAGCCATGCTGATGGAATTTGTCGAGCGCGGTCTGCTGGTCGAGCTGGTGGATATCGCAGAGAACGAATCATGGTTCGAAGCTTACAGTTTGCGCATTCCGGTGTTACGGCGAGTCGATACCGGCGCTGAGCTGGGTTGGCCATTCAGTGCCGACCAGGTCGTGGCGTTCCTGCGCTGACCTCGACATTTTTCGCGATTCCCATCCGTCGCTGTTCTCGTTTCGGTCATTGGCGAAATGCAGGTTATTCGGTTACTGTATGTGCATACAGTTATTCCGATCACCTGCCGTGTTCTCTCTATTGCGGATTCAGGCAGGCGATCCCGGAAGTCAGAGGGATGAATCTTGGTCAATGTCGAACAGTTGAAGAACAGCGTGAACCGGATGTCGGTGGACGTAGTGCGTGAGGCCGTCCACGAGTTGCGTCTGGATGGCCTGGTCACGGAAGGAAAAACGCCGTTCAACAAGCTGCATTTCAATACCTGTTTCGCTGAAATCGAAGCACTGTTCCAGCGCGCGGGTTATCACCGGCAGCTGGACGTCGTGGGCTATCAGGGCTTGTTGTACGCACTTTACGATCCGGGTCGCTGGGAGGCGGTCGATGTGTTGCGCTGGCTCAAGGAATTCACTGAAGCGGCGGCGCGCACGCAGTCGATTCCGGCCTGAGGATTCTCTGCTAGGTTCGGTCCGGCCTCTGTTGGATAATGCCGCCCTGCATTGAGGGTCAGAACTTCCGTATGTCCACTTCATCTTTTTCTGCTGCGCACAGCCAGGCCAGCACGCTCTACTTGCCGCCTGGCCCGTGGCAGACCGTACTTGAATGCCTGTGCGAGCACTTCAGTGCCATCGGTCGCGAGCAATGGCTGGACCGAATCGCCCGCGGTCGCGTCCTCGATGGGCACGGTACGCCAATCGCCCTTGATCTTCCTTACAAGGAAGGCCTGCGGATTCACTACTTTCGGGAAGTGCCGGACGAAAAGCCGATCCCTGTGGTCGAGTCGATTCTGTACGCGGACGAGCACCTGGTGGTGGCAGACAAGCCGCATTTCCTGCCTGTGACGCCAGCGGGTGAATATGTCGAGCAGACGCTGCTTCGACGGTTGATCCGTCGGCTGGATAACCCGCACCTGGTACCGTTGCATCGCATTGATCGGCATACGGCGGGGCTGGTGCTGTTTTCAGCCAATCCTCAGAGCCGTTCCGCGTATCAGTCGTTGTTTCCAACGCGGCAGATCGAAAAGCGCTATGAGGCTATTGCCAGGGCATTGCCGGAACTGACCTTTCCCTTGGTCCACAAGAGTCGGCTCGTTGATGGCGAGCCTTTCTTTCGTATGCAAGAGGGGCCGGGCGCCAGCAATACCGAGACGGCCGTCGAGGTCAGGGAGAAGAACGGCGATCTCTGGCGATATGCGCTTTACCCGGTGACAGGCAAGAAGCATCAGTTGCGGGTGCACATGACGGCTTTGGGGGCCAGCATCTGCAATGACCCGTTCTATCCGCAAGTGCTCAAGGATGTCGAAGACGACTATGCCAATCCGTTGAAGTTGCTCGCACAAGGGCTTCGGTTTGTGGACCCGGTCACGGGTGAGGAAAGAGACTTCGAGAGCGCTATCACCCTGCAATGGTGATGGCTGTTTTTCAGCCACGAAAAAGCCCGCATAAAGCGGGCTTTTCTGTATCCGGTTGGTGCCGCAAAGATTACAGCTCTTTGACGGTACGAACTTGATCCTTGTTGACGCGGGTTTGTTTGCCGTCCAACTGTTCAAATTCGTAGAAACCCGATTCCTTATCGTATTTTGGCGAGTCGACAGCCTGGATTTCGCGACCGTCATTCAAGGTGATCACTGCAGGCGATGCGCAACCGGCAAGGGTAGCGAGGCCGAGTGCGAGCATGAAAGCGGCGAGGGTCCGTTGAGTCATGAGTGTGTCTCCGAATATGAATTCTTTTGGTAACTGAGCTTGAGACGTTCGCGACACGTGCAAGTTCATTCTCGTGTCAGTCTGACACAGTGTTGTGGGCACTTAACAGTTCCGGTGTATTGAGGTTGGCCAGGCGAGGATCGTTGTCGGGGCATTGCAACGCCGTGGCGCCCAGTTTGCGCATGAGGCGCCCCGGGCTGCGTTCGCCGTCATTCCAGGCACTTTCGAACGCTTCTCGCAGGGCAACCGGAATGATGCACAGCAAGGGTTCCCAGTGTCCGTCATGGCGCAGCATCAGCGGTTTGTCCGGATGCTGGCTGGCGGTTTCGCGCATGCTGTGGAGCAGCGCGGCATCGATGCGCGGTACGTCACAAGGCAATACCAGCAGATACGCATGACGAGCGGCCTTCAGGCCTGCACGCATGCCAGCCAGCGGACCGGGGAAATCGCCTTCGTCGTCATGGACCAACTGGTCGGCGTAGGGCGCATACTTTTCCAGATTCCTGTTGCAGGAGATGATCAGGTCATCGCTCAACGGACGGGTCTTGCGATGCAAATGCGCGATCAGTGGCTCGCCGTGCCACTCGATCAGCCCTTTGTCCTGGCCGCCCATGCGTTGGCCGCGCCCCCCTGCCAGGAGCAGAATGGAACAGGGTGGCAAATGTGTATTCGAGGTCATGGCAGGTCTCCATGGGGGCGGCGAAAAAAGGAGGCGCTGTGATATAACACCGGGCTGTTTCTCCTACAACTGGACGAGCCTATGAAAGCCAAGGCTGATGTACCTTTCGCACCGCTCAACATCGCGGTGCTGACTGTCAGCGATACCCGTACTCTGGAAACCGACACGTCAGGCCAGGTCTTCGTTGACCGCTTGATCGCTGCTGGCCATAACCTGGCCTCTCGGGTTCTGCTCAAAGATGACCTCTACAAAATCCGCGCGCAAGTCGCCAACTGGATTGCCGACGATGTGGTGCAGGTTGTCCTGATCACAGGTGGTACGGGATTCACCGGGCGCGACAGCACGCCCGAAGCGGTGAGCTGCCTGCTGGACAAGCAGGTCGATGGATTTGGCGAGCTTTTCCGGCAGATATCGGTGGCGGATATTGGCTCCTCCACTGTTCAGTCCCGCGCCTTGGCCGGTTTGGCCAATGGCACGCTGGTCTGCTGCTTGCCCGGCTCGACCAACGCTGTGCGAACCGGTTGGGACGGTATTCTCGCTGAGCAACTGGATTCGCGGCACCGCCCATGCAATTTCGTGCCTCATCTGAAACAGGCGCAGCCCTGTGAATCCCGTGGGTAAGCCAGGCAAGACAGGCAGCCTGATGGCTGTCGAAGTCGCACTGGCGCGCTTGCTGGAAATGGCTGAAGCCACGCCGATTCGTGAGCGTGAGCGCCCGCCCCTGGCGCAGGTTGAGGGTCGTGTTCTGGCCGATGACCTGATCTCGACGCTTGATCTTCCTCCGTGGCCCAACAGTGCAATGGATGGTTATGCGTTGCGCGCGGCCGACTGGACGGGAGAGCCGTTGGTGGTCAGCCAGAAGATTTTTGCAGGCAACGCTCCGCCGCCTTTGACGCCCGGCACCTGTGCGCGAATCTTCACTGGTGCGCCGGTTCCTGCTGGGGCCGACTGCGTCGAGATGCAGGAAAACGCCGAAATCCAGGCGGATGAACGAGTCCGTTTCACCGATGCCCTGGCGCCAGGACAAAACATCCGGCCACAAGGCCAGGAAACTACCGTCGGTGAACTGATTCTGCCAGCCGGCACACGGCTTGGGCCAATTGAGCAGGGCCTGGCTGCTTCACTGGGATGCGCAGAGCTTGAGGTGATTCGCAAAGTTCGCGTCGCCGTTTTGTCCACCGGTGATGAATTGGTTGAACCGGGTAAGCCGCTGGGACCTGGCCAGATCTACAACAGCAATCGTGTGTTGCTCTGCAGCTGGTTGCAGCGATTGGGTTGTGAGGTGATCGACGCCGGTATTCTTCCAGATGACCTCGAGACCACTCGTGCCCGTCTTGCCAGTTTGGCAAGCGTCGACCTGATCCTCTCGACCGGTGGCGTATCGGTGGGTGAGGCGGATTTTCTGGGCATTGCCTTACGGGAGGAGGGCGAGCTGACATTGTGGAAACTCGCTATCAAACCGGGCAAACCGCTGACCTTCGGACATTTCCGTGGGGTTCCGGTCATTGGTTTACCCGGTAACCCGGCGTCGACCCTGGTGACCTTTGCCTTGTTGGCAAGGCCCTACCTATTACGCCGCCAAGGCGTAAAAGTGGTTGAACCGCTGAAATTTCAGGTGCCGGCAGGGTTTAACTGGACCAAAGCCGGCAGTCGACGCGAGTACTTGCGTGGACGTCTGGAAAACGGCCGGGCGATCATCTACAAAAATCAGAGTTCAGGTGTACTGCGCAGCGCAGCCTGGGCCGATGGTCTGGTTGAAGTGCTGGAGGATCACACGCTGATCGAAGGTGACAGCGTGTATTTCATCCCGCTGAGCGAAGTTCTGGGCTGATACCTGCCTCACGCTGGCCACGCAAACCCGGTTGATCGAACCGGGTTTTGCGTTGATGGCTGACGCCTAATGTGCGATGAGTGCCACGACCTGGTCGAAACGACTGTTGGCGATCCAGCCCAGAAGGCCGAGCACCACGGCAGTGCCACCGGCTGAATAGGCAAGCCGGTGTTTGATCGATTTCACGTCACTGCGGACTTCATCCATGTCTCTTCGGATGTATTCGAGGTGAGTTTCCAGTTCGACGACGCGAGGTTCCATTTCGGCTTCTCCAGTGGGTTTTGCATTTTTATTGAATTCGGCTTGCTGTTTGGCCCGTCTTTCCGCGAGTGGTGCAACCGGAATGCCCGGTAACCTGATGTCATGGCTTTGCATGGTACGTCCCTGTAATTCCTGCTGATGACTGATAAACCGCAGCCACCAAGGTGTACCAATCAAACGGGTGGGTCAATTGAGCCGATTCCTCAGGTTTTGTAAGAAAAAATCCCGCCTTGTAGGACCTCAATCCCGGACTCCTTGAAATAATTCGGTTTCCTGCGACTTTTATGGTGCGCATCGCGGTCAACATCTCCCATACGGAATGCAAACATGGGGGTGATCACAATGAGCGAACGCAAGGCACTGTTGATTCTGCATGGCAAGCAGGCGCTCAACGAGGAGGTTCGTGCGGCGGTCGAGGGCAGGCGCGCACAAGGTTGGGAGTTGGCTGTTCGATTGACCTGGGAGGCCGGCGACGCACGACGCCTGGTGGATGAGGCTCTGGCGGCGGGCTACAGGCAGATCATCGCTGGGGGCGGTGACGGAACGTTGCGTGATATTGCCGAAGCCATGGCTGCACAGTCGACGCAGGCCAGTCTGGTGCTGATGCCGTTGGGAACCGCCAACGATTTCGCGCGCGCTGCCGGTGTGCCTCTGGAACCCGCCCAAGCCTTGAATCTTCTGGAAACTGAGCCGTGTGCCATCGACCTGGGAGAGGTCGGCGGGCAGGTGTTTCTGAATATGGCCACGGGCGGCTTCGGCAGTCAGGTCACGGCCAATACCTCAGAGGAATTAAAGAAAGTGCTTGGAGGTGCGGCCTACCTGTTCACGGGGTTGTCACGTTTCAGCGAGTTGCATGCGGCCTATGGCGAGCTGCATGGCCCGGATTTTCAGTGGAGTGGCGAGCTGCTGGCACTGGGCATCGGCAATGGCCGCCAGGCGGGCGGTGGTCACGTACTGTGCCCACAGGCGCTGGCGGATGACGGTCTGCTGGATATCAGTATTCTGCCTGCACCGCAGGAAGTGGTGGGTACGTTGAAAAGTTTGCTCTCCGACGGCTTCGGTATCGACAGCATGTTTGTGCGCGCCCGTCTGCCATGGGTCGAGATCAAGGTCTCGGAAGGTCTTTACATCAATCTCGATGGTGAACCACTGGAAGGCGACAGCTTGCGTTTCTCGGCGCGCCCGGCAGCACTGCGGGTGCATTTGCCCGAGGACTCGCCGCTGCTGAGCGTTCCGGCAATGATCAGTCGTCCAGACTGATGATTTGCTCGCGCACGGCGAACAGCACCAGGCCTGCCACGTCGTAAATCTGCAAGCGCTTCATGATTTGCGAGCGGTGGGTTTCGACCGTCTTGATACTCAAACCCAGGCCATTGGCGATTTCCCGGGTGGATTTTCCGCGAACAATCAGCCGCAGGATTTCCAGCTGACGTGCCGTCAGGTTGTGCGAGTCCGCGGGTTCCGGCTGATGTTTCTGGTTGCGGGTCAGCGCCTGGTTGATGACCGTATGGGCGATGGCCGGGCTCAGGTAGCGCTCGTTGTTGCGCAGGGCTTCCAGGGCATGTTCGAGTTCTGTGGCCGTGGTGTCCTTGAGCAGGTAACCGTGGGCGCCGGATTCCAGTGCCTGCATGATGAGCGCCGGGTCGGTGTGCATCGACAGAATCAGTACCTTGCTTTGCGGGCGTACGCGCTTGAGGCGCTGCAAGGCTTCAAGGCCACCGGTTTCCTTCATGGAAATATCCAGCAGCACGATGTCCGGGGACAGATGCTCGACCATTTCGAGCAGCTGCGAGCCGTCATTGGCCTCGCCGATGACGGCGTAGCCGGGAATATCCAGCACCAGAGCGCGCACGCCAGCCCTGATAAGCGAGTGGTCATCCACCAGAAGTAAGTTACAAGTCAACGCATAACCTTATTCGTACTGGCCCGTTCGAGCGCACGTGGCGCCCAGGGGAAGAGAGCTTCGATTTGAGTACCTTTGCCCGGTTCGCTGGTGACGGTCAATGTACCGCCCAGTTGATCGATACGTTCCGACATTCCGGCCATTCCGCGCTGGCCCTCACGACCCGGATCCGTCGCCGGCGCGAAACCCAGGCCGTCGTCGCTGATCAACAGCGTCAAGCCTTGAGGCTGGCGTTGCAGGCGGACCAACAGATTTTTCGCCTCGGCGTGGCGCAGTATGTTGGTCACCGCTTCCTGGGTGATTCGAAAGGCGGCCACCGCCATTTCTTCGGGGATGCCGGTCAAGCGTGAATGGCATTCCAGGCTCCAGTTCACCGTCGTATTGCCCAGTGTCTTGAGCAAATGTGCACGCAGACTGGCTTCCAGCCCCAGGCTGGTCAACTGTCTGGGGTTGAGGATGGCCGATACGTCACGCACTTTGGTCAGGGTTTCTTCCAGCGTGTCGCAGAGCGCCGCGCATTGCTCTTGCAGTTCTTCGGGCATTCGGCGTCTGAGCCAATCACTTTGAAGTTTTGCCGCGGTCAATAACTGGCCAATATCGTCATGCAGTTCACGACTGAGCCGGTGGCGTTCGTTCTCCTGAACCTTCAATAAACGGTCGGCGAGCTCTTGAGGCTCGAACTTTATCGACTTGCGCGACAGGCGATGCTGCACCCAGACGCACGTCAGCGCTGCAATATTGAGCAGCAGCAGACTTAACGGCAAGCGTGTGGACAGGCCATAGATCAGCAGGCTGCCGAGCGCCGAGCAGGTACACAACAAAAGCGTGAACCGACGCGCGTTTACTCGGGAGGGGGGCCACATGGTGATTGACTTGAGGCTGGCGTACATAACGGATGGAGCCAATGGATGTTCGCTGCGGGCAGACCGGT
Organism: Pseudomonas sp. PDM01; assembly: GCF_014852325.1. NCBI lineage: Bacteria > Pseudomonadati > Pseudomonadota > Gammaproteobacteria > Pseudomonadales > Pseudomonadaceae > Pseudomonas > Pseudomonas sp. PDM01. Next base: position 156,930 of record NZ_JACVBK010000011.1, read on the forward strand.
CTAATGGACTGACGGGTCTCTGTCTGAGTCACTCTGCCATTAATTGACGTCAACTAATGGTCGGCATAATACCACTTAACATACCGTTGGTCGCGTTCGGTATATATGTCTATAGAGTCAGGAAATAAAGGTTTTGGACGATAGTTCCACAATGGAAAAGTTTATCGGCAGGAAGGGAATAGTTACTTGTATCGGGCTGTCGTTGACAGGCATGAAATATTCAATTGCGACATGAGCGTGATCAAGTTACAGAGTGACATCTTGGCAATATGAATACGAACCACGGCGTTATTATCGGGTGAAATTAAGCCTGCCGTTCCGTAAAGGAAACGAGCCGGAACGGTTTGGAATTAACCGGTGGCTGAAACTGGTTTTGCCCGACCTGGTAGGCAAAGGCTTCGATCAATGAGGTTTGTTCACTGTCGTCGAGGCTGAGTTGGCCGGTGGTCTGATCGATCAGTTCGAGTTGCCAGGCCATCAATGTGAAGCAGTCTTTCAACGCATCCAGCGCCTGAGCATGCAGGTCGACGTGGTTTTGGGCATGGTTCAGCAGGCCATGAATGTGCAGCGAAAACTCCGAAACGGCGACCAGGGCGAGGGCATCGGCCTTGTTGGCCAGCTTGAGCAGGGTACTGAGCATGCATTCGATGGCGTCCTTGTCATTGCTGATCAGTTGCAAATGACTCAGGCACTCCTCGGATTTGGCCAGGAGTGTTTCAGCTTCGGCGAGAAACTCCGGGAACCGCTTGGCCCAGTCGTTACGGTCGTTCGGCATGCTTATCTCCACAACGTCATGTCAAATGAGGGAATGTCGTGTGTGTCAGCGAGAATGATCTGCGCCATGGCGTTGCCGTGCCGTCGTGAGATCGCGCTCCAGCCGGGCTGTCTGCAGGCGGAGGAGTTCAAGAGGGTGGATGGCCACTGACCTGCGATCGCACACAAAAGCCTGACTCCGTTCATGCAATGAGAATGGCGTCACATTAATGGCTATTGGATATTGCGAATATCAGGTTGGGCCTGATTGTTACTAGGGGAATCCCTTACGCACGGGAACCTAATGGACGAAACAGGGTCGCGCCGCAGGGAGTGAAGCAGATGAAGTGATGGCGCCAGTAAAGCATGATGTTAATGTGACATCAATGCCTGAGCGTGGCATTTTGCATCGGGGTCAAGGTCCTGAAAAAACAGCCGATAACCCTCTTTAGTGAATTCATCAGAACAAGTACCAGGAGTCATTGATGGCCGGCATTCTCGACACGGTAGACCAACGCACGCAACTGGTGGGTGAGAATCGCCTGGAAATTCTCATGTTCCGCCTGGCTGGGCGGCAATTGTTCGCGATCAACGTTTTCAAAGTGCAGGAAGTGCTGCAACTGCCGAAACTGACCCTGATGCCCCAGCGCCATCCGTTTGTCTGCGGCGTGGTCAACCTGCGTGGCCAGACGTTGCCGGTGATCGACCTGTCCCAGGCCATCGGCATGCGTCCGCTGGTGCCGAGCCCTACCAGCACGATCATCGTCACCGAGTATAACCGCTCCGTGCAGGCTTTCCTGGTGGGTGGTGTGGACCGCATCGTCAACATGAACTGGGAAGCCATTCTGCCGCCGCCGACCAGCGCCGGCCGTCAGCATTACCTGACTGCCATCAGCAAGGTCGATGATCAGTTGGTGGAGATTATCGACGTCGAAAAAGTCCTCGCCGAAATCGTTCCGTACAACGCCAAGGTGTCCCGCGACAAACTCGACGATCCAATACTGGAGCGCGCCCGTGGCCGTGAAGTGCTGCTGGTGGACGACTCCAACGTGGCGCTCTCGCAGTTGCGCGACACCCTCGGCCAGTTGGGCGTGAAGATGCACATCGCCAGCGATGGCTTGAAAGCGCTGAACATGCTCAAGGGCTGGGCGGATACCGGCGTGAACATGACCGACAAATTGCTGATGATCTTCACCGACGCCGAGATGCCGGAAATGGACGGCTATCGCCTGACCACCGAGATCCGTAACGATCCGCGTCTGCGCGGCCTCTACGTGGTTCTGCACACCTCGTTGTCCGGCAGTTTCAACGACTCGATGGTCAAGAAGGTTGGTTGTGACAACTTCCTCTCCAAATTCCAGCCGGACAAACTGGTCGATGTGGTGCGTCAGCGCCTGATGCTCGACGAAGTGCCTGCCTGATCACGATACAGTTTCCTGTGGGAACGAGCCTGCTCGCTCCCACAGGGTTGGTAATCCAGTTCGCAGTCTTTGATTCGGCGATCAAGCTCGTATAGGGTGGCATTTTTGTCCTCCAGGGAGCTGGTCATGCTGCGTCTGAGCGCGCTTTATCGTTATCCGTTGAAATCCGGCAAGGGCGAGATCCTGCAACAGGTCAGTCTCGACAAACTGGGGCTGGACGGGGATCGACGCTGGATGCTGGTGGACGAGGCCAGCGGGCGCTTCCTGACCCAGCGTGCGGTGGCGCAGATGAGCCAGCTGTCGGCGTTGTGGAATGCCCAGGGTGGTTTGACCCTCAGCGCTCCCGGCCACACGCCAATTGATATTGCCTTGCCTGCCAACGACGCTGAGTTGCGTGGCGTGACCATCTGGCGCGACACCTTGCGTGTGCCTGATGCCGGTGACGAGGCGGGGGCCTGGGTCAGCAGATTCATTGGCAAGCCGACTCGCCTGGTGCAGGTGCCGGTTGATCGCGCTCGGACCACACAGGCCGGTTATGGCAAGGACGACGATCAGGTGGCCTTCGCCGATGGCTTCCCGTTGCTGCTGATCGGGCAGGCGTCCCTTGAGGATCTGTCGCAAAAGGTCGGGCGTTCGTTGGAGATGCTGCGTTTTCGACCGAATCTGGTGATCGAGGGCAGCGAGGCGTATGCCGAGGACGGCTGGAAGCGTATTCGTATCGGCGATGTCGAGTTTCGTGTGGTCAAGCCGTGTTCGCGCTGCATTCTGACCACCATCGATCCGCAGACCGGCGAACGCAGCGATGACCGTGAACCGCTCGCGACCTTGCAGAAGTATCGTGCCCAGGAAGACGGTGCGATGTTTGGCCAGAATCTGGTCAACGATGGCAACGGTCTTCTCGAAGTCGGCATGCCGGTCACGATCCTGGAATAAGCGACCCTGAATGAAAAATGCCCGTGTCCAAGGACACGGGCATTTTTTTTGTGCTGTGAAAATCCGGGGTTTTAGCCGCGGTATTCGCACAGGTAAGCGGTGTCGACGGCCACTTTAAGCTGGAATTTGCTGTTGGCTGGCACGTTGAACTGGCTGCCGGCGGCGAAGGTTTCCCAGTTGGTGCTGTCTGGCAGTTTGACGGTCAGGGCGCCGGTCACCACGTGCATGATTTCACGCTGGCTGGTGCCGAATTCGTATTCGCCCGGAGCCATGACGCCAATGGTCGCCGGACCTTCAGCGGTGCCAAAGGCGATCGACTTGACGGTGCCGTCGAAGTACTCGTTGACTTTAAACATGGGCGATTCCTCGAAAAGGGCTAAAAAGGGCCGGCCAGTATGCACAAGGCCCTTGGCGCCGTCACCTCTCTAGAGCGGGAGAATCAGCGGTAACAGACGCGCTGTATTGCGCGCATCTTCCAGTGCCCGGTGCTGCTGGCCGGTGAACTGCATGCCGGCCAGTTGCAGGGCGCCGTTGAGTCCCAGCGGGCGTTCCAGCCGTCGGGCCTTGGCAAAGCGCTGCTTGAGGTTCATGTGCGGCACGCGACTCAGTTGGCTGTCGAGTTGCAAGCGCTCCCACTCCTGAAGCAGTTGCCTGCGATCGTAATCGCCCCAACTGGCCCAGCCTTCCAGCCGCGAATGATGTTGGCCGAGCCAGCGCTCGAAGACCGGCCAGACCTCGGTCAGCGCCTGTGCGCTGTCGATATTCGCCTGGGTGATGCGGGTCAACTCGCGACAAAACGGCGTGAGCAGGGGCCGTCGCAGCGGTCGCACGAAGCGCTGGAAATGGTCCTGCTCACGCCCTTGGCGGTCCACCAGCGTGGCGCCGATTTCGATGATTTCCATTTCCGTAACTGGCCAGCCACCTTCATCGGTGGTGGCTTCCAGATCGATCACCAGCCAGTGAGGCATTGAAGGGTTCCCGGTATCCGCATCCTGATAGGGCTTGAGCGTAGCCAAACCCGACGGATCCGCCTAGCGGCTTATTCGACCTCCAACAAAATCTGACGATTTTTTACCTGATCGCCGACCTTGACCTGCAAGCGTTTGAGCACGCCGTCGATGCCGGACTTGAGCGGATGCTCCATTTTCATTGCTTCCAGCACCACCAGCAGTTGGCCTTTACTGACCAGGCTGCCTTGTGCGACCAGCACGTCGACGATCGCGCCGTCCATCGGCGCCTTGAGCGTGCCGGAGCTGACGCTGGCCTGGCCGCTGACCAGCGCTTGCGTGCGATCCTCCAGGCGCAGGCTGCCGGGGCGGGTGAACAGCCAGAGTTGTCCGGCCTCCAGACGATAGGCATGGCGCTGGCGGATGCCGTTGATGTCCAGGGTGGCCCAGCGTCCGTCGCACTGGATGACGTTCAGTTCGAAGGCCTGGGCGGCGACTTCAATCCGGTACGGTTCACCTGGTACCGCGTTCAACTGCACCGGCCAGTCCCGATCCTCCAGGCCGATGCGATAGTGCAGCGGCACACTGGCGTTGTTGCGCCAGCCGGCCAGCGCGGCGGGATGAGCCTGCGCCGAAGCCTGATAAAACAGCGCCGCCGCAATCGCCAGTTCTTCAGCACTCGGGTTATGCGGATGCAAACAAGGATGGTCGGCGAAATGCGTCGGGATGAACCCGGTGCTGAACTCGCCACTGATGAAGCGTGGATGTTCCAGCAGGCTGGCAAGCAAGCGCTGATTGCTCGGCAAGCCCAGCAGCACACTGTCTTGCACCGCGCGCAGCAACTTGCGCCGGGCTTCTTCGCGGGTAGCGCCGTGGGCGATGATCTTGCCCATCATCGGGTCATAGAACGGGCTGACATGTTGACCTTCGATCAGCCCATGATCGATACGCGCTCCATTCTGCAAGGCCGGTTCCCAGGTGCTGATGCGCCCGGTCTGCGGGAGGAACCCTTGGGTCGGGTCTTCGGCATACAGCCGCACTTCCATGGCGTGGCCGTTGAGTTGCACCTGTTCCTGGCGCAATGGCAGCGGTAGTCCTTCGGCGACGTGCAACTGCCAGGCCACCAGATCGAGACCGGTGATCAATTCAGTCACCGGGTGTTCCACCTGCAACCGCGTGTTCATTTCCAGAAAGTAGAACTGCCCGTGCGCGTCCAGCAGAAACTCCACAGTACCAGCGCCCACATAATTCACTGCGCGACCGGCCTTGAGCGCCGCTTCCCCCATGGCCTGGCGCAGTTCGGCGGTCATGACCGGGCAGGGTGCTTCTTCGATGACTTTCTGATGGCGGCGCTGGATCGAACAGTCGCGTTCGCCGAGGTAGATCAGGTTGCCGTGTTGGTCGCCGAACAGCTGAACCTCAACGTGACGCGGATCGATCAGCGCTTGTTCGAGGATCAGTTCGTCGCTGCCAAACCCGTTCAATGCCTCGGAGCGCGCGGTGCGAATCTGTGCGAGCAAATCCTCTGCATCGTGTACCAGGCGCATGCCGCGCCCGCCACCGCCGGCACTGGCCTTGATCATCAGCGGAAAGCCGATGCGTTCGGCTTCGCGGCTCAGGCTCGCATCGTCCTGCCCGGTGCCTTGATAGCCTTTGATGCAGGGCACACCGGCGTCGAGCATGGCGAGTTTCGACAGGCGTTTGCTGCCCATCAGTTCGATGGCTTCAGGGCTGGGGCCGATGAAAGTGAGGCCGGCGTGCTGGCAGGCGCGGGCGAATTCGGCATTTTCCGAGAGGAAGCCGTAGCCGGGGTGGATCGAATCGGCACCGGTGCGGCGGGCGGCGTCGAGGATGGCCGGGATGTTCAGGTACGACTTCTGGACCGGGGCCGGGCCGATGTTGACGGCTTCGTCGGCGATTTGTACGTGCAAGGCATCCGCATCTGCGTCGCTGAACACGGCGACGGTGCGGTAGCCCAACGCCTGGGCGGTACGCTGGATACGGCAGGCGATTTCACCGCGGTTGGCGATCAGGATTTTTTTCAGGGCGGGCATTGGGATATTCCCTTCGTATTTGCGGTGGAAGTGATGGCCTCTTCGCGGGCAAGCCTCGCTCCTACAAGGTTTTTGGTGAGCCCTGTAGGAGCGAGGCTTGCCCGCGAAGCTTTTATGGCGCCCATCCCGGTTTACGCTTCTGCACGAAGGCCATCGTGCCCTCGACCCCTTCCGCTCCAATCACCGCTTCGCTGAACCACTCGGCCGCCTCATCCAGCAACGCATCCGACGGTTGCCCGGCACTCGCCAGCAACAGTTTTTTGGTCGTCGCATTGGCCCCCGGCGCGCAGCACAGCACGTGGGCCAGAATTTCACCGAGACGCTCGGCCAAGCCTTGCGCGTCATGCTCGACAAAATGCACCAGCCCCATGCGCCGCGCCTGGTTGCCATCGAACCGCGCCGCCGTCAGCGCCAGGCGCCGGGCCTGAGTCAAACCGATGCGCTGGACCACAAACGGCGCGATCTGCGCGGGCAGCACGCCGAGGCTGGTTTCCGGCAACCCGAATTGCGCCTGATGATCCGCCAGGGCGACATCGCTGACGCAGGCCAGGCCCAAACCGCCGCCAAGCACTGCGCCTTGCAGCACGGTGATCACCACTTGCGGTGCGTGTTGCACCTCTTGCAGCAGCGCGCCGAACGCACGGTTCAGATCGCGGAAGGCGTTCGCGCCTTGAGCACGGGCGTTGGCCATGTCCTTGATGTCGCCACCGGCACAGAAATGTCCACCGGCACCGCCGATCACCAAGGCCCGAATCGCACGGTCATCGCGCACGGCCAACAGCACCGCGCGCAGTTCGGCGACCATTTGCAGGCTCATGGCGTTGCGGCTTTCCGGGCGGTTGAGGGTGATGTGCAGCACACCGTTATGCGGTTCGAGCAATAACGTCTGGCAATCCGGCAGGGTGCTCATTTCTTTTTCCCCGGCAGGATGCCCATGAGTTTGCAGATGATCCCCAGCATGATTTCGTCGGCGCCGCCGCCAATCGACACCAGCCGCACATCGCGGTAGGCGCGGGCCACGGGGTTGTCCCACATGAAGCCCATGCCGCCCCAATATTGCAGGCAACTGTCGCTGACTTCGCGGCCCAGTCGCCCGGCCTTGAGTTTGGCCATCGACGCCAGACGCGTGACGTCCTGACCTTTGATGTACTGCTCGGTGGCCTGATAGACCAGCGCCCGCAGGCATTCGATTTCGGTTTGCAGTTCGGCGAGGCGAAAGTGGATGACCTGATTGTCGATCAGCGCATTGCCGAAGGTTTTACGTTCCTTGCAATACTCGATGGTGCTGTCGATGCAGTATTCCAGGCCCTTGATCATGTTCGCCGCGCCGAACAGGCGTTCTTCCTGAAACTGCAGCATTTGCATCATGAAGCCCGCGCCTTCATGGCCGATGCGGTTGCGTTGCGGCACGCGCACGTTGTCGAAAAACACCTGGGCGGTTTCCGAGCTGCGCATGCCGAGCTTGTCCAGGTGCGAACTGAGGCTGATCCCCGGCGTGTTCATCGGCACCATGATCAGCGACTTGTTGATGTGCGGTTTGTCGTCCGAGGTATTGGCCAGCAGACAAATGAAATCGGCGCTTGGCGAGTTGGTGATCCACATCTTGCTGCCGTTGATCACGTAGTCGTCGCCGTCCTTGCGGGCGGTGGTTTTCAACCCGGCCACGTCGGAACCGGCGCCGACTTCGGAAACGCCGATGCAACCGACCTGTTCGCCGGTAATGGCAGGGCGCAGAAACTCTTCACGCAGTTCATCGGAACCGAAGCGCGCCAGCGCTGGAGTGCACATGTCGGTCTGCACACCGATGGACATCGGAATGCCGCCGCAATGAATGGTGCCGAACTCCTCGGCGGCGACAATCGAATAGCTGTAATCGAGCCCCATGCCGCCGAATTTTTCCGGTTTGGAAATTCCCAGCAGGCCCAGGTCACCGGCCTTGCGGAAGATTTCGTGGATGGGAAAGCGCCCGGCCTTTTCCCATGCCTCGACGTGCGGGTTGATCTCGTTTTCGACGAATTGGCGAACGGTGCGGCGCAGTGCTTCGTGTTCCTGGGTGAAGATCATTTTTATTGTTCTCCTCTGGCCGGTTCAGAACCGGGCTACGCCAAAACTGTTGGTTTGCAGCGGCCGCACATCGGCCTCATGACAGATGTCCAGCAAGTAACCGAGCAGGGTCCGGGTGTCCCGCGGATCGATGAGCCCGTCGTCCCACAGACTGGCGCTGCCATAAAGCGCGGTGGACTGGCTGTCGAGTTTCTGTGCGGTGACCTGCTCCAGCATGTCGAGCATTTTCGGGTCGGGCACCAGGCCGTCCTTGAGTTGTTTGGCTTCGGTGACGATGCGCAGCACCTTGCCGGCCTGCGCGCCGCCCATCACCGCCGTGCGGCTGTTGGGCCAGGCGAAGATGAAGCGCGGGTCGAGGCCGCGACCGCACATGGCGTAGTTACCGGCGCCATAGGAACCGCCGACGACGATGGTCAGTTTCGGTACGCGGGCGTTGGCCACCGCCTGAATCATCTTTGCGCCGTGCTTGATCACGCCTTGCTGTTCCGACTCGGTGCCGACCATGAACCCGGTGGTGTTGTGAAAGAACAGCAGCGGCGTCTGGCTCTGATCGCAGAGCTGGATGAACTGCGCGGCTTTACTCGCCCCTTTGGGGGTGATCGGGCCGTTGTTGCCGATGAATCCGCAGGCGCGCCCCTGAATGTGCAAATGGCCGCAAATGGTTTGCTGATCGAATTCACCCTTGAACTCAAGGAAGTTCGAGCCGTCGGCGATCCGCGCAATGATTTCGCGCACGTCGTAGGGCTTTTTCGGATCGTCCGGGATCAGTCCCAGCAGCTCGTCGATAGGGTAGAGGGGTTCTTTCCACTGCCGTTCGGGCAACCATTGCAGCTGCTCGTTCCATGACAACAGGCTGACAATCTCGCGCACCAGGCGCACGCCATCGGCATCGTTCTCGGCCAGGTATTCAGCGGTGCCGGCGGTTTGCGCGTGCATCTCGGCACCGCCCAGTTCTTCGTCGGTCGCCACTTCTCCGGTCGCGGCTTTCAGTAACGGTGGGCCGGCGAGAAACAGTTTGGCTTTGCCACGCACCACTACCGTGTAATCCGAGAGCCCTGGCTGATAAGCACCGCCCGCCGTGGCCGAACCGTGGACCACGGTGATCTGCGGCAACCCCATGGCCGACATCCGCGCCTGATTGGCAAAACTGCGCGCGCCTTCGACGAAAATCTCCGCTGCGTAATTGAGGTTGGCGCCACCGCTTTCGGCGAGGGTGATCACCGGCAGTTTGTTCTCCATGGCGATCTGTTGCAGGCGCAGGGACTTTTTCAAACCGCTGGGGGAAATCGTCCCGCCCTTGATCGCGCTGTTGTTCGCCACGACCAGAACCCGCACACCGGACACGTAACCGATCCCGGCGATCAAACCGCCGCCGGCCGAACTGCCGTCCTTGTCGTCATGCAATTTGTAGCCGGCCAGGCTCGCCAGTTCGAGGAACGGCGCACCCGGGTCGAGCAGAAGATTGAGGCGTTCGCGGGGCAGCAATTGCCCGCGCTTGTCGAACCTGGGTTTGGCTTCGGCCGCTTTGTTCAGCAGGTTCTGTTCGAGCTGACGGACTTGCTCGATTCCCGCCAGCATCGCTGCACGGTTCTGGGCAAACTGGTCGCTGAACGGGTCGACTTGCGACTGAATCACCGGCATGACTTATTCCTTGTCCTTGAGCACGTCCGGCAAGTACGCGCGGTGGAAACCGTTGTACGACTCACTGATCCTGGCCTTGTGGATCGGCCACGCCCGACCGCCAAGGCTGGCGGCGCCGTCGATACGCAAGGTGCTGCCACTGACAAACGCTGCGGCCGGACTGAGCAGGAAGACGATCGCGGCGCTGACTTCCGATTCGGTGCCGATGCGTTTCAGCGGCACGTGCTCGCGCAAGGTCGGAATCACCGCTTTGAACGCACCTTCGTAAGTGTCCATGCCGCTGGAGGCGATCCAGCCCGGCGCCACTGCATTGACCCGCACCCCGGCGTAACCCCATTCGAACGCAGCGGTCTTGGTCAGGTTATCCATGCCCGAGCGCGCCGCGCCCGAGTGGCCCATGCCGGGCATGCCGTTCCACATGTCGGCGAGCATGTTGACGATGGCGCCGCCGTGTTGGCTCATGGACTGGTTGAAGACTTCGCGCGCCATCAGGAAACCGCCCACCAGGTTGGTGCGCATCACGGTTTCGAAACCCTTCTGGTTGATCGAGGCCAGTGGTGAGGGAAATTGGCCGCCGGCATTGTTGACCAGTCCGTGGATCGGACCGTGCTTGCGGATCAGTTCGCTGACCAGATGCTTGACCGCTTCTTCGTCGCGAATATCGCAGGTCTGCCAATCGGCCTTGCCGCCATCCTCGGTAATCTCGGCAACCACGGATTTCAGTTTGTCGGCATTGCGCCCGATCAACAGCACATGGGCGCCGAGGGCCGCCAGTTCATGGGCGGTGCAGCGACCGATGCCGCTGCCGCCACCGGTGACGATGATGTTTTGGCCGGCAAACAGATCAGCTTTGAAAATCGAATCGTAGGCCACGGCGGCAGTCCTCTAGTTGACCTGGTCGGCGATGCGCTGCGGCACCGGAATCTGGATGTCCAGCAGTTGTTGGGCGAAGGCTTTACCTTGCGGATCGATCCGCAGACTGGCCACGCCACCACCGCCAAGGGCGTTTTCCAGCAAGAAATTCAGGCTGTGGGTCGCGGGCAGGTACCAGCGCTCGACGCGCCCGTGAATCGGGTCGAGCACATGGCTCATCCAGTCGACCATCACTTCCGGGGTCAGGGCTTCGGCGATCCACGGCAGGTACTCCGGCTCGCGCGCCATGACGCCGATGTTGCTGTGATTGCCCTTGTCACCCGAGCGTGCGACCGCGAGCTTGATCAGCGCCACGCTGGCATCGGCGCGACCGGTGGGTTTCGGTGGGTCGTACGGCACCGGCAGGTCCGCGGTGGTGAGCGCGTCGAGGGCGGGCAGGGCGCACGGATGACGTTGACCATTGAGATCAATGTCCAGCGTGCAGGCGGATTTGTCGATGAGGAACGAGAACAGCCGGATCAGCGGATACACCGTCGGCCGTCCGCCGACGATGCCGGTCAACCCCGGCGCCATGCCGGTGGCGGCCTGGGCGATTTCCCGGGAGAACACGATCAGCGCTTGTTTGTCCGGATGGCGCACGGCGAGTTTGATCACCACTTCGCGGCTGTCGCGACGCTGGCCATGGGGACCGTACGTGGCCTCGCTGCCGAGCAGTTCAATATTGACCTCGCTGTAGGGCGCCCAACCGCGCTGGCTGAAGATTTCCGAGGTCTTGTTGATGATCGCTTCGCTGACACGCCGCGCCTTGTCCACCGCATCGATCCCGGCGATCAGGCAACTGGCGGTGCAGCGGAAACCGTCCGGATACGTCGCGCTGACCTTGTACTGATCGGTGGGCGGCAAGCCTTTGGCGCCGTGTACCTGAACTGCGTTCTTGCCTTGTTGCTGAAGTTTGACCTGGGTGAAATCGCAAATCACATCGGGCAGCAGATAGGCCTGCGGGTCGCCGATTTCATAGAGCATCTGCTCGCCGACCGTGAGTGGCGTGACGAGACCGCCGGAGCCTTCGGGTTTGCTGACGATGAACTGGCTGTCGGCGCTGACTTCGACGATGGGGAAACCGATGTGTTCGTAGTCGGGCACGTCGCGCCAATCGGTGAAGTTGCCGCCGGTGCACTGGGCGCCGCATTCGATGATGTGACCGGCGAGTGCGGCTTGCGCGAGTTTGTCGTAGTCGTGCCAGGACCAGCCGAATTCATGCACCAGTGCAGCGCTGACCACGGCGCTGTCGACCACGCGCCCGGTGATGACGATGTCCGCGCCCAGGCGCAAGGCTTCGACGATGCCGGGCGCACCGAGGTAGGCGTTGGTGGAGACGCACATCGGCGGCAAGGGCGCGCCGCTGAACATTTCGTGAAGGCCGCGGGTGCTCAGGTGTTTGAACTGCGGTTGCAGGTCATCACCCAGCAACACGGCGATTTTCAGCGCCACGCCGGCCTTGTCGCAGGCCGCTTGCAGGGCAGCGGCGCAGGCCTGCGGGTTGACGCCGCCGGCGTTGCTGATGACGCGGATGTTCTGTGCGGCGAGCTGCGTGAGCAGCGGGCTGAGCACTTCGATGAAGTCGCTGGCGTAGCCGGCCTGGGGATCTTTCATCCGCGCACCGGCCATGATCGACATCGTGATCTCGGCCAGATAATCGAACACCAGGTAATCCAGGCGTCCGCCTTCCACCAGTTGCGCGGCGGCGGTCGAGGTGTCGCCCCAGAAGGCGCTGGCGCAACCGATGCGAACAGTTTCAGGCACAGCCCTTTCCATAGCCACCTCCCTCAGACGTGTATCGAGACTACCAAGCAAGCGCTTGGTTTGTAAACGACTTAAATATCTTCTGCCCGAGCGCTTGCTTGGTTGCCTTCGTCAGCTTAAATTGCCCGCGCAACCCCGCTGTTTTAGCGGTGAGTACGACTGTAGGAGAGAACGGGTGGACGAGCAAAAAGCCCTGAGGGTAATGCGCGAATTGGTCGACAACGGCCAGTTGACCGACCCGGACAGCGCCCGTGGCAAATTGCTGCAAGTGGCGGCTCACCTGTTCCGCAACAAAGGCTACGAGCGCACCACGGTGCGTGATCTGGCCGGCGCGGTGGGCATTCAGTCGGGCAGCATTTTTCATCACTTCAAAAGCAAGGACGAGATCCTGCGGGCAGTGATGGAGGAAACCATTCGCTACAACACCGCGTTGATGCGTGCGGCGATCGCCGAAGCTGAAAACGTGCGCGAACGGGTACTGGCGCTGATTCGCTGTGAGTTGCAGTCGATCATGGGCGGCAGCGGCGAGGCCATGGCGGTGTTGGTGTACGAATGGCGTTCGCTGTCCGAGGACGGGCAAGCGAAGGTGTTGGCGTTGCGCGACATCTATGAAGACCTCTGGCTGCAGGTGCTGGGGGAGGCCAAGGACGCGGGATTCATTCGCGGGGACGTGTTCATCACTCGGCGTTTTCTGACCGGTGCGCTGTCCTGGACCACGACCTGGTATCGCCCGGATGGCAGCGTGAACCTCGATCAATTGGCCGATGAGGCGTTGATTCTGGTGCTCGAAGAAAAACAATAGTGTTGCCCGGAACCGCAGGAAACTGGCTAAGTGGCCGAAACCGCCTAGCTTGAATGAATTGATGCGTACTTTTTTGGGGAGTGGGTTGTTTTGATGTCTTCGCCAATTCGGACGGCCTCGCGGCTTTTTCTGGCGGCGCTTGCAGCGCTTTGGGTATTACCGTCTCCGGCGGCGCAACTGGTGCGGGTCGGTGCCGCGCATTTTCCGCCCTACACCGTACGCCCTGAATCCGGTGCCGACACTGGCCTGCTGCCGCAGTTGGTCGAGGCGCTCAATGCCCTGCAAACCGACTACCAGTTTGTGCTCGTGCCGACATCCATTCCGCGACGCTTCGGTGACTTCAAGCAGAGCCGGGTGGACATGGCCATCTTCGAGAACCCGAACTGGGGCTGGAAGGACATTCCCCACGTCAGCGTCGACATGGGCCTGGAAGATGCCGAGATTTTTGTCGCGCAACGGATTCCCAATCGTCAGCAGAACTATTTCGCCGATCTTGCCGGCAAGCGTCTGGCGCTGTTCAGTGGCTATCACTACGAATTCGCCAACTTCAATGCCGACCCCAAAGTCCTCGCGCAAAACTACAACGCCACGCTGACCTATTCCCATGACAGCAACCTGCTGATGGTGCTGCGCGGGCGCGCCGACATTGCCCTGGTGACGCGCTCCTATCTGAGCGATTACCTGCTGCGTAACGATAAAGTTGCTGATCAACTGCTGGTGTCCGAACGCATCGATCAGGTCTATCACCATTACGCCATTCTCCGTCCGACAGCGCCCATCAGCGGCGTTGCCTTCGGCAAGTTGCTGCAAGGGTTGCGGGACAACGGCCAGATGCTGAAGATTTTCGATCCGTACAAGATCGCCGTGGTGCCGGTTCCCCAGGATTGACGATAAGGCTTCAACCCCCTGGAAAGTAGCAGGCGCCCATACGTCGTAAATTCCTTTTTTCGAGGAGCAAACTGTCAAATGTGACAGTAGTCGCTCTCATTGCCTTGCGGTTAGATGACTTTCCGGTGCTGAACCCTTTAATGGGGGAAAGCCTCATTACGAAAAGGCATCTGCAATGTCAAATAACGAATCGAATTTACTCCCGCGTCTTCCAACTCCGTTGGTGAAGCAAGCTGTCGGCAAGTTTCTGACTGTGCCGACGCCGGATGGAGAGTCCGGTATCACTGTTGATGTTGCCCGTTGGCGGACTATTGAGGTTGGCCAACCGACTACTTTGCATATCTGTGGGTACAATCGGGATGGCTCGACAATGATGCAGCTCATCGTAGATAAGGAGCCTGTAACCCAAGATGAATATGTGAAAGGTTGGTCTCGAGACATTAGTTGGGAGCATTTTCAAGGCCTGCTTGACCGCAGTCACCTCATGTTTGTTTTTCAGGTGCCGCTGGAGAACGGCGAATGTGGTTGCCCGGATTTGTTTCCGCCACTGAGTCTTGAGGTTGTGTTGCGCTACGAAGATGTAACAACGTTCAGTGCGAAGGACGGGACAGATAACTGGAACGGCTGGATGAGGGGAGAGGCTGCGGCTGACCCTCGAGATCTCACTGTCAGGCAAGATGGGAATGGCTATGCATTATTCAGCAACACGTTCACCAGTCGATCTTCAGGCGTTCTGTTAAGCAAGAGCTTCCAGGATTTAGAGGTGGGGCGCGTGTATACCTTTGGGATTGACGTGCGCCGTTGGATAAACCGTTATGCAGTTCCAGTGCTCTCACTTGAATCCAGTGCTGGTGTCATTGTCCCACCCACTGAGATTACATCAGCGGTAAACCGCCTGGAGGGTTCGTTTACGGCGGACTCGTCGCAAATGGACTTGGAGATCGTCAGTCATATCGCCACTGGTGTAGGGAACGACTACATCATTAGCAAAATCTGGCTTACGTCACTCTGAGGTTTACGACAGTCATCGCTAAATTTCCAAGCCTGGCTCACGTTCCTAAGTGAACTGTCGATGATCGTGAGCCCGACCCATGCCCAATCTGAATGACCTGACTGCCCTGGCTTTGCCGACAGGCAACCGCCTTGTCGCGGATGAAACCGAAAACCGCCTGAGCCTGAGCCTGGACGCGCAACCGCTGATTACCTTGCGGCTGACGCGTGAGCCCGAGTTGCACGTGCATGTCGAGGCTCGCGTCGACACTCAGGCCGTGTGGGCCGCCGGTTATTGGCTGTTTGCCCGTGACCCGGCTTGCCAGCGCCTGACCTGGCACCTCGATGAAGCTCCCGCCGAAGCCTTGCTCAGCGGTTTGTTGGTGTCGACCGAACTCGCCGGCCAGTATCGATGCGAGCGCACGCTATTCTGGCAGTTGCCGCAGCCTTGGCTGGGGACGTCGCTGACCAGCAGCTACCCGCAGCAAATGGTGATCAGCGCTGGCAAGCGTCATCCATTGCGCCCGGTGAAACCGCGCGGTGAAGTCTATCGACGTTTCGATGCGCGGCTGGGGGCGTGGATTTCCCTGCGTACGCTGGACATCGACCTGGATCTGGCGCGGTTCAATCGCTGGCAGAACAGTGCGCGGGTGGCGAGTTTCTGGCAGGAGGAGGGCAGCCTTGAACAGCATCGCGAATACCTGGGCAAACTCGACGCCGATCCCCACACCGTGACGTTGATCGGCTGTTTCGATGATCAGCCGTTTGCTTATTTCGAAGCCTACTGGGCCAAGGAAGACCGCATTGCGCCGTTCTACGATGTCGATGATTACGACCGTGGCATTCACATGCTGGTCGGAGAAGAAAACCATCGCGGTCCGCACAAGGTGGCGAGCTGGTTATCGGCGTTGACGCATTACCTGTTTCTCGACGATCCGCGTACCCGGCGGGTGGTTGCAGAGCCGCGAGCCGACAACGCGAAGATGATCGGGTACATGCAGGGTCAGCGGTTTCATTGCGAGAAAGAGTTCGACTTCCCGCACAAGCGCGCGGCGTTGATGGTGTTGGGGCGGGAGCGGTTTTTTGAGCGGTGTGGGTTGGCTTGATGCTTATGGCTCAAGATCCGTAGCGGTCTTGAGTCCGCCTTCGCGGGCAAGCCTCGCTCCTACAGGTTAGTGTCGTTTTGGCGAGCGACACGGACCTGTAGGAGCGAGGCTTGCCCGCGAAGCTTTTAGCGGCGGGAGAAAGTATCTGCGCGACTGCCCGACACCTTGCGGCAATGCACCAGCGCGTCGCGAATCATGAAGTTCACCAGGGTTGGCGAAACACCCAGTTCCTTGGCGATGTCCTTTTGCGGCACGCCGTGCAGGCGGTACATCTCGAAGGCGTAACGGGTGCGGCTCGGCAGCTCCGTCAGCGCGTCGGCGATGTTTTCCAGGGTCGAAAAATTGATGTGCGAGGTTTCCGGCGAAGCGCCTTGAATCACCACGTTCAGCCCTTCTTCTTCAGGCCCCGAATACTTCTGCTCCAGCGCCTGTTTGCGGTAGTGGTCGATCGCCAGGTTACGCACGATCTGGAACAGGTAACTGAGCTGAGCCTTGATCGAGGAGGTGATCTGCGGCGCCGATTGCAGGCGGAAGAACGCATCCTGAACCACATCTTCGGCACGGGATCGGCAGCCGGTAATACGGGCGGCAATCTTGACCAGAATCAGTCGATTGTCCACGAATGCCTGAAGTAGCGGTGAATCGCACCTGCTTGTGGATACTTGTTCCGTCATGGAAATCACCTTGCTGCAAATGGGGTCGTGGGACGACGGGTATATCGGAGCCGTCCTACACATCGAGCGACAAATTATTATGAATGATAATGATTGTCAATTGAGAAAGAGAACTAATCCTTCTCTTAAGTGGGCAGTGAGAACTGCGACACGCTGCCGCACCCAGCCCCCGTTGGCGATCAAGCCTGCCGACTAATTATTTCAAGACGTCATCCGTTCTCATTGGTGAATGGCTCCGGGCGCAAGCCCCGGCCAAAACAGCGTTCCCAATGCCTCGCGCGGTCGGCGAAGACCGCGTCCTGCATGCCCCTGATGGGGCGTGAAAGCAGAAAACCGATTCCACTTGCAAGCCGAATTCAGGCAGGAAACCTCATGACCGACGCGTTCAAAATACCTGGCACACTGGTCCAAGCCCTTCAGCGCCGCGCGGCCCTGACGCCGGATCGGGTGGCCTTGCGTTTTCTCGCCGAAACCCCGGATCAGACGGTGGTGCTCAGTTATCGCGAACTGGATCAGCGGGCGCGCACCATTGCCGGCGCGTTGCAGGCCGAAACTGACTTTGGTGATCGCGCGGTGCTGCTGTTTCCCAGCGGTCCGGACTACGTCGCGGCGTTTTTTGGTTGCCTGTATGCGGGCGTGATCGCGGTGCCGGCTTATCCGCCGGAGTCGGCCAAGCGTCATCATCAGGAGCGCCTGCTGTCGATCATCAGCGACGCCGAACCGCGCCTGCTGCTGACCAGCGCCGGCCAGCGCGACGCGTTGCTGCAAATCGAAGGCGCGCCGCCGCTGCTGTGCGTCGACACTCTCGACGGTGCAGTGGCCGCAAAGTGGGTCGAACCGAATCTCGAAGGCGACCACATTGCCTTCCTGCAATACACCTCGGGCTCCACCGCGCTGCCAAAAGGCGTGCAAGTCAGCCATGGCAACCTGGTCGCCAATGAGCTGCTGATTCGTCACGGTTTCGGCATCGACCTGAACCCTGACGACGTGATCGTCAGCTGGCTGCCGCTGTACCACGACATGGGTTTGATCGGCGGTCTGTTGCAGCCGATTTTCAGCGGCGTGCCGTGCGTGTTGATGTCGCCGGCGTACTTCCTCGGTCGGCCGCTGCGCTGGCTCGAAGCGATCAGCGAGTACGGCGGCACCATCAGCGGTGGGCCGGATTTTGCCTACCGTCTGTGCAGCGAACGTGTCAGTGAATCGGCGCTGGAACGCCTCGACCTCAGCGGCTGGCGCGTGGCGTATTCCGGTTCCGAACCGATTCGCCTCGACACCCTCGACCGTTTCGCCGAGAAGTTCGCGACTTGCGGTTTCACCCCGGACAGTTTCATGGCGTCTTACGGCTTGGCCGAGGCCACGCTGTTCGTCGCCGGCACA
Organism: Pseudomonas sp. PDM01; assembly: GCF_014852325.1. Lineage (NCBI taxonomy): Bacteria > Pseudomonadati > Pseudomonadota > Gammaproteobacteria > Pseudomonadales > Pseudomonadaceae > Pseudomonas > Pseudomonas sp. PDM01. The sequence continues at coordinate 175,256 of NZ_JACVBK010000011.1, forward strand.
CCCCGTGGTCAAGGCATCGGCAACCTGCGCGTGGATGATCAGGCGTTGGCGCAAAACCGTGCCGAAGCGGGTGAAGGCAGCGCGATCATGAGTTGCGGCATCAGCCAGCCAGATCACGCGGTGCTGATTATCGATCCATTGGCGCTGACCGAACTGGCCGACAACGCGGTCGGCGAAGTCTGGGCCACCGGGCCGAGCATCGCCCATGGCTACTGGCGCAACCCCGAGGCCAGCGCCAAGACCTTCGTTCAACACGCCGGCAAAACCTGGCTGCGCACCGGCGACCTGGGTTTCATGCGCAACGGCGAGCTGTTCATCACCGGTCGCCTGAAAGACATGCTGATCGTTCGCGGTCACAACCTGTACCCGCAGGATATCGAGCAGACCATCGAGCGTGAAGTGGAAGTGGTGCGCAAAGGTCGCGTCGCCGCGTTCGCCGTGAATATCGACGGTCAGGAAGGCATCGGCATCGCCGCGGAAATCAGCCGCAGCGTGCAGAAAATCCTGCCGCCCGAGGCACTGATCAAAGCCATCCGCCAGGCGGTGGCCGAGGCGTATCAGGAAGCACCGAGCGTGGTGGTGTTACTCAATCCGGGCGCATTGCCGAAAACCTCCAGCGGCAAGCTGCAACGTTCGGCGTGCCGTAATCGGCTGGCGGATGGCAGCCTCGACAGCTACGCACTGTTCCCATCGGCGGCCCCTGAAAACCAGGCCAAAATAGAGTCGGGTTCCGAGCTGCAAAGCCTGATCGGCCAGATCTGGGCCGAGCAATTGCAGGTGAAACAGATTGGTGCCGATGACCACTTCTTCCTGCTCGGTGGCAACTCCATCGCCGCCACTCAGGTGGTTGCGCGTTTGCGTGAAGAGCTGGGTCTGGAGCTGAACCTGCGCCTGTTGTTCGAAGCGCCGACCCTTGGTGCATTTACCGCCGTGGTCGCACAGCAACAACAGGACGGCGGCCTGGCCCAAGGCGCGATCAGCACGCTGTCGCGTAGTGACGCGATGCCGCAATCCCTCGCGCAAAACCGTTTGTGGATTACCTGGCAACTGGACCCGCAAAGCAGCGCCTACAACATTCCCGGCGCCTTGCGTTTGCGTGGCGAACTGGATGAAGACGCCCTGCGCGCCAGTTTCCAGCACCTGATCGAACGCCACGAATCCCTGCGCACGCGCTTCTTCGAACGTGACGGCGTGGCGCTGCAACAGGTCATTGCCGCTGGCGAATTCAACCTGCAACGGATCGACATCAGCGATTTGCCCGTCGCCGAGCGTGAAGCCCGCGCGCAGCAAATCCGCGAGGATGAAGCGCGCACTCAGTTCGATCTGGAGAAAGGTCCGCTGCTGTGGGTGACGCTGGTGCGCCTCGATGACGAGGATCACCAGTTGCTGGTGACGCTGCACCACATCATCGCCGATGGTTGGTCGCTGAACGTGCTGATCGACGAGTTTTCGCGCCTGTATGCCGCTGCATCCCAAGGGCAAACGGCATCGCTCGCGCCATTGCCGACCCAGTACGCCGACTACGGCAGCTGGCAGCGTCAATGGCTGGCCCAAGGTGAGGGCGAGCGGCAACTGGCCTACTGGAAAACGCAGTTGGGCGAGGAGCATCCGACCCTGAACCTGGCCACCGATCACCCGCGTTCGGCGCAACACCGTCACAGCGCCGCACGCCACACCGTGCGTTTGGCTGCGCCCCTCAGCGAAGCGATTCGCCAGACTGCCCAGGCCCACGATTCCACCTCATTCATGCTGTTGCTCGCGGCGTTCCAGAGCCTGCTGCACCGCTACAGTGGCCAAACCGACATCCGCATCGGCGTGCCGAACGCCAACCGTCCGCGCCTGGAAACCCAGGGCTTGATCGGCTTCTTCATCAACACCCAGGTGCTGCGTGCCGAGGTGGATTCGCGGTTGCCATTTGTTGAACTGTTGGCGCAAACCCGCCAGACAGCCTTGGGCGCCCAGGCGCATCAGGACCTGCCGTTCGAACAACTGCTGGAAGCGTTCCCGCAGGCCCGCGAACAAGGCTTGTTCCAGGTCATGTTCAACCATCAACAACGGGACCTGAGCGCACTGCGTCGCTTGCCCGGGTTGCTCGCCGAAGAACTGCCGTGGCACAGCCGCGAAGCCAAGTTCGATTTGCAATTGCACAGCGAGGAAGACCGTAACGGTCGCCTGAGCCTGTCGTTCGACTATGCCAGCGAGCTGTTTGACGCTACCACCATCGAGCGTCTAGCCGAGCATTTCAGCAACCTGCTGCGGGCCATTTGCGAGCAGCCGACCACCACCGTCGGCGACCTGCAACTGTTGACCGCGAGCGAGCACGATCAGCAAGCCTCGTGGTGCGTCGCACCGTGCACACCGGCCAGCCAATGGCTGCCGGAACTGCTGAACGAACAGGCACGCCTGACCCCGGAGCGCACCGCGCTGCTGTGGGACGGCGGCAGCCTGGACTTCGCCGAACTGCACGCCCAGGCCAACCGCCTTGCGCATTACCTGCGTGACAAAGGCGTCGGCCCGGACGTTTGCGTGGCCATCGCCGCCGAGCGTTCGCCGCATCTGTTGATCGGCCTGTTGGCGATCATCAAGGCCGGTGGTGCCTACGTGCCGCTGGACCCGGATTACCCGACCGAGCGCCTGGCGTACATGCTCGGCGACAGCGGCGTCGAATTGCTCCTGACCCAAACCGAATTGCTCGACCGGCTGCCGGCCACCGATGGCGTCAGCGTGATCGCCATGGATGCACTGCACCTGGAGAACTGGCCGAGCCAGGCGCCGGGCCTGCATCTGCACGGCGACAACCTCGCTTACGTGATTTACACCTCCGGTTCCACCGGCCAGCCGAAGGGCGTCGGCAACACCCACGCGGCGCTCGCCGAACGCCTGCAATGGATGCAGAACACCTATCGCCTGAACGACACCGACGTGCTGATGCAAAAGGCGCCGATCAGTTTTGACGTGTCGGTGTGGGAATGCTTCTGGCCGCTGATCACCGGGGCGCGTTTGCTGATTGCCGAGCCCGGCGAACACCGCGATCCGCACCGCATTGCCCAGCTGGTTCAGCAATACGGGGTGACCACGCTGCACTTTGTGCCGCCGCTGCTTTCGTTGTTTATCGACGAGCCGCTCACCGCCGAATGCACCAGCCTGCGCCGTGTGTTCTCGGGCGGCGAAGCCTTGCCGGCGGAACTGCGCAACCGCGTGCTGGCGCAACTGCCGGCCGTGCAACTGCACAACCGTTATGGCCCGACTGAAACCGCGATCAACGTCACTCATTGGCATTGCAGCACGGCCGATGGCGAGCGCTCGCCGATTGGCCGTCCGTTGGGCAACGTGATCTGCCGCGTGCTCGACAGCGAGCTCAACCCGGTGCCGGCTGGTGTGCCTGGTGAGTTGTGCATCAGCGGCATCGGTCTGGCCCGGGGGTATCTGGGGCGTCCGGCACTGACGGCTGAACGTTTTGTCGTCGACCCGTTGGGCGAGCAGGGCGCACGTCTGTATCGCACCGGCGACCGTGCACGTTGGACCGCCGATGGCGTGATCGAATACCTCGGCCGTCTCGATCAGCAGGTCAAACTGCGGGGCTTTCGCGTCGAACCGGAAGAAATCGAAGCGCGTCTGCTGGCGCAGGATGGTGTCGCGCAAGCCGTGGTGCTGGTGCGCGAAACCGCCGCTGGCGGGCAGTTGATCGGTTACTACACGGCCAGCGAAACCAGTGAATCCGAAGACACTCAAACCGCTCGCCTGAAAGCCGCGCTGGCGGCCGAGCTGCCGGAGTACATGGTCCCGGCGCAGCTGATGCGCCTTGACGAAATGCCCCTCAGCCCAAGCGGCAAACTCGACCGCCGTGCCTTGCCGGAACCGCAATGGCAGGTGCGCGAACACGTCGAGCCGGTGACTGAACTTGAGCAGCAGATCGCCGCGATCTGGCGCGAAGTGCTGGGCTTGAAGCAGATCGGTCTGCGCGACGACTTCTTCGCCCTCGGCGGCCATTCGCTGCTGGCCACGCAAATCATCTCCCGCACCCGTCAGGCCTGCGACGTCGAATTGCCGCTGCGCGCGTTGTTCGAAAACAGTGAGCTGGGGGCATTCTCCCGGCAGGTTCAACAGATTCAGGCCAGCGGCAACACCAACAAACAACCGCCGATTGAAAAGGTCGACCGCAGCCAACCGGTGCCGCTGTCCTATTCCCAGCAGCGCATGTGGTTCCTCTGGCAGATGGAGCCGGACAGCCCGGCCTACAACGTCGGCGGCATGGCGCGGTTGCGCGGGGTGCTGGACATCGGGCGCTTCGAGACGGCGTTGCAAGCGCTGATCATGCGTCACGAAACCTTGCGCACCACGTTCCCGAGCATCGACGGCGTGGCGCAACAGCGCGTGCACCCGGAAACCGGGATGCGCATGGACTGGAAGGATTTTTCCGCGCTGGACGCCGATTTGCGCGAACAGCGGGTGCAGGCACTGGCCGACAGCGAAGCGCATCAACCCTTCGATCTGGAAACCGGGCCGCTGCTGCGCGCCTGCCTGGTCAAGACCTCCGAGCATGAACATTACCTGGTGCTGACCCTGCACCACATCGTCACCGAAGGCTGGGCGATGGACATTTTCGCCCGGGAACTCAGTGCGCTTTACGAAGCGTTCGTCGATGACCGCGAATCGCCACTGGCGCCGCTGCCGGTGCAATACCTCGATTACAGCGTCTGGCAGCGTCAATGGCTGGAATCCGGCGAGCGTCAGCGCCAGCTCGACTACTGGACCGCGCAACTGGGGCGCGAACATCCATTGCTGGAGTTGCCCGCCGACCGTCCGCGTCCTGCGGTGCAAAGCCATCAGGGCGAGCTGTTCCGTTTCGACCTGAGCGATGATCTCGCGGCACGGGTCCGCGCCTTCAACGCGCAAAACGGCCTGACCCTGTTCATGACCATGACCGTCGCGCTGGCCGTGCTGCTTTACCGCTACAGCGGCCAGACCGACCTGCGCATCGGCGCGCCGGTGGCCAACCGCATTCGCCCGGAAAGCGAAGGGCTGATCGGTGCGTTCCTCAACACCCAAGTGCTGCGTTGCCAGCTCGACGGGCAGATGTCCGTTGGCGAACTGTTCGAGCAAGTGCGCCACACCGTGATCGAAGGCCAGTCCCATCAGGACCTGCCGTTCGATCATCTGGTCGAAGCGTTGCAACCCCCGCGCAGCGCTGCGTACAACCCGCTGTTCCAGGTGATGTGCAACGTGCAGCGCTGGGAATTCCAGCAGAGCCGCACGCTGGCCGGCATGACGGTCGAGTATCTGGCGAACGATGCGCGAGCGACCAAATTCGACCTCAACCTGGAAGTGACCGACCTCGATCATCGGTTGGGTTGCTGCCTGACTTACAGCACCGACCTGTTCGATGAACCGCGCATTTCGCGCATGGCCGGGCACTGGCGCAATCTGCTGGAAGCGTTGCTGGCCGATCCGCAACAGCGCCTCAGTGAACTGCCGTTGCTCGAAACTACGGAACAGCAAAAACTGCTCGACAGCCTGGGCATCGAACCGGGTGAACATCGACTGGATCAGTGCATTCATCACCTGTTCAGCGAACAGGCGCTGGTGCGCAAGGATGCGCCGGCGCTGACGTTCGCCGGGCAAACCCTGAGCTACGCCGAACTCGACAGCCGCGCCAATCGCCTGGCCTGGATGCTGCGCGAACGGGGTGTCGGGCCGCAGGTTCGCGTCGGTCTGGCACTTGAGCGGTCGCTGGAAATGGTCATCGGCCTGCTGGCGATCCTCAAGGCTGGAGGCGCTTATGTGCCGCTCGATCCGGAATACCCGCTCGATCGCCTGCATTACATGATCGAAGACAGCGGCATCGGTTTGCTGCTCAGCGATGCGGCGATGTTCCAAGCCCTGGGTGATCTGCCGACAACCGTCAGTCGCTGGTGCCTCGAAGATGACGCTGCCGAATTGGCCAACTACCCGGCCACCGAGCTGCCGTTCATCAGCCTGCCGCAGCATCAGGCGTACCTGATTTACACCTCCGGCTCCACCGGCAAGCCGAAAGGCGTGGTGGTGTCCCACGGTGAAATCGCCATGCACTGCCAAGCGGTGATCGAGCGTTTCGGCATGCGTGCGGACGACTGTGAGCTGCACTTCTATTCGATCAACTTCGACGCCGCGACCGAGCGTCTGCTGGTGCCGTTGTTGAGCGGTGCGCAAGTGGTCTTGCGTGCTCAAGGGCAGTGGGACGCAGAAGAAATCTGCGGATTGATCCGTCGCCACCACATCAACATCCTCGGCTTCACCCCAAGTTACGGCAGCCAACTGGCGCAGTGGCTGGCGACTCAGGGCGAAACCTTGCCGGTGCGCATGTGCATCACCGGCGGCGAAGCCCTGACCGGCGAGCACTTGCAGCGCATTCGCGCAGCGTTCAAACCGAGCCTGTTCTTCAACGCCTACGGCCCGACGGAAACGGTGGTCATGCCGTTGGCCAGTCTTGCACCGCAGCAGCTTGAAGAAGGGTTGGGCAGTGTGCCGATCGGCAGCGTGATCGGTGCTCGCGTGGCCTACATTCTCGACGCCGATCTGGCGCTGGTGCCGCAAGGCGCGACTGGTGAGTTGTACGTTGGCGGTGCTGGTCTGGCCCAGGGTTATCACGACCGTCCGGGCATCACGGCGGAACGCTTCGTGGCCAACCCGTTTGCAGCGGATGGCGGGCGGATTTATCGCACCGGCGACCTGGTGCGGCAGCGCGCCGACGGTCTGGTGGAATACCTCGGCCGCATCGACCATCAAGTGAAAATCCGCGGTTTCCGCATCGAACTGGGCGAGATCGAAACCCGACTGCTGGACCATGATTCGATCCGTGAAGCGGTGGTGCTGGCGCTGGACGCCCCGAGCGGCAAACAACTGGTTGGCTATCTGGTCACCGAAGTGGCTGAGCAGGACGAAGCGCAACAAGCCGAGCTGCGCGAAGCCCTCAAGGCTCACCTGAAATCGCAATTGCCGGAATACATGGTGCCGACGCATCTGATCCTGCTGGCGAGCATGCCGCTGACTGCCAACGGCAAACTCGACCGTCGCGCATTGCCGGCGCCGGATCCGGAACTGAATCGTCAGGACTATGTGGCGCCAAGCAACGAGCTGGAACTGACGTTGGCGCAGATCTGGTGCGAAGTGCTGAACGTCGCGCAGGTCGGCCTCAACGACAACTTCTTCGAACTGGGTGGCGACTCGATTCTGTCGATCCAGGTGGTCAGCCGCGCGCGGCAGCAGGGCATTCACTTCAGCCCGCGTGACCTGTTCCAGCACCAGACTGTTCAAACACTCGCCGCCGTGGCCAGCCGCACCGAGCAGGTTACAGCCGAGCAGGGTTTGCTCACCGGCGAATCGCGTCTGACCCCGATCCAGCACTGGTTCTTCGACACCGACTTGCCCGAGCGTCAGCACTGGAACCAGGCGTTGTTGCTGGAACCGACCGTTGCGCTGGAACCTCATCGCCTGGAGCAAGCGCTGCTGGCGGTGATCGAGCAGCACGACGCCTTGCGCCTGCGCTTCACCGAGGCGAGCGGCGCATGGACGGCGGCGCACCAAAAGGTGGGAGACGCTCCCGTGTTGTGGCAAGTGCATGTGCCGGCGATGGATAAATGCGCGGCTTTGTTTGCCGATGCCCAGCGCAGCCTCGACCTCGAACAGGGGCCGTTGATGCGGGTGCTGCTGATCGATGGTCCCGAGGGCCAGCAACGGCTGTTCTTCGCGATCCATCACTTGGTGGTGGACGGCGTTTCCTGGCGTGTATTACTGGACGATCTGCAAACGGTGTATCGCCAACTGGCGGCTGGGCAGTCGGTGAAACTGCCGGCGAAAACCAGCGCCTTCAAGGACTGGGCGGCCCGCTTGCAGGCGTATGCCGGCAGCGAGTCCCTGCGTGAAGAACTGGGCTGGTGGCAGTCGCAGCTGGCCGGGCCGAGCGTCGAATTGCCGTGTGATCGCCCTGAGGGTGGCCGGCAGAATCGTCATGCGCAAACCGTCAGCGTGCGCCTCGACAGCGAGTTCACTCGCCAGTTGCTGCAACAGGCACCGAGCGCCTATCGCACCCAGGTCAACGACCTGTTGCTGACGGCATTGGCCCGCGTGCTGTGCCGCTGGAGCGGGAATGAATCAGCGCTGATCCAACTTGAAGGCCACGGTCGCGAGGCACTGTTCGACGAGATCGACCTGACCCGCACCGTCGGCTGGTTCACCAGCGCCTACCCGCTGCGCCTGACCCCGCAGAACATCGAAGAAGCCGCCGGCCAGGGCGCTTCGATCAAGGCGATCAAGGAACAACTGCGCGGCGTGCCGCACAAGGGTCTGGGCTATGGCGTGTTGCGTTACCTCGCCGACGACCTGTGCCGCGAAGCCATGGCCGCGTTGCCGGTGGCGCCGATCACCTTCAACTACCTCGGCCAGTTCGACCAGAGCTTTGGCGCGGACGCGTTGTTCCGTCCACTGGATGAACCGGTCGGTGCCGCCCACGATCCGAAAGCGCCGCTGCCTAACGAGTTGAGCGTTGACAGTCAGGTCTACGGCGGTGAATTGGTGCTGCGCTGGACCTTCAGCGCCGAGCGCCACGATCCGCAAACCATCAGCGAACTGGCGGACGCCTACCTCGGCGAATTGCAGAGCCTGATCGTGCATTGCCTGCGTGACGAGGCGGGCGGCTTGACGCCGTCGGACTTCCCGCTGGCGAAGCTGACCCAGCCGCAACTCGATGCACTGCCGATTCCGGCCGCCGCCATCGAAGACGTCTACCCGCTGACCCCGATGCAGGAAGGCATGCTGCTGCACACCTTGCTCGAACCGGGCACCGGCCTCTACTACATGCAGGACCGCTACCGCATCAACAGTGCGCTCGATCCGCAACGTTTTGCCGAGGCCTGGCAAGCGGTGATCGCCCGTCACGAAGCCTTGCGCGCATCGTTCTGCTGGAACGTTGGCGAAGACATGCTGCAGGTTATCCACAAGCCGGGCAGCACGCCGATCGAGTCCCTCGACTGGACGGCAATCGCCGAGGCGGAGCAAGAGCCCAAGTTGCAGGCGTTGCTGAAAAGCGAGCGTGAAGCCGGGTTCGATCTGCTGAATCAGGCACCGTTCCACCTGCGTTTGATCAAGGTTGGCGAAGCGCGCTACTGGTTCATGATGAGCAACCACCACATCCTCATCGATGCCTGGTGCCGCTCGTTGCTGATGAACGATTTCTTCGAAATCTACACCGCGTTGGGTGAAGGTCGCGAAGCCCAACTGGCTGTGCCGCCGCGCTACCGCGACTACATCGGCTGGCTGCAACGCCAGAGCCTGGCCGAAGCGCGGCAGTGGTGGAAAACCAACCTGCAAGGCTTCGAACGGACCACGCCGATTCCGAGCGACCGGCCGTTCCTGCGTGAACATGCCGGCGACAGCGGCGGCATGATCGTCGGCGACCGCTACACCCGACTCGATGCCCGCGACGGTGCGCAACTGCGTGAACTGGCGCAGGCCCATCAGCTGACCATCAACACCTTCGCTCAAGCGGCGTGGGCCCTGGTCTTGCGGCGCTTGAGCGGTGATCGCGACGTGCTGTTCGGCGTCACGGTGGCCGGGCGCCCGGTGGAAATGCCGGAGATGCAACGCACCGTCGGACTGTTCATCAACAGCATCGCGCTGCGGGTGAAGATGCCGGAAGACGACCAGCGTTGCAGCGTTCGCCAGTGGCTGAGCGGCTTGCTCGACAGCAACATGCAACTGCGCGAGTACGAATACCTGCCGCTAGTGAGCATTCAGGAAAACAGCGAATTGCCGAAGGGCCAACCGCTGTTCGACAGCCTGTTCGTGTTTGAAAACGCGCCGGTGGAAGTCTCGGTACTGGACCGTGCGCAGAGCCTCAACGCGACCTCGGATTCGGGCCGCACCCACACCAACTTCCCGCTGACGGCGGTGTGCTATCCGGGTGATGACCTGGGCTTGCACCTGTCTTACGACCAGCGTTATTTCGATGAGTCGACCGTTGAACGCATGCTCGGCGAGTTCAAGCGCCTGTTGCTGGCGCTGGTCGAAGGTTTCCATGGCGACATGGCGGACTTGCCGCTGCTGGGTGCCGAGGAACAGGATTTCCTGATCCACGGCTGCAACCAGAGCGAACACGATTACCCGTTGGAGCAGAGCTACGTTGCGTTGTTTGAAGCGCAGGTTGCGCAGCATCCGCAACGGATCGCCGCCAGTTGCCTCGATCAGCAACACAGCTACGCCGAACTGAACCAGCGCAGCAACCGTCTCGGCCATGCGTTGATCGCGGCCGGTGTCGGGCTGGATCAGCCGGTGGCGTTGCTGGCCGAACGTAACCTCGATCTGCTCGGAATGATCATCGGCAGCTTCAAGGCCGGCGCGGGTTATCTGCCGCTGGATCCGGGGCTGCCAAGTCAGCGCCTGAGCCGGATCATCGATCTGAGCCGCACGCCGTTGCTGGTCTGCACCCAGGCCTGTCGCGAACAGGCGGTGGCGTTGCTGGAGGAATTCGGTTGCGCCAATCGGCCACGGTTGCTGGTGTGGGAAGAGGTGCAGGCGAGCGAATTTTCGGTGGCGAATCCGGGCGTCTACAGCGGCCCGGACAACCTTGCCTACGTGATCTACACCTCGGGTTCGACCGGCCTGCCCAAAGGTGTGATGGTCGAACAGCGCGGCATGCTCAACAACCAATTGAGCAAGCTGCCGTACCTGAACCTCAGCGCTGCCGATGTGATCGCGCAGACCGCTTCGCAAAGCTTCGACATTTCGGTCTGGCAGTTCCTTGCCGCACCGTTGTTCGGCGCGCGGGTGGACATCGTGCCGAACACCATTGCCCACGATCCGCAGGGCTTGTTGGCGCATGTATCGGCCCAGGGCATCACCGTGCTGGAAAGCGTGCCGTCGCTGATTCAGGGCATGCTCGCCCAGGAACGCATGAGCCTCGACGGCCTGCGCTGGATGCTGCCGACCGGTGAAGCGATGCCGCCGGAACTCGCGCACCAATGGTTGCTGCGCTACCCGGACATCGGGCTGGTGAATGCTTACGGGCCGGCGGAATGTTCGGACGACGTGGCGTTCTTCCGTGTCGACATGGCCTCGACTCGCAGCAGTTACTTGCCGATTGGTACGCCGACCGACAACAACCGTTTGTACCTGCTCGATGGCGCGCTGGACCTGGTGCCGTTGGGTGCGGTGGGCGAACTGTGCGTGGCCGGCACCGGTGTCGGTCGCGGCTATGTCAGCGATCCGTTGCGCACGGCGCAGGTGTTTGTGCCGAACCCGTTTGGCGCGCCGGGCGATCGTCTGTATCGCACCGGCGACCTGGCCCGTCGTCGCAGTGACGGTGTGCTGGAGTACGTTGGGCGCATCGACCATCAGGTGAAAATTCGCGGCTACCGCATCGAGCTGGGTGAAATCGAAGCGCGTCTGCATGAGCAACCGGAAGTGCGCGAAGCGGCGGTTGGTGTGCAGGAAGGCGTGAACGGCAAGCATCTGGTCGGCTATTTGGTTGCGACTGATTCTTCACTTAATCCGACTGAGCGCCTGGAGCGCATCAAGCAGCGCCTGCGCGCCGAGCTGCCGGAATACATGGTGCCGCTGCACTGGTTGTGGCTGGAGCGGATGCCGCTCAATGCCAACGGCAAACTGGACCGCAAGGCACTGCCGGCGCTGGAGATCGGTCAGATGCAGAGCCAGGATTATCAGGCGCCGCGCAATGAGTTGGAGCAGACGTTGGCGGGTATCTGGGCCGAGGTGTTGAAGGTCGAAAAGGTCGGTGTGCGCGACAACTTCTTCGAGTTGGGCGGGCATTCGCTGCTGGCGACGCAGATTGCGTCGCGGGTGCAGAAAGCCCTGCAACGGGATGTGCCGCTGCGGGCGATGTTCGAGTGCAGCACGGTGGAGGAATTGGCTGAGTACATCGACGGGTTGGCGGCGAGTGACATCACCGAGGACAAGGTTGATCGGTTGAATGACTTGATGGCGGAGTTGGAGGGGTTGTAATTCTCTAGCGTCTGTAAGGGCCTTTTCGCCAGCAGGCTGGCTCCCACATTTGAACTGTGTTCGCAGAACAAAATGTGGGAGCCAGCCTGCTGGCGATGGGGCCTCTTAAAGCACCACAAGGTTGACTGTGGAACCACAGCAGCACAGTCTCCCTGCTCCGGTTTTCACAAAGGAAACAGTCAATGCCCTTCGTTACGATTGACGGACAACCCCTTCACTACATCGATCAAGGCACCGGCCCTGCCGTATTGCTCGCCGGCAGCTACCTCTGGGACCAAACCATGTGGGCGCCGCAGATCGCCGCCCTGTCGCAGCAATACCGGGTCATCGCCCTGGACCTGTGGGGCCACGGTGAGTCAGGCTCGCTACCCGAAGGCACGCAATCACTGGATGACATTGCACGGCAGGCGCTGGCCTTGCTCGATCATCTGCACATCGACCGTGTCACGCTGGTCGGTCTTTCCGTCGGTGGCATGTGGGGCGTGCGCCTGGCGCTGTCGGTTCCACAGCGGATCAACGGCCTGGTGCTGATGGACACCTACGTCGGCGTCGAACCTGAACCCACCCGCCAATACTATTTCTCGCTGTTCAAACAGATCGAAGACAGCGGCGTGATTGCACCGCAACTGCTCGACATCGTCGTGCCGATTTTCTTCCGTCCGGGCATCGACCCGCAGTCGGCGCTGTATCAGGATTTCCGCGCAAAACTGGCTGCGCTGCCGCCAGAGCGTCTGCGCGAAAGTATCGTGCCGATGGGGCGCATCACATTTGGGCGCGATGATGTGTTGCCGCGCCTGGGCGAGCTGGATGCTGAGGCCACGCTGGTGGTGTGTGGTGATCAGGACAAGCCGCGGCCACCGTCGGAAACCATTGAAATGGCCGAGTTGATCGGTTGCCCGTATGTGCTGGTGCCGGAGGCGGGGCATATCTCCAATCTGGAGAATCCGCGGTTTGTGACCGAAGTGTTGCAGGAGTTTCTAGCCCGGAGAAATTAGTCGGTTGTACCGCCCCCATCGCGAGCAGGCTCGCTCCCACATTGGAATGCAATCCTCCTGTGGGAGCGAGCCTGCTCGCGATGGGGGCAGTGAGGTCACTAAACCTCTGAAAGAAACTATTTCGGTCCGAGAATCTTCACCAGTTTGTCCGGCGACGGCGCGCCTTGCTGCTGTTGCAGCTCGCCCTTGTCGTCCATGTAGAAAATCGCCGGCGTGGCCTGCAACTCCAGGTCTTCCATCAACTGCATGTTCGCCGCCAGTTTCGCCTGAATCGCCGGCGGTACTTCTTTCAGCGCCTTGAGCGTACTGGCCTTGCCAGCCCCTTCGTGGTCTTGCAGGGCTTTTTGCGGATCCTTGGCGGCCAGCAATGCCGCGGATTTGCCCGGACTGTCTTCACGAATGATGCCGACCATGATGTGCCGCAACTGCACCTTGCCGGCCTTCACCCACGGGCGCGCCTGTTCCCAGAACACGTTGCAGTAAGGGCAGTTCGGATCGCTGAACAGGTACACCACGCGCGGCGCATCCTTGTTGCCGTCACCGATCCAGTTGCTCGCTTCCATCTTGCCCCAGATTTCCTTGGCCATCGGCGCGTACACCAGTTTCTGCAACGGCGCGCTGCTCAGGTCTTTGCCGTCGGCGTCGTACAAATTGCCCAGCAACACATGTTTGCCATCCGGCGTCAGGTACAGCGCCATGCCACGGTTCTGGTACTGCGCGGCATAACCGCGCAAACCATCGGGCGCATCGAACTGGCCGACGATTTTCGCGCCCTTGGCTTCGATCTTCTTGATCGCTTCGGGCAATTCTTCGGCAGCCTGTACCGACGGCAGGTGCAGCAGGGCGGCGCCCAGGGTCAGCGTCAGCAGGTGGCGGAGGCGGGGCATGGCAGTTTCCTTGAAGAAGTGGACGGTGTGGCCGGATTCGGGGTGTCAAAGTTTTCCAGGGCGCGGGCCAGGCTGGCGTCCGACAGTTCACCCAGATGACTGCCCAGCAAGCGACCGTCAGGGCTATAGAACAGCGTAGTCGGCAATGCCATCGAACCGACGGCCTGACCCAATCGACCGCTGCCGTCGAACAGTACGTTGGACAGGCTCAGGCCTTGGGTTTCCAGAAAGGTGCTGACGCTTTGCATGCTTTCCGCCTGATTGACGAACAGGAAGGTCAGGTCCGGGCGGTGTTGCTGAGCGTTTTCCAGCACCGGCATTTCCCGGCGGCAAGGCGGGCACCAGGTGGCCCAAAGATTGATCACCAGCGGCCCGCCCTTGTAATCCGCCAGTTGCACCGTTTCACCGGCGGCATTGCGCAGGGTGATGTCTGGCAGGCGCGTGCCTTGTTCGTAAATACTCAGGGAGAATGTCGCGAGCAGCCAGAAAGCCAGGCCACTGGCCACGCCAAAGCCCAGTGGGCGACGTAAACCCGGTTGACGCCAGCCTCGATACACCGCGGCCAGCAGCAGCGCGATCACACCCGGCCAGGCGAGAAAACCACCGTCGCGCAGGTCGATGACTTGCCACGGATCGTCGCGATAGTGCTTCCAGTACAGCGCGACGAAACTGATTCGGGCCGCCAGCATGCCCAGCAAGAACAGGCTGAACAGCACCGACTCGGGATTTTCACCGCCACGCTTGGCCGCCCGCCAGCCGACAAACGTCGCCAGCGCCAGGGCGCTGATCAGCAGCAGGTGGTTAAGCGCGATGGCAAACGTGCCGAGGGTAAAAGTCAGCATTAACGGGCGTCTCGGGTGGTGGTCCAGCGTTGCAGGAAGGTGTCGGCATCGACCTCGCCGGTGATGCGCTGGCTGCGACGCTCGATGCCATCGGCGCCGATCCACAGAAAACTCGGTGGCCCCGGCACTTTATAACGGCCAAGCAGTTCGCGGCTGGCGGCATTGTCGGCGGTCACATCCAGCCGTAGCAAGCGCACATCGCTCAAGGCGTCGAGCACGCGGGGTTGGCCGAACACCTGTTTTTCCATGACCTTGCACGACACACACCAGTCGGCGTAGTAGTCCAGCAGCACCCATTGGCCCTGAGCTTGTGCGGCATCGAGCTCCCGTTGCAGAGCGGCCGGGTCCTTGATTGTGGTGAAAGCCTCGTGGCCGACCGGGCGGGCGACATTGCCCGCATTGGCAGCGCTATAGACCTGCAGCGGTTTCAACAGGTCATCACCGCCGCCCGCCGCACCGATCATCAACAGACTGCCCCACAGGCCGAGCAGCAATGAGCTGGCACCGAACAGATGCGCGACCCGCCCGAAACCTTGCGACTGCTTCCAGGCGCTGTAGGCGGCAATCAGCAACAACGCACCGCACAGACCGATCCACAGCGACTCATCCAGTACCGGGCGCAACATCAACAACGCGGTGGCGAGGAACAGGAAGCCGAACACGCCTTTGAGCAGGTTCATCCAGGCCCCGGGTTTGGGCAGGAAGCGGTTGCCGACGGTCACCAGCAACAACAGCGGAACACCGATGCCGATGCCCATGGCAAACAGAATCAACCCGCCGTGCAGCGCATTGCCGCTTTGCGCGATGTAGAGCAGGGCGCCGGCCAGCGGGGCGGTCATGCACGGACCGACCAGCAGACCGGACAGCGCGCCCAGCACACCCGCGCCGATCAGGCTGCCACCGCGCTGATTGCGCGAGACGTTTTCCAGCCGATCGCGCACGGCGACCGGCAGTTGCAACTCGAAGAAGCCGAACATCGGCAACGCCAGCAGCACAAACACGGCGGCGAAACTGCCCAGCAACCAAGGGTTTTGCAGCAGTGCCTGCAAATTCGCACCGAGCAGCGCCGCCAGAACGCCCATCGCCGCGTACACCAGCGCCATGCTCACGACATAGCTGGTGGCCAAGGCAAATCCGCGTTTAGGTGTCGCGCCACTGCCGACAATCATACCGGCCAGAATCGGCAGCATCGGCAATGAGCAAGGGGTGAAGGCCAGCAGCAGGCCCAAACCGAAGAACACCAACAAGCTCCAGCCCAACGCCCGTTGTTGCAGGCTGCTGGCCAAGGCTTGATCCGGCGCTTCATTGGCCGCCGAAGCGACAACACTGCCGCCCAGGTCCACGACCTGGGTTTGCGGCGGATAACACAATCCGGCATCGGCGCAGCCCTGGAAGCCGACCTTGATCTGGCCGGTCGCGCCCGCCGGGATCTTCAGCTCCAGGCCCTGGCGATAAACCGGCTGTTCACCGAAGAATTCATCACTGTGAGACTCGCCTTCAGGTAACACAGGGTGCAGCTCAGCGGGCAACCCATCGAACTTAAGGCGTTTCTGATAAAGGTAATAACCGTCGGTGATCTGCCAATAGAGCTGTGTTTCACCTGATTCGAGACGCTCGGAGGTGAAGGCAAACGCTTTTTCCACTGGCAGGAATTCAGGTTTGGTTTCGAACGGATTGGTCCCTGCCTGGGCCAGACCCGAGATCAAGAGAGCAAAAAAAAGAAGCAGTGAACGCATGGGTAAGCCTTATCCCTGTGCAGGTGAGGTGCACAGTGGCGGGCGGCGATTAACCGATGATTAACCGCCGCACACTTCTGCCATGACCTGTGATGAATTCAGTTATGAGTCAGTCCTGGCCAGCCCTCGTCTACGTCTCTTGCTTCCCCTTCCAGAATGTTTTTATCGATATTGTATTTCAAGTATTTATTGTCGCTCAAAAAGATGTACAGATAGCTGTCAGTAACGGAGGCATGGATCTGCACAGCAGTGATAATGTCATCGACATAAGGGCCGAGTCTTGGCCAGGTTGTGTATTTTATATCGCCGAGGACGAGCTTTTTACTGTGCCAGTCAAGCTCCAGGTATTTGCCGTTTTTTAAAATAAACTTGAAGATGGTTTGGCCAGAGGATCTGAACGGTCGCTGCCAGAAGGTACCTGCAATAATATCGTCGAAGTAGGGCAGTAGCATGCTCCATATCGACTCGCTGACTGGCGTGAAACTGAAAGGAGTATCTGCATCTTGATCGTATTCGCACACCATCGGTGTTTTTTCATCGTAGTAAAATAACCAGAGAATATCAGCGTCTAATTCGAGCCTGTTGGTGCCTACTATCCGGTCTGTGGAGAATCCGAAGCACAAATCTTGTGCGTGCGGATGAAACTCTCCCCAGTTATCTTGAGTTACCGCAGTTGGGTGGCTCGAAGCAACACTGCCTTCGCTGTTGTTGTATCGTGAATAGGTATCGTCATCTTTGAAGAAAAAATAGCAGCGATCTCTGCCTGAGCGCCAATCAACGGCTACGAAGTTTTTTAGTTCGGGCATGATTTAAATCCTTTTTATCAGTGTTTGTAATGGCGCGGAAGCGCGATAAAGGTAAGTTATAAAAGTAGTGCTGTAGTGATAAGTGTGAAGATTGAAGCGCGTAACAATTGTGGTTGAATCTTTTGGTGATGTCTGAAATATAAGGTGGTATCGCAGGTGTTAGTTGTGGAGTTTTATTTTTATGGTGGCGGTTGTGCTCTGTAATAGAGTGTTTGCTTTAGGTTGTTATAGTGCGAAGTGTTGTCTGTGTTCGTATGTTGGTCAATGCTTGTGGCGTTAAAGAATGTGTGTTGTTGTTGTTGTTGTTGAGAGTTGTAAGTCTGTGTTCAAAAGGTTTCAATGATCCGGTCGTTTTGGTGGATGGCCGAACGGGAAATTTTCGCGGTGCAGGTCATTCAGCGATTTCCCTCAATGATGATGAGCGGCAGCGGCATAATGCCGGGTTAATCGATACTCTTTTTAATGACCATTTTTGCGAAGGTCTTATCCATGCACGTACTGGTTTGCGAAGACGATGAGCTGATCGCCAGCGGCATTGTCGCCGGCCTCACTGCCCAGGGCCTGACGGTGGAGCACGTCAACACTGCCTCGAAGGCCCGGGCCATGCTCAAGGTCGCCGAGTTCGACGTGATGGTGCTCGACCTCGGTCTGCCGGATGAAGACGGGCTCAAGCTATTGCAGCAGTTGCGCCATCATGGCCTGGAGATTCCGGTGCTGATCCTCACCGCCCGGGATTCGGTGACCGACCGCGTCGACGGCCTGCAAGCGGGGGCCGACGATTACCTGCTCAAGCCGTTCGACCTGCGCGAACTCGCCGCACGCCTGCACACGTTGTTGCGACGGGTGGCGGGGCGCAGCGTCAACCTGATCGAACACGGCCGCTTGACGTACGACCCGAGCAGCCGCGAAACCATGCTTGGCGGTCAGCCGGTGGACCTTTCCCGTCGCGAACAGTCACTGTTGCAAGCCTTGTTGCACAACCGTGGCCGGGTGCTGTCCACCGAGCAGTTGAAAGACAGCGTCTATGGGTTCAACGACGAACTGGAAAGCAACGCCCTCAACGTGCATATCCATCACCTGCGGCGCAAGCTGGGTAATGGCATTGTCGAGACCGTGCGCGGCCTGGGCTATCGCCTGGGGCCGGCCGATGATGGAGAGGAAGTGAAAAAGTGATGAGCCTGCGATTGCGCCTGAGCCTGACGCTCGGCGCCGCATTTGCGCTGATCTGGGCCCTGGCAGCGGCCTGGATGCTCAGCGACCTGCGCAACCAGATGATGTTTTCTCTCGACCAGCGGTTGGTGGCGTCGGCGCGCATGGTCGCCGGCCTGATGGAGCAACTGCCGCCGTTGCCGACCAAGGGCGAGGGCACCCATTTCAGTGCGGAACAACTGAACATTCCGGGCGGGATGGCGTGTCAGGTCAGCTCGCTGCGCGGCGAAATCCTCGCCCGCAGCCACACCGATCCACAACAAACACTGCAAGCCGAAAAAATGGGCTTCCACGATCAGATGATCGACGGCGCGCCCTGGCGCAGTTTCACCCTGGCCCGTGGCGATCTGCGCATCACCACGGCGGATCGGCAGATCGAACGTGAAGCGCTCAACATGTCGATCCTGCTGGCCGCTTCGGTGCCGGTGGGCGTGGCGTTGCTGGGTTGCCTGTGCCTGCTGTGGCTGGGGATCGGCCAGGGCCTGGCGCCGCTGAACCGCATGCGCGATGCCTTGATGCGACGCAGCGCCGACTCGCTGGAACCCTTGCAGATTCAGCCGCTGCCCAGTGAGTTGCAACCGTTGCTGGACACTCAGAACCAGCTGTTCCAGCGCATCGGCAAGACCATCGAGCGCGAACGCCGATTGACCGGCGACGCGGCCCACGAACTGCGCAGCCCGCTGACGGCGATCAAGACCCACTTGCAAGTGGCGCGCATGACCGATGGCGCGGCACGGGATCAGTCCCTGGCACGGGCCGAAGAGGGCGCCGACCGCCTGCACCGCACGCTTGAGCAATTGTTGTTGCTGGCAAGGGTCGAGGGCAGTCTGTCGTTCGACGACGGTGTGCAATGCAGCGCCGAGCAAGTGGCGAAACTGGCGATTCAGGATGCCGCCAGCGGTGATCGTCAGCGGATCAAATTCAAGCTGCCACCGAAGCTCTCCCACGCGCCGGTGCAAATGCCGGCGGTGCTGTCGATCGCGGCGTTGCGCAACCTGCTGGACAACGCCCTGCGCCATACCCCGAACGACGGTGCGGTAGAACTGAGCCTGGTAACCACCGGCAACCGCGTGCAGTTCGTCGTGCGCGACCATGGACCGGGCATTGCCGAGGACGATATGCAACACCTGACCCAACGCTTCTGGCGCAACGGACAGAGCACCGGCTGCGGTCTGGGGTTGGCGATTGTCCAGGCGATTGTTCAGCGTTGTGGCTGCACGCTGCATTTCGACAGCCGGCCGGATGGCTTGCGGGTCGAGCTGACGATGCCGTTGCAAACGGTCTAACAAACGACATACATCCTTGTAGGAGCAGAGCTTGCTCGCGAAGGCGTCCGTACATTCAACGTTGATGTTAACTGTACGGACGTCTTCGCGAGCAAGCTCTGCTCCTACAGGGGGGGGTGTTGCACATCAAATGTAACGTCTCGCCATTGGCGTTCCGACGGCCACCAGCGCTATCGTCCCCGGCAGCTTTTTCTCAATGGATTGAGGTTACAGCGCCATGGAAACCCCTCTACACATCTGCAAGGCAACCCCCGCCGACGCCGGGATCATCAGCCGGATCGTCGAGCGTTCCATCCGCGTCGGCTGCGCGCTCGACCATCGCAATGACCCGCAAACCGTCGCCACCTGGACCCACAACAAAACCGTCGAACACATTCAACCTTGGCTGACCGACCAACGGCTGTACCTGAACATCGCCCTGTTGCAGGACAAACCGGTCGGCGTCGCGATGGCGGCGATCAGCGGCAAGCTTGCGTTCTGTTACGTGCAGCCGGAATGGTTTCGTCGTGGTGTCGGACAAGCGCTGGTGCGCGACCTTGAAGGCTGGCTGATCGGTAACGGGCTGGCTCAGGTTCGACTCAACAGCACCCGGACCAGTGAAGCCTTTTACCGGCATCTGGGTTATCAGCCCTGTGCTGAAACCTTCACCGTAGCCGGGCTTCGTGCCATCCCCATGCACAAGGGCCTGACCCCGCCTTCATAGAAAGCCGGGCAAGGGTCTAAATCCTCGGCGCCCTGATGCGTTTCCAGAACAGGAAAACCTTATTGAGGGGTCGAGAGATGTCAGTCGCTACCAGCCTTATGGAAGATCAGTCGGCCCGGATCGCTCCGGCGCCGGCCGAAACGCTTTATCAGTTCAACGAATCGCCATTGCTGGCGCGTCAGAGCCAGCAGGAGTCGAATGCCCGCAGCTACCCGCGACGCATTCCCCTGGCACTCAAGCGCGCGAAGGGCATTTATGTCGAAGACGTCGAGGGCCGCAGCTTCATCGACTGCCTGGCCGGCGCCGGAACGCTGGCCCTGGGGCATAACCATCCGGTGGTGATCGAAGCGATCCAGCAAGTGCTGACCGATGAACTGCCGCTGCACACCCTCGACCTGACCACCCCGGTCAAGGATCAATTCGTCCAGGACCTGTTCGGCCTGCTGCCGCCGGATCTGGCTGCGCAAGCAAAAATCCAGTTCTGCGGCCCGACCGGCACCGACGCCGTGGAAGCCGCTTTGAAATTGGTGCGCACCGCCACCGGGCGCAGCACTGTGCTGTCGTTTCAGGGCGGTTATCACGGCATGAGCCAGGGCGCGCTGAGCCTGATGGGCAGCCTGGGGCCGAAAAAACCGTTGGGCGCATTGCTCAGCAGTGGCGTGCAGTTCATGCCGTACCCCTACGATTACCGTTGCCCGTTCGGCCTCGGCGGCGCGCAAGGCGTGCAGGTCAACCTGAACTACCTGGAAAACCTGCTGAACGATCCCGAGGCGGGTGTGCAATTGCCGGCCGCTGTGATTGTCGAGGTGGTTCAGGGCGAGGGCGGGGTGATCCCGGCTGATCTCGATTGGTTGCGCGGTCTGCGTCGCATCACCGAAAAGGCGGGTGTGGCGTTGATCGTCGATGAAATCCAGAGCGGTTTCGCCCGCACCGGCAAGATGTTTGCCTTCGAGCACGCCGGGATCATTCCGGACGTGGTGGTGATGTCCAAGGCCATCGGCGGCAGCTTGCCGCTGGCGGTGGTGGTGTATCGCGACTGGCTCGACACCTGGTTGCCGGGCGCGCATGCCGGGACCTTCCGTGGCAATCAAATGGCCATGGCGGCGGGCTCTGCGGTGATGCGTTATCTGGCTGAACACAAGGTTTGCGAACACGCTGCGGCCATGGGCGAGCGCTTGAGCGAGCACCTGCGCATTCTTCAGCGGGACTTCCCGCAACTGGGCGATATTCGCGGTCGTGGCTTGATGCTTGGCGTCGAACTGGTTGACCCGACCGGCGTACCGGATGTGCAAGGTCATCCTCCGATCTTCGCTCGACTGGCGCCGCTGGTGCAGCGTGAATGCCTCAAGCGTGGGTTGATTCTTGAGCTGGGCGGTCGGCATGGCGGTGTGGTGCGCTTCCTGCCGCCGCTGGTGATTAGCGCTGCGGAAATCGATCGGGTGGCGGAGATTTTTGGCCGGGCGATGGCTGCTGCCACTGCCAGCCTCTAAATTTTCCGGGCCCCGCAACGTTCTTTCTACATAACGGCTGCGCACGCAGTGCAGCCCACCCTTACAGCGATGGAGAGACACCATGACGTCAGTATTCGACCGCGAGGACATCCTCTTTCAGGTCGTGGTCAACCACGAAGAGCAGTACTCGATCTGGCCCGACTACAAGGCCGTGCCGGAGGGCTGGCGCACCGTGGGCAAGAGTGGCTTGAAAAAGGAATGCCTGGCTTACATCGAAGAAACCTGGACCGATATGCGTCCGCTGAGTTTGCGCAAGAAGATGGAAGAGCAGGCGGCTGTGGCTCACTGACGTCTTCGCGCAAAGAGAAGCCCGCTGGACCGAGAAGGTCAGCGGGCTTTTTTGCGTCTGCATGTTGTGGCGTCGAGCGCGGAACCTGTAGGAGCCGGCTTGCTGGCGATGGCTGTGTATCAGGCGCCTTTTTTGAGGGTGTACATATCCATTCCTGCGGTAACGGCCGCTAATGGTTTCGCCCTTACGGCGAGTCCCTTTTTCAAACGCCAAAAAGGAACCAAAAGGCTTTGCCCCTGACGTACGGCCCTTCGCCTAGGCTCAGGGTTCCCTCGCTCCGGTCCTGCTCCGTGGGCCCGCCGCCATCGGCCATCCATGGCCGGGGGCGGCTACCGCGGCATCCTTGCCGCGGTGCCCACTGCGCAGAACCTCCACTCGGCCTCCCGACGGGGCAGATCAAAAGCCAAAGCAAAATCAAAAGCCAAGCAGAAGCAAAAGCGAGGCGGCCTGCGAGCCGACCTGTTTCTATGACCAGACGCATTCCCCTGTAGGAGCCGGCTTGCTGGCGATTGCGGTGGGTCAGTTGAGAAAAAAGTTGACTGGCCCACCGCAATCGTCGGAACGCCGCCCGCAGCAAGCCGGCTCCTACACGGGGATTGGGTTCACACGATTCAAAATTGTAGGAGCTGGCTTGCCAGCGATGGGCGTCAACGATAACGCGTGCTGCCTGAATGAACGCGTTGTCCGGACGTTTTTCGCGGGCAAGCCTCGCTCCTACAGGGAATCGTGTTTGCTTTTGATTTTCACCACTCATCAGGTCGAGCG
Source organism: Pseudomonas sp. PDM01 (assembly GCF_014852325.1). Classification (NCBI taxonomy): domain Bacteria; kingdom Pseudomonadati; phylum Pseudomonadota; class Gammaproteobacteria; order Pseudomonadales; family Pseudomonadaceae; genus Pseudomonas; species Pseudomonas sp. PDM01. The sequence continues at coordinate 198,279 of NZ_JACVBK010000011.1, forward strand.
TTAGCTCGCCTTCAGCTTTTGATCTGAGCGCCCCCTCGAGAGGCCGAGCGCAGGTTCTGCGTAGTGGGCAACCCGGCATGGATGCCGGGTTAGCCGCGCACGGCCAGGGATGGCCGATCGCGGCGGGCCCACGGAGCAGGACCGGAGCGAGGGCATGGCGAGCCTTAGCGAGCCACCGAACGAAAGGGGCAAGAGCCCTTGGTTACTTGGGGCTCTTCCAAGTGACTCGCCGTAAGGGCGAAACCAATATCAGCCGTTACCGCAGCAATGGATATGTACACCTGAAAGTAATGCCCAGCTATCAGGCCGCCATCGCCAGCAAGCCAGCTCCTACAGGGGATTTGTGTAACGCCCACCGTAGAGAATGATCATGCGGTCCAGCCGACGCTAAACCCCACTCAACCCCTTGATCACCAAATCCACATTCCCCTCCAGCTCAGCCACCGGGTCCGCCGCGTCCACACTCAAAACGACCAACCGGCTCCCGGCCTCGGCAATCACCGCTTTCACCGCGTCCGACGGCTGCCGATGATGCAACACCACCGCCACGTCATTGTCCTTGAGCGTCGCGCCCAATTGCTTCAGCGCCTCCGGTGTCCACTCGGCGTCAGGCCGCGCATCGAGACCGATCAGTTCCAGATTGAGCCCGCCAATCAGGTAACCAAAGTGATCGCTTAGGCTCATCACGCTCAGATTGTCAGCACTGGCCAGCCGCGCTTCGCTGTCGGCGCTGAACTTGAGCAAGCGCTGTTTCAATGTCGCAAGGTTGGCCTCGATCACAGGCTTTGCAGCAGGTGCAAGGCGCACCAGGTCCGCCGCCATCACATCCGCCATGCGCCCCATGTTGTTGCTGGAAAACCACGGCTGACTGTTCAAGCCATCGACCTTGTTGCCCGGCTGCACGGCAATGCCGGGCAGGGCACCGTCCACCGGGCGCGCGGCGTCGACTTCGACGATGCGAATATTGCTGCGCCGGGCGATCGGGTACAGCGGATCATCCGCCCACAACGAACGAAGACCAATCACCGCATCGGCGTCAGTCGCCAGTTTGGCCAATGCCGGCGCGCCGCGCCCGGTGAAGTACGCCGTCTGACGGCTGCCGGGCAGGTTCGCCGGCGCCGCGCGTTCAAGGTTGACGTTGGTGCCCTTGAGCAGTACTTCGCCCAGACCATAAGTGATCGGCAAGGACGCCAGCACATGCAACGGTTTGGCGCTGTCCGCCGCAAACGAGGTATTGACCAGCCCGCACAGGGCGACGGCCAGGGTCAGTTGACGCAGAGAAAATGACATTTATCCGAGGTTCCCTTTCAGGCTGGGGACGACGCCGCGCGCAATGGCGGCGAGGGCGAAGGCGATACCGGCCACCAGAATGATCGCAGCGCCGGACGGGATCGGCAGGTCGAACACAATCGGCGCAAGAATCCCGCACAGCGTGCTGACCGTGGCGATCAGTACCGAGCACCAGAAGAATCCCTTGAGCGACTGGCTGAGCAACCGCGCTGCCGCTGCCGGAATCACCAACAGCGCACCCACCAGAATCGCACCGATGACTTTCACTGCAGCCACGGTGATCAGCGTCACCAGAATCACGAACAGGTAATCCAGGGTCTTCACCGCGACGCCGCGTACCGCTGCCAGTTGCGGGTTGAAACTGGCGAGCATGATGCGGTTGTACAGCGGCAAGGCCAGCGCCATCACCAGCGAACCGACGATGGCCAGCACCAGCAAGTCATTGCCGTTGACGGTCAACACCGAACCGAACAGCACGTTCTCCAAAATGTGCACGTTGATCTTGCCCGCCAGAATCAACAGCAGGCTCGCGCCCAACGCCAGCGACACCGACAGGAACACGCCGATCAAGGTATCTGGCGCCAGGCCCGTGCGGTTGCGCAGGTAATTCAGCAAAATGCCGAACAACAGGCAGTAACCGAACAAGCTGCCATAGGGCCCGGTGTAGGGTTCGCCGAGCAGAATGCCGATGGCCACGCCAGTCAGCGCCGCGTGACCCACCGCTTCGGAGAAAAACGCGAAGCGCTTGACCACCACCAGCGTACCCAGACCGCCCAGCACCGGGCCGATCAGCAAACCGGCAAGCAGCGCGTTGACCACAAATCCATACGCCAGCGCCTCAGGCAGATAACCCGAAGACGCCCAGCCCTGAACCATCAAGCGAAAGGCTTCGTAACTCATCAGACAGCGCTCCGTGGATGGGTCGAGAACAGGGTCAGCAAACGTTCCGGGGTCAGTGCCTGTTTCGGCGTGGCATCGAACAGCACCCGGCGATTGAGCCCGGTGACGCGATCCGCCAGACGCCCGACCGCTTCCAGATCATGCTCGATCCACAGCACGGTGATCCCGCTCTGGCGCCAGTCGCCGAGCAACCGTTCGAACACCTGAATGCCCGCCTCATCGAGGGCCGACATCGGCTCATCGAGTACCAGCAATTGCGGCGCCGGGATCAGTCCCTGTGCGAGCAACACGCGCTGACGCTCGCCACCGGACAAGGCGCCCATGCGCCGCTTGCGCTTGTCCTGCATGCCGACCCGTTCCAGCGCTTCGCCAATCGCTGCCGCGTAATGCTTGCTCAACCCGAGGAACGCCGGGCGTCGCTGGCACATGGCGGCCATGAAATCGTCGACGGTCATCGGCAAGCCGCGATCAAACTCCAGCGCTTGCGGCACGTAGCCGATGGTGCCGGGTTCGCCGGGCCATTGCAGGCTCAAGCGGCCCTGATGCGGCATCTGCCCGAGCAGGGTCTTGATCAGCGAACTCTTGCCACCACCGTTAGGGCCGACCAGTGCATGCACGCTGCCGGGCTGAACCTGGAAGGTGACCTGGTCAAGGATCGTCGTGCGACCCAGGGTCAAACTGACCTCCGCAAAATCCAACGTCGGCCCCGCCCCCTGTAGGAGCCGGCTTGCCGGCGATAGCGGAATGTCATTCAACGATGATGTCGGCTGACCCGACGCCTTCGCGAGCAGGCTCGCTCCCACAGGGGATTCGCTGAGTGTTTCCTTAGCGGTCATTGGCCAGACTCCTGAATCGCCCGAACCACGGTGTTGAGGTTGCCGGTCATTTCCTTTTCATACTTGTCGGCGGTGTATTCACCATAGGAAATGTGCGAAAGCGGGTACAGCTTCACCCCGGACTCACGCTGGATGGTCTCGACGTAGGTGGACGGGAAATCCATCTCCGAGAAAATCACTTTCACGTCCAGTTCGCGCAGTTGATCGATGGTCTTTTTCAGCTGGCTCGGGCTCGGTTCGATGCCGTGGGCCGGTTCGACCACAGCCGTCACTTCCAGGCCGAACTCGCGCAGCAGGTAATCGTAAGCCGCGTGAACCGTGGCCACCCGCAGTTCGGCGTTCGGCGCCTGGGTCAGTTTCGCCAGGGCATCGGCGCGCATCTGCCGCAGGCGTTTGCCGTAGGCGCGGGCGTTTTGGGTGTAGGTCTTGGCGTTGGCCGGGTCGAGCTTGCCGAGTTCCCGGGCAATGTTATTGACCTGGGCAATGGAGGCGCTGATCGACAGGAAAGTGTGCGGGTTAACGACTTTGCCGGCACCGCGCGCGGCTACGCCGGTGGCGGCCAGCAGCGGTACGTTTTCGTTGGCTTCGATCACGGCCACGTTCGGCGTTTCGCTGGCGGCGATCATGCGGTCGGCGAAGTCGTCATGACCGACGCCGTTGAGCACGATCACGTCCAGCCCGCTGATGCGCTTGATGTCTTCGGCGCGGGGCTCGTAGGCATGCGGGTTGAAGCCGGCCGGAATCAGCGGCACCACTTCGGCCTTGTCGCCGACGATGTTGGCCACGTAGCTGTAATAAGGGTGCAGGGTGATGCCGATGCGCAGGCGCTTGGCTTCGTCGGCGCTGGCCAGTGGCGTCAGCAGCAAGGCAAGCAGGCCGATCAGCAGCGGCCGCAAGAATGAACGTTGAGATGAAATAGGCATGGGAAAGCGGTCTTCTCTCGGGTGAAGGCGAGGGTTCAGTGCCGGTGCTGGCGGGTCACGCCGGCATCGAATTGCGCGACGATCTGCTGCCAGCCAGCGCTTTCGAGCGCGGCGTCCGTGAGGTCGGCCGGGGTTTTGAGGTCGGCGGCACGGTTGAGCCAGATGTCTGGCGCATCGTCGTCGGCAGTCAGGCGCATCAGAAACGAACCGGCCACGGCGGACGACTGGCTCTGGCCGAAATACGCCTTGGCGTCGAGCAATTGCCAGGCATGCGCGCCACGGCTGACGGAACTGGCGTCCTGGGCAAACGGCGCAAAACCTTCGTCCGCCAGGGCTTCGGGTGTCGGCAGGGTTTGCTGTTCCTGACGCAGCAGGTGAATCTCGTCTAGCGTCACCCGCAGGTCGGCGTAGATGCCTTGCTCGGAGGCGCTGAGGTCGCGGCGGGCATCCAGTTGATGGCTGCTGACGGTGCTGATTTCCTGGGACTCGTGGCGCCAGGCGACCACCGAACCGGCGACCGCCAGGATCATCAGGCACAGCAGCAATACATACAGGGTTTCATGGCCGGCACCGGCCGGGCGGACGACGTGTGTCGTTGGCGTACTCATGGGGCTTGAATGTCCGCTTGGTCGATCTCGACGACGTGGCCGGGACCGGCATCGAACAGCACATAAAATTCGGCGCTGGGCTTCTTGAAGGTCAGTTTGGAATCGGCACCGAGCTTGCCCGGCACCAGGATGGTTTCGTCGTAGCCGATCACATCCAGGGTCACGCCCGGTGCGCCGCTGCCGTCGGAGAAACCGCCGGTGCACTGGATCTGCTCGGCGTCGATAGCCTTGCACTCGCACATCGGGTTGTGGGCCAGGGCGCTGGCGCTGAAGCCGGCGCACAGCACCAGCAAAGCGGCGTGGAGAGGGCGAAATGCGTTGCTCATGGTTTGCCTCCTTGTTTGTTCAGCCACTCGAGGGTGGCGGGGGATGCCTGGCTCAGTGGGATGGACGCTTGATGCATCGCGCCGTCCCAGCCCTCCATGGTGATCCACAGCTCGGCGTCGGCCCTGGTTTTTTCCGGGATCGGCAGCATGGCGCCCATGCGGTAGGGCGTGCCGAAGAAAATCACCCCGGCGGCGCGCAGGCTGCGCGGTTTGCCGATGCGCAGGTAAGTCGCCTTGACCTGCTCGCGGCAGCTGTCGCACAGCGCCGCGTTGAAACTCTTCATGTAACCGGCCGGACCATCGGGCCGTGGTGCTTCGTTGCGAAGTTCCGCCAGGCGCAGGCTCCACGGCCCGACCTGAACTTCACCGATTTCCCGCTCACCCAGGCCGGTGTCCCCGCGAAACAGCGCGGCATCGGCAAAGTACTTGGGCATGAAACCCAGCGGCACCAGCAACAGCAAAACGTTGATGTGGAAGCGCCATTTGTGCCAGAAGCGGCTCAGTCTGGACCCCGGTTTTTCGGCGGCGAACAGGCTCATTGGCTGACCTCCGTGGTGTCGTGGCTCGTGACGTGAGTGGCATCGGCAGCGCGAGGACGTTTGTTGCTGCGCTTGAGGGCGTTAGCGGTGGCCAACGCAGTGCGCTTGGTCCAGATCAGCAGGCCGCTGAGGACCATCATGCTCAGGAGCAGGCCGAAGAAGAACCAGATCAGCTTGATCCAGAGCCCGCCGAAATCGCCGGTGTGCAGTGGCCGCATCGATTCGGTCACCAGCTCCAGCCCCGAGCGGTCCGAAAGCAGGCGGGTCACGGCGACATCGCCGGTATATGGGTTGATTTCGGCAGTCTGGAACATCAGCGGATACCAGCTGCGGCCGCCCACCGAGAGGTAGCTGTAGGCATTGGCGGGCAGGCTGATGAAGCTGTCTTCGAGGCCGGGAATGCGTGCCTTCGCTTCACGGATTGCCGTTTCCAGGCTGATCATCGGTGCCGGCGAGCCGTCGGCGGTGAGGGGCACGCTCTCACGCGGGACCACCGGCGCCACCGGGGCGGTGGAAATCGTGATCTGGTTATCGAACATGAACGCTTCGATCAGGAACCAGGTGCTGGTGACGGAAATCACCGCGATGAACCAGATCGACCAGATGCCGCTGAGGCGGTGAAAGTCGCCCCAGAAAATCCGCGCGCCGTGACGCAGGCGCAGGGTCGGTCGCAAAAAGCCTTTCCAGAAGCGCTTGTAGACCACTAGCCCGGTAATCAGCGAAGCCAGCAGCGGCAGACTGAGAAACGACACCAAATACCAGCCCCAGCTGTAGCCATTGGTGAACGGCACCAGCCACCAACCGTGCAAGGCGCGGGTGAAGGCCCTGAAGTTGAATTGCGGAGCCGTGCCCTGGATCACGCCGCTGTACGGGTTGACGTAGACCACCACCGAACGGCCGTCGGGATAGGTCACTTCCACGTCCAGGGCGAAATGCGTTTCGTCAGGTCGGCTGATGCTTTCGACCAGGATCTGCGGCTCGGCCTGCTTGATCGCGGCGATGAGCTGGTCATAGCTCAACAGCGGCGCATCATCGGAAGGTTGGCTGGCGCGCATTTGCGGGTTGGCCAGCCAGACGATTTCCTGGCTGATCACCGCCAGCGTGCCGGTCACACAGACGATCAGCACAAAAAACCAGATGGGCAGGGCCAGCCAGCTGTGGACCAGAAACCAGAGTTTTGAGCGGGATTTCTTCGACATGATTAAGGTCTTGTATCGATGAGAGGGCCTCTGCTGCGGGCTTCCCAGCGTGGGGTCCATGAAAAGTGCGGTCGTGGCTTTTGCCTACGCGAACCGCCTGCATCTATATAAGACGAATGAGAATCAGAAATCCCGAACCTCGATATGAAAGTAAATGTTTCGTATTCCTGCGAACGCAAAACCCTGTAGGAGTGAGCCTGCTCGCGATAGCGGTGTGTCATTCAAACTACTCTTGACTGACACACCGCTATCGCGAGCAGGCTCACTCCTACAGGGGGTTTGTATTCACATGGCCGTCCTGATCCAACACGAACCATGTTCCAAGGGATCACTCTCCGGCCATTGATGGGGCCAGGCGACTGCCTAAGATGGGGCGCAGACGCCTGAAACCCGCGAGCCTGAGCGAATATCCCCATGACTTCAGCAAGAACCCTTTATGACAAACACATCGATTCCCACACGGTGTGTCGCCTCGATGACCAGGGCCACGTCCTGTTGTACATCGACCGCCAGGTCATCAACGAATACACCAGCCCCCAAGCCTTCAGCGGTTTGCGCGACGCCAAGCGCGGGGTCTGGCGCCCCGGCACCGCGCTGGCGGTGGTCGATCACGTCAACCCCACGGCGCCCAAGCGCATTGCGGCGATGCCGGACGCCGGCGGTGCGCGGCAGGTGTCGTACCTGGCGGAAAACTGCCGGGACTTCGGCATCGAATTGCTCGACATCCTCGACAAGCGCCAGGGCATCGAGCACGTCATCGCCCCGGAGCAGGGGTTCATCCTGCCGGGCATGGTGATTGCCGCAGGCGACAGCCACACCACCACCTATGGCGCCCTCGGCGCATTCGGTTTCGGCATCGGCACGTCGGAGATCGAACACCTGCTGGCGTCCCAGACCCTGGTCTACAAACGCTTGAAAACCCTGCGCGTGACGGTGGACGGTGAGCTGGCGCCGGGGCTGACGTCCAAGGACGTGATCATGGCGCTGATCGGCCGGATCGGCGCGTCCGGAGCCACGGGCTACGCCATCGAGTTTCGCGGTTCGACCATCGATGCACTGAGCGTCGAAGCGCGCATGACCATCTGCAACATGGCGGTGGAAGCGGGCGCGCGAGGTGCGTTCATGGCGCCGGACGACAAAGTGTTCGCCTACCTCAAGGACAAACCCCGCGCGCCCAAAGGTGCGCTGTGGGAGCAAGCGGTGCAGAAATGGCGAGCCTTGCACAGCGATGCCGACGCACTGTTCGACCGTGAAGTGTCGCTGGACGCCAGCGCGCTGGAGCCGATGGTCACCTGGGGCACCAGCCCGGATCAGGCCTCGCCGATCGGTGCCCGCGTCCCGGACCCGCAAGACATCAGCGACCTGATCCAGCGCCAGGACATGCGCCGCGCCCTGACTTACATGGGCCTCGAAGCGGGCATGCCGCTGAGCGACATCGTCATCAGCCACGCGTTTATCGGCTCCTGCACCAACGCCCGCATCGAAGACCTGCGCGACGCCGCCAGCGTGGTGCGCGGCAAACACGTCGCCGAACACGTGCGGGCGATGATCGTGCCGGGTTCCACCGAAGTGCGCGATCAGGCCGAAGCCGAGGGCCTGGCGGCGATTTTTATCGACGCTGGGTTCGAGTGGCGCCAGTCCGGGTGCTCGATGTGCCTGGCAATGAACGACGACGTGCTGGCGCCGGGCGACCGCTGCGCCTCCAGCACCAACCGCAATTTCGAAGGCCGCCAGGGCGCCGGTGCCCGTACGCACCTGATGAGCCCGGCGATGGTCGCTGCGGCGGCGATCACTGGCCGCTTGACCGACATCCGTCATTTTGGAGCCCGCGCATGAGCCTGCAACCCTTCACTCAAGTCAGCGGCAAAGCCGCGCCAATGCTCGCGGCCAACATCGACACCGATGTGATCATGCCCAAACAGTTTCTCAAGGGCATCGACCGTTCCGGGCTGGATCGGGGTTTGTTTTTTGATCTGCGTTTTTTGCCTGACGGCCAAGCCAACCCTGAGTTCGTGCTCAATCAACCGGCATGGCAGGGCGCGAGTTTCATGGTGGTCGGGCCGAATTTCGGCTGCGGATCGAGCCGCGAACATGCGGTCTGGGGTTTAAAGCAGATGGGCATCCGCGCGCTGATCGGCAGCAGTTTTGCGGGGATTTTTTATGACAACTGCCAGCGTAACGGGGTGCTGCTGATTACGCTGGATGAGCCCGTGTTGCAGCGGCTCGGGCAAGTGGTCAGCCAACCAGAGACGGCGCTGATCAGCGTTGATCTGGAAACGCAGCAGATTCGTCTTCAAGGCGAGGTCATCCCTTTCGAAATCGACACCCTGCGCAAAACCGCGCTGGTGCTGGGCCTCGACGCCATCGGCAGCACCTTGCAGCGCAGCGAACAAATCAAAGCCTTCGAACACCAACACCTGACCGCCAACCCCTGGCTGAGCTGAAATCGCTTTCGCGGGCAAGCCTCGCTCCTACAGGGGATTGAGTCGCACCTGTAGGAGCGAGGCTTGCCCGCGAAGAGGCCCGCCCATACACCGCAAATCAAACCGACAACCCTTTGAAATGCTCCTGCAAAAACTCCACACACGCGCGCAACTTCCCCGAGTACGCCAGCCGCGTCGGGTACACCGCCCAGACGTTGGCGCTCTGGGTGTATCCGGGCAGCACCTGCACCAATCGCCCCTGCTCCAGCAACGGCTTCACATCCCACAGTGACCGCAACAACACCCCGCGCCCATCCAGTGCCCACTGCAAGACAATCTCGCCGTTATTGGACGACAACGGTCCGCTGACCCGCACACTCTCCTGGGCCCCGTCGTGCTCCAGGTTCCAGATGCCGAAGGCGTTGTCGCGCTCCTTGATCACTAGGCAATGATGCTGCTCCAGATCGCCCAGCGTCTGCGGCGTGCCGTGGCGTTGCAGATAACCGGGCGCCGCGCACAACACCCGCCGATTGCTCACCAGTCGCCGGCCGATGTGCTGGCCTGGGATGTCATCGCCGATACGGATCTCCAGGTCGAACCCTTCGCTGACGATGTCCACCACCCGATCAAACAGGTCGAGGCGAATCTCCAGGTCCGGGTAACGTTCGGCCAGCAGTGACAGGGCGGGCGCCACGTGATTGCGCCCGAAGCCGAAACTGCTGCACAAATGCAGACGCCCGCGAGGGCTGTCGTGGGCGTCGGAGAGTTCGTCGTGCAGTTGCTGGAAATCATCGAGAATCCGCAACGCCCAGCGCTGCACACGTTCACCGTCTTCGGTCAGGGCGATGCGGCGGCTGGTGCGGTGTAGCAGGCGCGTGCCGAGGGTGGTTTCGAGAATCTGGATGCGTTTGCTGACATAGGCGGGAGACAGGCCCAGTTCATCCGCTGCGGCGGCGAAACCGCTTTTGCGAATGACGGTAAGTAATACACGCAGGTCTTCGGGCAGGGGCACGGTGTCTTTCTTGGTGGTCATGACAGAACGGGCACTGGCGGCATGAGCCGCCAGCATAGCATCGGTGTGAACGTCGACTTACTCAGCAGACAGCTTGGCCGCCGCCGCTGCCGCCCGAGCGTGGCGCCCGCGTTTGAGGGCAATCGGCGCCATCTTGCTGCGGTCCAGTTCACCTTCCCAGGCGGCCACCACCAGCGCTGCGACGGCGTTGCCGATGATGTTGGTCAGGGATCGGCATTCGGCCATGAAACGGTCGACACCGAGGATCAGCACCATCGCCGCCACCGGCACGGTCGGCACTACGGCCAGGCTCGCCGCCAGCGCCACGAACCCCGCACCGACCACCGCACCCGCGCCTTTGGAGGTGAGCATCGCCACGGCCAGCAAGGTCAGTTGCTGCTCCAGGCTCAAGTCAATGTTGGTCGCCTGGGCCAAAAACAGCACCGCCAGCGTCATGTAAATGTTGGTGCCGTCCAGGTTGAAGGTGTAGCCGGTCGGCACGACAATCCCCACCACGCCTTTGGAGGCGCCCAGGCTTTCGAGTTTCTGGATCAGCTGCGGCAGTGCCGATTCCGAAGAGCTGGTGCCGAGTACGATCAACAGTTCTGCCTTGATGTACGCCAGCAGTTTGAAAATGCTGAAGCCGGCATAACGGGCAATGCTGCCGAGCACGCACGCAATGAAAATCAACGCGGTCAGGTAGAACGTGCCGATCAGCTTCAACAGCGGCAGCAACGAGCCGAGGCCGTACTTGCCGATGGTGAACGCAATCGCGCCAAACGCCCCGATCGGTGCGACGCGGCTGATGATGCCGACGATGCGGAAGAACACTTCGCTGGCCTGATTGATCACGTTCACCAGTGGCCGGCCCTTTTCACCGACCATCACCAGCGCAATGCCGAACAGCACCGAGACGAACAGCACGGGCAGGATTTCACCCTTGGAGAAGGCATCAAAAAAAGTCGTCGGAATCACGTGCAGCAAAAAACCGGTGATGCCTTCGCCGTGTTCGGCCTGACCGACAAAACCGGCAATCGCCGACGAATCCAGCGTCTTCACATCAATGTTGAACCCCGCGCCCGGATGCAGCGCATGCGCCGCCAGCAGGCCGATCAACAGCGCAAGGCTGGAGACGATTTCGAAGTACAGCAGCGCCTTGCCACCGACCCGGCCGACCTGTTTCACGTCGTGCATGCTGGTGATTCCGGAGACCACCGTGCAGAAGATGATCGGACCGATGATCATCTTGATCAGCTTGATGAAACCGTCACCCAACGGCTTGAGGTCGATGCCGATCTGCGGCCAGAAATGGCCGATCACAATGCCCAGCGCGATGGCGATGAGCACCTGCACGTAGAGGGTTCCCAGCAGTTTCTTGATGGTCATTTTTATTATCTCGAGACGGTTTTTGGGCATGACGATCCCGCGCAGGCCCGTGACGGCCTGCGGCGGAAAGTGGATTCAGATCAGTACGGCGCGGCTGTCAGCGCAGGAAAGCCAGGACTTCGGCGAGCAGCAGCTCGGGGGCTTCTTCGGCGATGTAATGGCCGGCGGGCAGCGCTTTGCCGCGCACGTCGGTGGCCACGTGTTGCCATTCCTTGAGCGGTTCGAAGCAGCGGCCGACCGTGCCTTCGGCACCCCAAAGCACCAGCAGCGGCAAGTTCAGATGATGGCCGGCGTCGATGTCGGCGCGGTCGTGATCCAGATCGATGCTGGCGCTGGCCCGGTAGTCCTCGCAGATCCCGCGTGCGGTGCCCGGCTGTTTCAGGCAGCGCAGGTATTCGCCAAAGGCCTCGGCGGTGAACGGTTTGAGCCCGGCACTGCGACTGCCCATCACGCTGCGCAGATAGGATTCGGGATCGGCCTCGATCAGGGTTTCCGGCAACGGAGCGGGGCGGATCAGGAAGAACCAGTGCCAATAGGCGCGGGCAAAGGCTTCATTGGTTTGCGTGTACATCGACAGCGTCGGCGCGATGTCGAGCAACACCATGCGTTGCACGGCCTGCGGATGATCCAGCGCCAGGCGATGGGCAACCCGGGCGCCACGGTCGTGCGCAAGCACCGAGAACTGCTCGAAGCCCAGGGACTTCATCAGCTCGATGCTGTCCTTGGCCATTTCCCGTTTGGAGTAGTTGGTGTGGTGGTCGTTGGCCAGCGGTTTGCCGCTGTCGCCGTAACCGCGCAGGTCGGCGGCGACTACGGTGAAGTGCGCGGCCAGTTGTTCGGCAACCTTGTGCCAGATGACGTGGGTCTGCGGGTGACCGTGCAGCAACAGCAGGCCCGGCCCGCTGCCGCCGATGCGGTAGGCAATGTCCACACCGTTGACGTGGCGCTGGTCTTTGAGGAATCCGGCGAACATGGGATGACTCCTTGTTGTAGTTGCCTGCATCCTGAAATTGTTCGGCGACTACGGCAAGGCGCAAAGCGTGGTGCGCTTGTTCATGAAGTGTGTTGTCTCGGAGGCCGCCTTCGCGGGCAAGCCTCGCTCCTACAAAAGCACAACCGGACCTGTAGGAGCGAGGCTTGCCCGCGAAGAGGCCCTGATATTCACAGAAAATCTCAACCCTGCTGAAACATCTCCTTGGCCCGCTGCTCAATCTGAGCCTGGGTCAAATCTTCCTTGCGCGTGGCCAGAAACCACAAATGCCCATACGGATCTTTCAACGTTCCCGAACGGTCGCCGTAAAACTGATCCTTGACCTCGGACACCACCGTGGCGCCCGCCGCAATCGCCTGTTTGCAGGACTTGTCCACATCATTCACATACAGGTGCAAGCCCACGGACGGTGACTTGTCCGGATTGCTCAACGGCCCCTGATCGCACGGCGTGCCGAGCATGATCGGGCAGTCGCCGATGCGCAGTTCGGCGTGGCCGATGCTGCCGTCGGGCATGGACAGGCGCATGACTTCGGTTGCGCCGAAGGCTTTCTTGTAGAACTCGATGGCTTCGACCGCTTTTTGAATGCCCAGATAAGGGGTGATGCTGTGATAACCCTCTGGAATGGGTTTGACGCTCATGACGATTCTCCCTGTCTATTGTTGAATTGAAGGTAGTCCTTCGCCGGTTTCCGACCGGATAACTATAGGCCAGCGCCTTTTACGCATCCGAGTGCCCGACGAGCAGCAGCGCCACTGTTCGGCCATAAACAGTGAAGCAGCAGAATGCTCGGGTTTCTCACTGAATAACCGTTGAACCCCCCCGAAACTGCCCGAAAACACAGGGCCGGGCGGTCAGGCACAGAAGCTGCAATGTCCTCCGGTAAACACTGTTGCCGAGAGACTTGTATGCCTGAATCTGCCGTTTATCCGATCAACCCGCCGGCCGCCCATCGGATCGCCGATGAAGCCGAAGCCTTGCGTGTGGCCGAGCGCGTCGCCGCGGTCTTGCTGGAGCAGGACGCCGAGCGCGACCGTACGCGCCAGGTGCCCGCCGAAATCGTCGACCTGTATTCCAACAGTGGCTTGTGGGGCATCAGCGTGCCAAAGGAGTTTGGTGGCGCGCAGGTGTCCTACGCGGTGCTGGCGCAGGTCATCGCGATCATCTCGGCGGCCGATCCGTCCCTGGGGCAGATCCCGCAAAACCACTATTGCCTGCTGGAAGATATCCGCCTGCAAGGCACGCCCGAGCAGCAGGCACATTTTTTCGGCCTGGCGCTGCAAGGTCATCGCTTTGCCAATGCGCTGTCGGAAACCGGCGGCAAAAACGTGCAGGACATTCAGGCGACCATTCGCCGTTATGGCGACGGGCATGTGATCAATGGTCGCAAGGGTTATTGCACCGGTTCGCTCTACGCCCACTGGCTGGCGGTGCTGGCGCTGGATGAAGAGCAGAGGGGCCAGTTGTCCTTCGTCGAACGCGGCACTCCAGGGCTGGTGATCGTCGACGACTGGGACAGCATCGGTCAGCGCACCACGTCCAGCGGCACGGTGCTGGCCGAGGACCTGCACGTCCCGGCATTCAACGTGTTCCCGACGTATCGTTCCTATGAAAGCCCGACCCTGGCCGGCCCGTTCGCGCAATTGACCACCGCCGCCATCGACGCCGGCATCGCCCGCGCAGCACTGCGTGACACCATCGCCTTCGTTCAGCAATTCGCCCGGCCGTGGATCGATGCAGGTGTGGAGAAAGCCAGTGAAGATCCGCTGACCATCATTCAGGTCGGTGGCCTGGAGATTCGCCTGGAAGCTGCCGAAGCCTTGCTGGAACGTGCCGGTTGGGCGCTGGATGCGGCGCGCCCGGCACCCGACGAAGACAACGTCGCCCGAGCGTCCCTCGCGGTGGCCAAAGCCAAAGTGCTGACCACCGAAATCGCCATCGAAGCCACCAACAAACTGTTCGAACTCGGCGGCACCCGTTCGACCCTGAAGAAGCACAACTTCGACCGGCACTGGCGCAATGCGCGGGTGCATACCCTGCATGACCCGGTGCGCTGGAAATACCACGTGGTCGGCAACTGGCTGCTCAACGGCGTCAAACCGCCGCGCCACGACTGGTCCTGATCATGGCCGAATGGTTCAAAAACATTTACTGGGCCGACATCGGCCAGGCCTGTCTCGACACCTTGAGCATGCTCGGTGCCGCCCTCGGTTTCACCGTACTGCTGGGCTTGCCGCTGGGGGTAGTGCTGTTCCTCACCGGCAAGCGCCAGTTGCACGAAGCCATCGGCGTTTACCGGGTGTTGTCGGTGATCGTGAACATGCTGCGTTCGCTGCCGTTCATCATTTTGCTGATTGTGTTGATTCCGCTGACCACGCTACTGGTCGGCACTTCGCTGGGCGTGCCGGGGACCATTCCGCCGCTGGTGGTTGGCTGCACGCCGTTCTTCGCGCGGCTGGTGGAAACCGCCTTGCGCGAAGTCGATCGCGGCGTCGTGGAGGCGACCCAGGCCATGGGCGGCACCACCTGGCAAATCATCCGCCACACCTTGTTGCCCGAGGCTCGCGGCGGGTTGCTGGCGGCGGTCACTGTCACCGCCATCGTGCTGGTGGATTACACGGCGATGGCCGGGGTGATTGGCGGCGGAGGCCTGGGCGACCTGGCGATCCGCTACGGCTACCAGCGATTCCAGACCGACGTGATGGTGGTCACCGTGGTGCTTTTGCTGATCCTGGTCCAGGCCCTGCAAATGACCGGCGACCGATTGGTGGCGCGCTACAGCCGACGATAAACATTCAATTCGACAAAAAACTCAGGCCTCACGTCCGCCCCACGACGGCCACTCAATCTGCCTAGGAGCACAACATGAAAAAGACCCTGGCCATTCTGGCTGCCCTTGTGTCGTTGAGCGTTCACGCCAACGAAAAACTCACCGTCGGTGCCACGCCGGTGCCGCACGCGGAGATCCTCGAGTTCGTCAAACCCACCCTGGCCAAGGAAGGCGTGGACCTGGACATCAAGGTCTTCACTGACTTCATCCAGCCCAACCAGCAGCTTGCACTGAAGAACCTCGACGCCAACTATTACCAGTACCGGCCGTTTCTCGATGACTACAACAAGACCCGTCACACCGATCTGGTGCCGGTGGTCGGTGTGCACATCGAACCGTTCGGGGCCTATTCGACCAAGATCAAAAACATCGCCGAACTGAAGGATGGCGCCACCGTCTCCATCCCCAACGACCCGGTGAACACTGGCCGCGCACTGGTGCTGCTGCACGAGGCCGGGCTGATCAAACTCAAGGACCCGAGCAACACCCTGGCGACTCAGCGCGACATCGCCGAAAACCCGAAGCATTTGAAAATTCGTGAACTGGAAGGTGCGTTGCTGGCGCGTTCGGTGAGTCAGGTGGACCTGGCGTTTGTGTTCGCCAACTACGCTCTGGAAGCGGGGATCGACACCAACAGCGCGTTGATCGTCGAGAAGGGCAAGAGCCTGTACATCGAATTCCTGGTGGCCCGCCCGGACAACATCAACGACCCGGGTTTGCAGAAACTGGCCAAAGCGTTGAATTCCGATGAAGTGCGGCAGTTCATCTTGACCCGCTACAAAGGGCAGATTGCGCCGGGCTTCTGATCTCTAGCCATTCTTGAGGACGTCTTCGCGGGCAAGCCTCGCTCCTACAGGTACGGCGGTGCTTTTGTAGGAGCGAGGCTTGCCCGCGAATGGCGCGCCGCTATTCCGGATCTGTCCCCTATTCCAACAGCTGCGCCCCCGGCCCCCGATCCCCCAACACATCACCAAAATTACGCAACGGACACGCCTCCATCGACAAACACCCACAGCCAATACAGCCATTGAGCGTGTCCCGCAGCAAGGTCAGCTGATTGATTCGCTCATCCAGCTCCCGGCGCCATTGCGCCGACAACACCTTCCAGTCCGCCGCCGTCGGCGCGCGGTTATCCGGCAGGGTTTTCAACGCCTCGCCAATCTCCGCCAGCGGAATCCCCAAGCGCTGCGCCACTTTGATCAACGCCACCCGCCGCAACACTTCACGCGGATAGCGCCGCTGGTTGCCCTGATTGCGCGTGCTTTTGATCAAACCCCTGGCTTCATAAAAATGCAGCGCCGTGACCGCCACGCCGCTGCGGGCGGCGACTTGGCCGACGGTGAGCTCTTTATGCAGTTGTTGCGAGGTGATCATGTGAAAAATGTCCCTTGACCTCTAGTTAACTCGAGGTTTTACCCTGCAGGCCTTCGGATCGCAAGATCCGGCTTACACGTCAGTGGGGACTCTTCATGCAAGCGCCAGAGAAAAATCGCAGCTTCACCCAATTGATCGAATTTGAGATCGAACCCCATCAACAGGCCGCCCTGGTGTCGGCGCTTTCGTTACAGACCGAACGCCTGGCCCAGCGTTACAGCGGTTTTCTCAGTGCGAGTATCCAGGCCAGCGACGATGGCCGGCGGGTGCTCAATTACCTGCAATGGCAAACGCGTGAGGCGGGGGAAGCCGCGTTTCAGGGTTTTGAAAGCGGCGAGCAGGACTTCTGGCAACTGATCCGCGCCCATCAGGCGAAAACCGTGACGTTCGGCTCGTTCCAGGTGCTGCACAGCCTGGAACGCAGCCACGACAACGCGCTGCATTGCAATCTAGTGAGCTAAATCGACAGCTGCATCAAGCGCTCTCCCTGTACGTTTTCCGTGGGCCGGCGCTTGTTCACCGCCAGTTCGCCGATCTTGATCAGGCGCGTGCGCGTCACGTTGCGGCTCAAGCCCAGCAGTGCGGCGGTGTGCACCTGGTTGTAATGGCTGAAACGGTAAGCCGCGCGCAGCAAGGCGTCCTCGACTTTCTCGTGCAGCGCGCCGGCCTGTTCCTCGAACAGCTTTTGAAACGCGCGGTCGAGCAGGGCTTCCGGTGAATCGTCGAGCTGGCTGTGATAGTCGTCCTGACGCTCGATGCGCATGTTCGACAGGCGCAGGTCATCGCGCTCGATCACGCCATTACGGCAGATCAGCAAGGTGTGGTGAATGACGTTTTCCAGTTCGCGGATGTTGCCCGGCCAACTGTAACTGCGCAGTTTCAGTTCGGCTTCCTTGCTGATGGTGATGGTGCCGTAGCCGAGTCGCTGACTGTAGGCTTCGACGAAGTGACGGGTCAGCGGCAGGATGTCGCCGGGGCGATCACGCAGCGGGCTCAGTTCCAGGCTGACCACGTCGAGGCGGTAATACAGGTCCTCGCGGAAATGCCCGGCGTTGATGGCTTTTTCCAGCTGCACGTTGGTCGCCGCCAGCACGCGCACGTTGATTGGAATGCTTTTGCGCGAACCCAGGCGCACCACTTCGCGCTCCTGCAACACCCGCAGCAATTTCACCTGAATCGCCATCGGCAGATCACCGATTTCATCGAGGAACAAGGTGCCGCCGTCGGCCTCTTCGAACCAGCCGGCCTTGGCGCTCAAGGCGCCGGTGAACGCACCTTTTTCGTGGCCGAACAACTCGGCCTCGACCAGGGATTCAGAGAACGCGCCGCAGTTGACGGCCACGAACGGGCGGTTGCGCCGGGCGCTGAGGTTGTGGATATGCCGCGCCACCAGCTCCTTGCCGGTGCCGGTTTCGCCGATGATCAGCACGCTGGCTTCACTCGGCGCGACCTGTTGCAAATGCGCGAGCAAGGCCTGGGATTTCGGGTCTTCGAATACTTGCGCGGTGGCGCGGATCGACGTGGCCAGGGCGGGCGAGGGCGGTAAGGTCAGCAGTTGCATGGGGCAGGCTCCATGAGAAGGCTATGAATAGAAGGTCGGAATCGGCAGGGACTGGTTCAACGCCCAGTCGCCCAGTTCATGGAGTTTGTAATCCACCGGGTCGTGCAGGGTTTGCGTGCGCAGGTTGCGCCAGTGGCGGTCGAGCCGCAGCGAGGCGTGAGTCGAGCGCGCGCCGGTCACTTCGAACAGCCGGCTACAAAGTTCGAGGCCGTTGCGCGTGGCGGCGACCTTGGCCGTGGCAATCGCGGTGGCGAGGTGTCCACGTTCTTCGGCGCTGAGGTTCGGGCCTTTCGCCCAGGCCTTGTCGAGCAGGTCGGCGGCGCGTTCCACCAGCAAACGAACGCCTTCGAGCGCGACCCAGAATTCGCCGTAATGGCCGAGCACATACGGGTCCTGACGCACATCCTGAGCGCTGGATTTATGCCATGGGCGGGTTTCGGTGAGGGTGTAATGCCGCGCCTCTTCAAAGGCACCTTCGGCGATGCCGAGGAACATGTGCGTAAAAGTAAGCTGCGCGATCAATGGCCGCAGGCAGGCGAACGGTGTGCTCAGCGGACCCGGGTCGAGCAGCAATTCCGACTCTTCCACGCGCACCCGTTCGAACGAAGCGCTGCCGCTGTCGGTCTGGCGCTGGCCCATGTTGTTCCAGTCGTTGTGTAGGGTGATGCCGCTGCGGCCGCTGGGGATGGCCGCGATCAACAGCTTGCCGCCGGCGCTTTCATCCACTGCCGAGGCAATCAGCATTTCCGAATCGCTGGCGCCGGAGCAGAAACTTTTCTTGCCGGAAAACTCGCGCCAGCCACCGAGTTTTTTCACCACGGTGCGGGTATCGAGCGGATTGAGGGCATTGCCCCAGAACCAGTTCTTGCGCGCGGTCTGTTCGAACCACGGCTGCCACTGTTCGGGTCGGGCGAACAGGCGCACGGTGGCGAGCATCAGGTGATGAAAACCGAAGACGTGGGCAATCGAACTGTCGACCTTGGCGAACTCGCGCACGATGGTCAGGGTTTCACTCCAGCTGGCGCCGAGGCCGCCGTACTGGGTGGGAATGCTCAACGCGAGCAGACCGCTTTGGCGCAGGGCGTCACGCTCGGCTTTCGGCGTACCGCCACGTTCGTCGCGCTCGACCGCGGTCAAGGCAAACTCGGCGGCCAACTGGCGGGCGGTTTGCAGGGGGGATAACAGGGCGCTTAGCGGCTTGGCAGTCACGCGGGGTTCCTCAATAAATTCAACACCGTCCCCTGTAGGAGCGAGGCTTGCCCGCGAAGAACGATGACGCGATGCATCGGATAGACCGCAGCGCTTTCTTCGCGGGCAAGCCTCGCTCCTACAGGTAGTAGGTGGGTCAGGCCGTGGCTTTGGCGGGCAGCACATCATTGGCGATCATTTCGCCAAACGGCCCGGTGAGGTTGGTCACGCCACGCCCCGCCAGGCTTGCGTACGGTTCAGGCAACAGCGGGAACACCAGCTCGGCAAAGCGATACGCCTCTTCAAGGTGCGGATAACCGGAGAAGATAAAGCTCTCGATCCCCAGGTCCGCGTATTCCTTGATCCGCGCCGCCACTTGCTGCGGATCACCCACCAGTGCCGTGCCGGCACCGCCGCGCACCAGGCCGACACCGGCCCACAGGTTGGGGGCGATTTCCAGGTTGTCGCGACGTCCGTCATGCAGCGCCGCCATGCGCCGCTGGCCTTCGGAGTCAAAACGCGAGAACGACTTTTGCGCGGCGGCGATGGTTTCGTCGCTGATGTGTTCGATCAGTTTGTCGGCGGCTTTCCACGCCTCTTCGGCCGTCTCGCGAACGATCACGTGCAAGCGAATCCCGAACTTCACCGTGCGCCCGTTGCGTGCTGCGCGCTCACGCACATCAGCGAGTTTTTCCGCGACGGCGGCCGGTGGTTCGCCCCAGGTCAGATAGACATCGACCTGCTCGGCGGCGAGTTCATGGGCGGCTTCAGAGGAACCACCGAAGTACAACGGTGGATAGGGTTTCTGCACCGGCGGATAAAGGGCCTTGGCGTTTTGCACTTGCAGATGTTTGCCTTCGAAGTCCACCGCTTCGCCTTGCAGCACGCGACGCCAGATCTGCAGGAATTCGTCGGTGACTTCATAACGCTCGCTGTGATCGAGGAAGATCCCGTCGCCACGGTTTTCGTCCGGGTCGCCACCGGTCACCACGTTGATCAGCAAGCGGCCGTTGGACAGACGATCCAAAGTCGCGGCCATGCGCGCCGAGACGGTTGGCGAAATAATCCCCGGACGAATCGCCACCAGATAACGCAGGCGTTCGGTCAACGGCACCAGCGCCGAAGCGATGACCCACGAATCCTCGCAGGAACGCCCGGTGGGAATCAGCACGCCGTGATAACCGAGGCTGTCGGCGGCCTGCGCGACTTGTTTCAGATAGTTGAGCGTCACCGGGCGAGCGCCCTGGGTGGTGCCCAGGTAATGGCCATCGCCGTGGGTCGGCAGAAACCAGAAAACATCCATGAAAAGATCCTTAAGCGATTTTCAGCAGATTTTTGGGGTGCACGCCGAACAACGGCGCGGCGCGTTCTGCAGCAAGGCGAATGCGGGCCTTCAAGGGCTCACTGGTTATTTGGTAATTGGCGAAATCGGCTTCGGTGGCGTAGACGCCGATCGGCAGGGTCAGCGCCTGGAAGAAACTGAACAGCGGGCGCAGTTGGTGATCGAGCACCAGCGCATGCCGTTCGCTGCCACCGGTGGCGGCGAGCAGCACCGGCGTATTGATCAGCGCGTTCAAGTCGATCAGGTCGAAGAGGTGTTTAAGCAGGCCTGGGTACGAACCGCGATAGACCGGCGCGGCGACGATCAGCAGGTCAGCGTTTTCGATGGCTTGCAGCTCGGCTTCGATGTCGGCGCTCAGTTCCTGGCGCGACAGGGCCGCGCCCAGTGGCCGGGCGATGTCGCCCAGTTCGATCAGCTTGCTCTCGATCGGCAATTGCCCGGCCAGTTCGGCCAACAGCGCTTGGGTCAGCACCAACGTGCGGGACGGACGCCAGGTACCGCCGGAGAGGGCAACGACTTTCAATGGACGCGACATGATCAGTTCCTTTTTAAACAGTTGCTCAGCGAGCAGTGAGTAGTGAGTAGTCACAGGGCTTGAGCAAGAGCTGTACCAATCCTTCGAGCCCACGATTTACGTGGCTTGCAGCGTATTGATGACTGCGTGCTGTTCGATTTTAAGGACTGTTTGTTGAATGACTGTTGCCTGGCAAACAGTTGCGTGGGCAACAGTTGTGTAAGGCGATGGGGTTGTTATAAAGGCTGTTTGTTATTCCTCAAAAGATCATTGCAAGATATTTATAGATCATTAAGAAATATGCACATCCCTTGTAGGAGCCGGCTTGCCGGCGATGGCGGCCGCAAAAACACCGCAAGGTCCAAGGTCCTCATCGCCGGCAAGCCGGCTCCTACAAGGTGTGGTAATTCGGCTTCAATACCCACTATCGAGAGCGTTGATTTCTGCCCATCCAAAGGCGCGAGTAGCCTGTGTTCATTGCCCCGAACCCAGATGCCAGGACGCCAGACCATGAAACCTCTACTCGCCACTTTCCTGATGCTCGCCGTCTCCGTTCTCGCCGGATGTGCCAGCCACGTATCCCCGGAACTGCGGCCCTACACCGCCGAGGAAACCCGTGAACTGGCACTGGAATCGCTGAATCGTCGCGGTTTGTCCTTCGATGAATACCACGCGAAAAAAGCTGAATTGCTCGGTCAGCCACAGAAATCCTTCAGCTTCGACAAACAAGGCGAAATGAACGCCGAGCGCACTGTTCAACTGCACGGTCGCCCAAGCTGAGCGACTGTACTGCTCGAAGTTTCACCCAACTGTCCATGGGTTTCCCGGCAGGCGTGCGATAGGGTCAATACCTGAATGACCCTGACGGACTGCCACCAATGACGCTCTCGCTCGATCTGCTGCTGGGTTTCGCCCTGTTCGCTCTCGTTACCTCGATCACCCCCGGCCCGAACAACACGATGTTGCTGGCATCGGGCGTGAACTTCGGCTTTAACCGCACCATCCCCCACATGCTTGGCATTACCTGCGGGTTCTTCGTCCTGGTGGTGGCGGTGGGTTTTGGTCTGGGTGCAGTGTTTCAAAGCTATCCGTTGCTCTACACCGTGCTGCGCTACGTTGGCGCGGCGTATTTGTTGTACCTGGCGTGGAAAATCGCGCATTCCGGTCCGGTATCCGACGGCGAGAACGGTGAAAGCAAACCGATCAGCTACCTCGGCGCGGCCGCATTCCAGTGGGTCAACCCCAAGGCCTGGATCATGGCCATCGGTGCAATCAGCACCTACACGCCGATGCAGGGCTATTTCACCAACGTCATCGTGATTGCGGCGGTTTTCGCCCTGATCAACCTGCCGAGCGTTGGCGTCTGGGCCGCGTGCGGCACGCTGCTGCGCAACGTGCTCAAGGACCGCCGCTGGTTGCGCGTGTTCAATTGGGGCATGGCCGCGTTGCTGGTGGTTTCGCTGTATCCGTTGATGCTGGAAAGCTTTAGCTGACGCATTGCTTCAACCGGTTGCCCGATGCCTGTTAAGCTCGACTTCAGGAGCGTTCCTACGCACTTTCAAGTGAAGTCGTACTTTCTTAACGCATCCGATCAGGTATTGCTGGCGCACGGGTTGCCAGCACCTGATCCCGGAACAAGCTCTGCGAGTCTTTTATGAATAAACGTCCGTTGTATTTCGACTACGCCGCCACCACGCCGGTGGACGAGCGGGTCATCAAGGTCATGGTCGAGTGTCTGGGGTTTGCCGGAAACTTCGGCAATCCTGCGTCCAGCTCCCATGCATTCGGCCAACAGGCCCGGCAATCGGTCGAGCAGGCGCGACAGCAAGTCGCCGGGCTGGTGGGGGCGCAAGCCGACCAGATCGTCTGGACCTCCGGCGCCACCGAATCGAATAACCTCGCCCTCAAGGGCGTGGCCCAGGCTCGCGGAGTGTCCGGCGGGCACATCATCACCAGCCAGATCGAACACAAGGCGATTCTCGACACCGCAAGGCAATTGCAGGATGCCGGTGTTGCCGTGACGTATCTGGTGCCCGACGCGCAAGGTCTGATCACCCCGCAAGCGGTCAGCGAAGCGATGCGCGAAGACACCTTTCTGGTGTCGCTGATGCTGGTCAACAACGAGTTGGGCACGGTCAATGACATCGCGGCCATCGGCGAGGTCGTGCGGGCCCGCGAGGCGTTGTTCCATGTCGATGCGGCCCAGGGCGCGGGGAAAGTGGCCATCGACCTGGCGCAATTGCCGGTGGACCTGATGTCGTTTTCGGCGCACAAGATCTACGGTCCCAAAGGCATCGGCGCGCTGTATGTCGGGCCTCGCGCGCAACAGCGTTTGCAGGCGCAGATTCACGGGGGCGGTCATGAAGGTGGCTTGCGTTCCGGGACCCTGGCGACTCACCAGATTGCCGCCATGGGCGTGGCGTTCGCCCTGGCCGCGCAACTGTTCGATGAAGAGAAAGCCACGATTGCGCGCCTGCGCGAGCGCTTGCTCGAGCACCTGTCGGGCATTCCCGGCGTTCGCCTCAATGGCAGCGCGACCCAGCGCATCCCTCACACCTTGAGCCTGACCTTCAGTGAAGGCGAGTTCAACTCCGCGGCGTTGAGCGCATCGATTGCGTTTTCTGCGACCTCGGCCTGTAATTCCGCGAGCAATGCGCCGTCCCATGTGCTGCTGGCACTGGGGCATGACGCCCGCTCGGCGAGCCGCACCATTCGCTTGAGCCTGGGGCGTTTCACGACCGAGCAGGACATCGACCAGGCGGCACAACTGATTAAAGCGGCCTGCGCCAGTGCCCCGGCATTCTGGCAATAAGGCCTCAAGTGCCGACGTTGATCGGCACTCAACAATAATGATGAAGTGATTAGCAGGAGACATGATGAGTACGCAGCCTTCGATCAATGGATCGGTGCCCGAGCGCCTGGCGCACACCCGCGAGCTGATGAGCCGGGAGGGCATTCACGCCCTGCTGGTGCCGTCAGCCGATCCGCACCTGTCGGAATACCTGCCGGGCTACTGGCAAGGACGGCAATGGCTGTCGGGCTTTCATGGCTCGGTCGGCACGCTGATCGTCACACCGGATTTTGCCGGCGTCTGGGCCGACAGCCGTTATTGGGAGCAAGCGACCAAGGAGCTTAAAGGCAGCGGCATCGAACTGGTCAAGCTGCAACCGGGTCAACCCAGCCCGCTGGACTGGCTGGCCGAGCAAACCCCTGAAGGCGGCGTCGTCGCGGTAGACGGTGCGGTGATGGCCGTGGCCTCGGCACGTACGTTGGGTAGCAAGCTCGAAGAGCGCGGCGCCCGTCTGCGCACCGACGTCGATCTGTTGAGCGAAGTCTGGAGCGATCGCCCGACGTTGCCGAACGAGCCGATCTATCAGCACCTGCCGCCTCAGGCGACGGTCAGCCGTGGCGAAAAACTCGCCAACCTGCGTGAGGTGTTGAAAGAGCGTGGCGCCGACTGGCATTTCATTGCCACCCTCGACGACATCGCCTGGCTGTTCAACCTGCGCGGCGGCGATGTGTCGTTCAACCCGGTGTTTGTCTCTTTCGCCTTGATCAGCCAACAACAGGCAACCCTGTTCGTGGCCTTGAGCAAAGTCAGCGCCGAGCTGCGCGCGGTCCTCGAACAGGACGGCGTGACCCTGCGCGATTACAGCGAAGTGGCCGACGCCTTGCGCGCAGTGCCGAGCGGCGCGAGCCTGCAAGTCGATCCGGCACGCGTCACCGCCGGTTTGCTGGATAACCTGAACAGCGGCGTGAAACTGGTCGAAGGCCTGAACCCGACGACATTGGCCAAATCGCAGAAAAGCCTGGCCGATGCCGAGCACATCCGTCAGGCCATGGAGCAGGATGGCGCGGCGCTGTGCGAATTCTTCGCCTGGCTGGAGTCGGCGTGGGGCCGCGAACGCATCACCGAACTGACCATCGACGAACACCTGACCGCAGCGCGCACGCGTCGTCCGGATTACGTGTCGTTGAGTTTCAACACCATTGCCGCGTTCAACGCCAACGGGGCGATGCCGCATTACCACGCGACCGAAGAAGAGCACGCGGTGATCGAGGGCGACGGTCTGTTGCTGATCGACTCCGGCGGCCAATACCTGGGCGGTACCACCGACATCACGCGGATGGTGCCGGTCGGTACGCCAACCGATGAGCAGAAGCGCGATTGCACACGTGTGCTCAAAGGCGTCATTGCGCTGTCCCGTGCGCAATTCCCTCGGGGCATTTTGTCGCCGTTGCTGGACGCCATCGCCCGTGCGCCGATCTGGGCGGAGAACGTTGATTACGGTCACGGCACCGGTCACGGTGTCGGCTACTTCCTCAACGTTCACGAAGGCCCGCAAGTGATTGCCTATCAAGCTGTTGCTGCGCCGCAAACCGCGATGCAGCCGGGCATGATCACCTCCATCGAACCGGGCACCTACCGTCCGGGTCGCTGGGGCGTGCGGATCGAGAACCTGGTGTTGAACCGTGAAGCGGGCAAGAGCGAATTCGGTGAGTTCCTGAAATTCGAAACCCTGACCCTGTGCCCGATCGACACGCGCTGCCTGGAACCGTCGTTGCTGACTCAGGACGAAAAACAGTGGTTCAACGCGTATCACGCCGAAGTGCGCGAACGCTTGAGTCCGCTGGTCGACGGTGCAGCCCTTGAGTGGCTGAACACTCGAACCGCTGCTATCTGATCGGCTTGAGTTCAGGCGCTGCTTCCAGCGCCTGGCTCATGTAGTCGACAAAGGCTTTGACCCTGGCGGATTGGCGACGATTCGCCGGGGACACAGCCTGCATCGGCAGTGACTGCGCGGTGTAGTCCTGCAAAATCGCTGTCACTCGCCCGGCTTTCAAGTCTTCGCTGAACAGCCACACCGGCGACAACGCAATCCCCAGTCCCCCCAGCACCATCTCGCGAATCGCCTCCGAGTTGTTGCTTTGCGCATTGCCCTTGATCCGCACCTCGTGGCGTTGATTGTTTTTCTCGAAAATCCATAGATTCTGACTGTTCAGCAGATTGAACTGCAGGCAGTTGTGCCCGCCCAGTTCTGCCGGCGTGTGCGGTTGGCCGTGTTTTTTGAGGTAGGCCGGCGTTGCGACAGTTGCGCGGTGGGTGGTGCCGATGTGACGGGCGATCAGGCCGCTGTCATTCAGCTCACCGATTCTGAAGGTGACATCCAGTCCTTCGCTGATCAGGTCCTGGTTTTGATCACTCAGTTGCAGGTCGATTTCTATGCCGGGATGGCGCTCAAGGAATTGCGCCAGGCGCGGGGCAATCTGCAAACGCCCGAAGCTGACCGAGGAGCCGATGCGCAGGTGACCGGCAATGCGCTCCCTGCCGGACTGGAAACTGTGCTCGGCCGCATCGACGGCTGCGAGGATTTGTCGACATTCGTTGTAGTACCGCTGACCTTCATCCGTCAGGGAAAGCTGGCGGGTGCTGCGTGCAATCAGTTTTCCGCCCAGCCCGGTCTCCAGCGCCTTGAGCACTTTGCTGATGGTGGGCTGGCTGGTCTGCATCTCTCGGGCAACCGCAGAAAAGCTGCCGCGTTCGACGACCCTTACGAAGATTGCCATTGCATTGAGTTTGTCCACGGGAATTCTCATTGATGCCGCATAGGCATGGTCACTATAGCTATTTGGCGTCTTATCAGCATGAGTTGGTTGGCCGAAGATTTATCCCACAGCCACCTCTGACGGAAATATGCGAAATGACTGACTCACTTGAAATGCGCGCTCTGATTGTCGACTCGGCCAACGCGCCGCTACGCTTGGCTTCCATTCAACGGCCGGTGCCGGAAGCAGGGCAGGTATTGGTCCGGATCAAAGCCAGCGGGGTAAATCCACTGGACGGAAAAATCCGTTCGGGCCAGGCCGCCCATGCGCGTCAGTCATTGCCGGCTGTGTTGGGCATTGATCTGGCGGGAACCATCGAGGCGTTGGGGGAGGGGGTCAGTGGATGGCTGCCGGGCGATGAGGTTTATGCCATGGCCACCGGAATTGGCGGGGCGCAGGGTTCGTTGGCGGAGTACGCAGCAATCGATGCCAGACTGCTGGCGCGCAAGCCAGGCAATTTGAGTATGCGTGAGGCGGCGGGGTTGCCGTTGGTGTTGATTACGGCTTGGGAAGGGTTAGTGGACCGGGCGCGGGTGCGTGCGGGGCAGAAGGTGCTGATTCATGGTGGTGCGGGTGGTGTGGGGCATGTCGCGGTGCAAATAGCCCGCGCCTTCGGTGCCCAGGTGTTTGCCACCGGTTCTGCCAGGCATCAGGCAATCATCGAAGGCTTCGGTGCGACGTTTATCGACTATCGCCAGTCTTCGGTCGAGGAATATGTCGCGCAACACACGGATGGGGAGGGCTTCGATATCGTCTACGACACGGTGGGCGGTGAGACACTGGATGCGTCATTCAAGGCTGTACGGGTTTATCACGGTCATGTGTTGAGTTGCCTCGGTTGGGGGCAGCACAGTTTGGCGCCGCTCTCGTTTCGTGGCGCAACCTATTCCGGCGTATTTACGTTATTGCCGTTACTCACCGGCGTGGGGCGCGAGCGTCACGGGGAGATTCTTCGTGAGGCGGCTCTCTTGATCGAGGCGGGCAAGCTGAAGCCGTTGATGGATCCTCGGGCGTTCACTCTGCAAACCGCCGAGGCCGCCCATGAGCTGCAGTTTTGCGGAGCGGCTCAGGGGCGGTTGGTCATCGAGATTTAACGCAGGGCTTCAATCACGAAGTCCAGTCGATCCTGGCCGAAGAGCAGCTGGTTATCGATGAACATGCTGGGGGCGCCGAACACGCCGCGTTGCACCGCTTTCTCGGTGTTGTCCTTGAGCGCGGCCTTGACGTCTTCATCGGCGGTCAAGGCCAGCACTTCGTTGGGGTCAAAGCCGTTCTGCGTCAACACTGAAGCGACGGTCGCCGGGTCATCGAGGCTGCGTCCCTCGACCCAAAGCGCTTTAAACAGGCAGTCGATGAATGCCTGGAAGCGTTCGGGATGACGTAACTGCATGCCAGTGACGGCGCGCATCAGCATCAATGTATTAATGGGAAAGTGCGGATTGAACTTCAGTGGCACGCCATAACGTTTGGCGTAGCGGTCCAGGTCCTGAAACATATAGAGGCCCTTGGCCGGAATGGTCGCGGGGGAAGCGTTGCCGGTGGCTTTGAAAACGCCGCCCAGCAGCATCGGGATGTAGACCAGTTGGCTGTCTGTCTGCTCGCAGATTTTCGGCAGTTGGGTATAGGCCAGGTAGGTGGCAGGGCTGCCGAGGTCGAAGTAGAACTCAACGGTTTTGCTCATGTTCAATGCGCTCTGATTATTGTTATTGGGGAGGGCTTACCAGCGTTCGCTCCATGGGCGCAGATCCAGCTCGAATGTCCAGGCGTCACGGGGCTGGCTGTGCAGGTACCAGTAGTTCTCGGCGATGTGTTCGGGATTGAGGATGCCATCCTGATCCTTGGTGGCGTACTTCTCGGGAAAGGTGTTGCGGATAAAGTCAGTATCGATAGCGCCGTCGACGACGACGTGGGCAACGTGAATATTCATC
Source organism: Pseudomonas sp. PDM01 (assembly GCF_014852325.1). Classification (NCBI taxonomy): domain Bacteria; kingdom Pseudomonadati; phylum Pseudomonadota; class Gammaproteobacteria; order Pseudomonadales; family Pseudomonadaceae; genus Pseudomonas; species Pseudomonas sp. PDM01. Next base: position 227,056 of record NZ_JACVBK010000011.1, read on the forward strand.
GGCCCCAGTTCGCGGGCCATGCTTTGAGCCAGTGCGCGAATGCCGTGCTTGGCACCGGCGAATGCTGCAAATCCGGCGGCACCCCGCAGGCCGGCAGTCGCGCCGGTAAACAGAATCGTGCCCCGCTGACGCTTGGCCATGCGCTTGGCCACTTCACGGGCATTGAGAAATCCTGAGAAACAGGCCATTTCCCATATCTTGAAATACTTGCGAGCGGTTTCTTCGAGAATGCTGCACGGCACATTGGCGCCGATGTTGAACACAAACGCTTCGATGGGGCCGATCTGGCTTTCAATCTGCTCGACCAGCGCAATCACGTCCTCTTCCTTGCGCGCATCACAGGCAAAACCATGGGCTTCACCGCCCTCGGCTTTGATGGCGTCCACCAATGGCTGGAGTTTGTCCGCACTGCGCCGGGTGACACAGGCGACAAATCCTTCTTGAGCAAAACGCTTGGCAATAGCTCCACCAGTAGCATCACCGGCGCCGACAACCAGTACGACCTTCTTATTATTCATGAGGTGCTCTCTTTGCTAAACGATCGTTAACTAAACGAACGTTATGCTACGATTCGGCAGGCGTCAAGATGATCAATACAGAGGGCAAGGCAATGCGTTACTCGGCCAATCACAAACTGGAAACCAAACAGAAGCTGCTGGAAAGCAGTGCGTTGTCGGCGAAGAAGTCGGGTTTCGCAACAGTCGGTGTCGATGCCTTGATGAAGGCGATCGGCTTGAGTGGTGGGGCTTTCTACAGCCACTTTTCGTCGAAGGATGAGCTGTTCGCTTCAATTGTCGAGCGTGAGCTGGTTCAAAGTCTGGAACGATTGGGGGCGGATCAGGACCGTGACAGGCTCGAGCGTTGCCTGAAGCATTATTTGAGCATGTCCCATGTCGAACACCCGGAGTCGGGTTGCGCCTTGCCGGCATTGGGCGCCGAAATAGCCCGTTCAGACGTGCTGGTCCGGCAGCAAGCGGAGAACTGGATTTGTCGGCTACAAGAGAGTTGGGCGCGGATTCTGGAGAGCGACAGCCTGGCATGGGCGATTCTGTCGCAATGCATCGGCGCGTTGGTTGTGGCGCGAATGCTCGCCACCCCTGACATCCAGCGCACGGTACTGAAGTCCAGTTACGATGAGATCAGCCGTCAGATCGCCGGCCCGCGGACCTGAAGAGACGGCCTACTTGCAGATGACGATCATGCTGCGGCTGGTATAGCCGGCCGGGTTGAGACCAAACGGATAATCGCCAGGTTCTTCCACGCCATCCCCTGACTTTGCGATGACCTTGTATCCCTTGGGCGCACAGGAGTTGGCTGCGCTGGTGTAGCACTTGTCCCAGGATGACGACAGCCCGGAACAGTTGATATGCAATCCTTTCTTGCCACGTTTGGTATGAGTTTCCGAAGTCGCCGCGCAGCCCGCAACTGCAAGTATGGCGATCAGTATCAAAATTCGTTTCATTGCTGTCCTTATAGCGTCCCCGGATCTTTGCGCCCGGGTCTGGCCGTGTTCGCTTTAGCTTGAAGCGTTCTTATATCCCTATCGTGAAAAATCCATGTCTGACACTGGGTTACGGGCCTAAACATGGCCTAATTGCGCGGTAAATACCAGACCTTCGTCAAATCCTGTATTAATCCGCGGCAACCGCAGGTTTGGCGGCACCGCCCATGGTCATGGTCGCGCCGACGGAAGCCAGAATGATGCAGATGATAGCCATCCACTGTGACAGTGAGAGGTATTCATGGAGGAACAACAGACCTGACAGGGCACCGATCGCAGGTTCAATACTCATCAGCGTGCCGAAGGTCCGGGCTGGCATTCGGGTCAGGGCGACCATTTCCAGCGTATAGGGTAGGGCAGTGGACAACAGGGCGACGCCGATCGCTATGGGGATCAGTGATGGCGTCAGCAGCGCGGCGCCGGCATGCACAATACCGATAGGCGCTACGAACAGTGCGGCAATCATGACGCCCAGTGCAGCAGTCTGTACGCCATTGTCTGCACCGGCCTTCTGGCCGAATAGAATGTACAACGCCCAGCAGACTCCGGCCCCCAAGGCATAACCCGCACCGACCAGATCAATACCGGCAGTCGTGGCTCCCGTGGGTATCAATAACAGCAACCCGATGGCGGCCAGTGCGATCCATAAAAAGTCGATCGCGCGACGTGAGGCATAAATAGCAACCGCCAGCGGCCCGGTGAACTCCAGCGCTACCGCGATTCCCAATGGGACTGTGCGCAGGGACATATAGAAGAGGAAGTTCATGCCGCCGAGTGCCATCCCGTAGACAATGACCGTGCGCAAGGATTTCGCGGTGAGCTTCGCACGCCATGGGCGCAGCAGTATCAGCATGATTACGCTGGCGAAAATCAACCGCAGGGTCGTTGTCCCCTGCGCACCGATAACCGGGAACATGCTTTTGGCCAGGGAGGCTCCGGACTGGATCGACGCCATGGCTATCAATAGCAGGCCAACCGAGAACAGGGTCGAGGCAAGGCTGCGGGGGTGGTCATTCATTGCGTGGCATCGTCCAAGGCAGGAAACGAACGTATTGTTCTAGTGTTGGGCAATATACTGCGCATTCAAGGTGTTCGCGTCTATATATAAGCAGTGATTTTGAGCATCCTGATAGAAAGGCTAAATTAGGGGTTGACGGCAGATTCTGGAAGTCTATAATTCGCCCCACTTCCGGCGCAGTCGAAACGGAAAACTCCTTGGTAAACAAAGAGTTACACAGTTTTCGACAGCGAGTTGCTTCAGATCATCGAAGCCCAGAAGGAGTTGAAAGGGCGGTGTTGTTTGGCTCTTTTGACGATTCGATCTTCTCGGTCGAAAGCGGAGAAAAAGAGGTGTTGACAGCAGCGAGTAACGCTGTAGAATTCGCCTCCCGCTAACGAGAGATCGGAAGCGCAAGTGGTTGAAGTTGCAAAGGAAACTTTGAA